>DDCR01000036.1 GCA_002335115.1 Oceanospirillaceae bacterium UBA2001
TGACAAAATCACCCCAGGCATGTTCATGGCTGCAATGCGCCTCAATATACCCTGCGTATTTGTTTCTGGTGGCCCTATGGAAGCGGGTAAAACTAAACTTGGCGATCGCAAGCTAGACCTAGTGGACGCTATGGTTATCGCTGTGGACGACAACGCCAGTGACGAGGAGGTCGCCGAATATGAGCGGTCTGCTTGCCCAACCTGTGGGTCTTGCTCAGGCATGTTTACCGCCAACTCTATGAACTGCTTAACAGAGGCTCTAGGTTTATCCTTACCTGGAAATGGTAGCTTATTAGCCACCCACGCTGATCGCGAAGAGCTATTCTTAGAGGCAGGCCGCACGGTGGTTGAGTTATGTAAGCGTTATTATGAAAATGATGACGAAAGTGTGTTACCGCGCAACATAGCTAGTTTCAAGGCATTTCAAAACGCCATGACTTTAGACATTGCGATGGGAGGATCTACCAACACTATATTGCATTTATTGGCTGCCGCCCAAGAAGGTGAGATTGACTTTGATATGTCCAATATTGATGAGCTATCTCGTAAAGTTCCGCAGTTATGCAAGGTGGCTCCAAGTACACCAAAGTATCACATGGAGGACGTGCATCGCGCTGGTGGGGTATTCGCTATATTAGGGGAACTCAACCGTGCAGGTTTACTTCACGCAGAATTACCCACTGTGCATAGTCCAACCATGGGGGACGCCCTAGCTAAATGGGACATTACAGTGACTGAGGATGCCGCAGTTAAAAAATTCTACACAGCAGGCCCAGCAGGCATACCAACACAAACTGCATTCAGCCAAGCCACGCGCTGGCCCACTGTTGATGATGACCGTGCCGAGGGCTGTATTCGTAATTTGGCTCATGCCTATTCCACTGAAGGTGGTCTTGCGGTGCTTACCGGCAACCTTGCAGAAGACGGTTGTGTAGTTAAGACCGCCGGTGTCGATGAGAGCATCTGGTTGTTTGAAGGCCCAGCTTACATTTGTGAAAGCCAAGATCAAGCTGTGGCTGATATCTTGGGTGACAAAGTGAAAGAAGGTGACGTCATTGTCATTCGTTATGAAGGACCCAGAGGGGGCCCTGGTATGCAGGAAATGCTCTACCCCACCAGCTATCTTAAAACAAAAGGTTTGGGCAAAGCCTGTGCATTACTCACTGATGGTCGTTTCTCTGGAGGTACCTCTGGCTTGTCCATTGGTCACGTATCTCCCGAGGCTGCAGGTGGTGGTAGCATAGCTTTGGTTCAACAAGGTGACCGCATACGAATAGACATTCCCAATCGCACCATTGATGTTTTATTGAGTGATGATGAACTGGCTCAACGTCGCAGTGATATGGATGCTAAGGGCAAAGATGGCTGGAAGCCGACGGCAGAAAGGCCACGTCAAGTGAGCTCTGCACTGAAGTTCTATGCAAAGACTGTCACCAGCGCAGACAAAGGCGCAGTGCGTGATCTCAGCTTATTAGACTGAGCTCACAATCCAGTCCTTATGCACAGGCAAGGACTGGGTACATGACCTGCCTCATTAGTGTTTAGGGGTATTGATTGCTAGTGCTAGCCTTAATGCGATCCAGGACTTGATAGCTAAAATCAAATGGATTCGGTTCTTTTGCCGCCACATCTTCACGTGCAATTTCATGCCATGCTGCGTTTTCTAAAATCGGAAAATAAGCATCACCCTCAACATGGCGATGCACCCGAGTAAGGTAAACGCGATCAGCTAAATCTAAAGCTTCTGCGTAGATCTGCGCACCACCGATAATCATCACTTCTTCAGCACCATTAATGAGATTGATGCGCTCTCCCATACTAATAGCCTCACTGAGGCTTGATACTAATTTAATACCCTGTGCAGGGTAATCGTGCTGGCGACTGATCACTATATTATCTCGCCCCGGCAAAGGTTTACCAATAGACTCAAAGGTTTTACGCCCCATAATCACCGGTTTACCTAACGTCATGGCTTTGAAATACTTTAAGTCGCCAGGCAAATACCAGGGCAATTGGTTGTTGCGGCCTATGACATTGTTTTCAGAGGCGGCTACAATTAAGGCGATGGTCATATAGCAACCACCCCTTTGATGTGTTCGTGTGCTTGATAGTCTAGCAATTGAAAGTCCTCAAATTTAAACCCAAAGATATCCTTTACCTCAGGGTTAATATGCATTGTTGGCAGCGGAAAAGTGTCACGGGACAGCTGCAAATCAACCTGTGGTAAGTGATTAGAGTAGAGATGGGCGTCACCTAGTGTATGCACAAAGTCTCCTGCCTCAAGCCCACACACCTGAGCCACCATCATGGTGAGTAAAGCGTAACTGGCGATATTAAAGGGCACACCTAAAAAGATATCTGCACTGCGCTGATAAAGCTGACATGACAATTTGCCATTGGCAACATAAAATTGGAACATCATGTGGCATGGTGGCAGAGCCATGCGCTCTACGTCAGCCACATTCCAAGCACTGACAATCAATCGACGGGAGTCTGGATTACTTTTTATCTGACTGATTAGTTGCTCAATTTGATCGATATGGCCACCTTCTGGTCTGGGCCAAGAGCGCCACTGGGACCCATAAACAGGCCCCAAGTCACCATCTTTGTCAGCCCACTCATCCCAGATACGCACCCCATTTTCAGTCAGGTATTGGGTGTTTGTTGAACCCTTTAAAAACCATAACAGTTCATGAATGATTGACTTGAGGTGCAACTTCTTGGTGGTGAGAACAGGAAACCCATGACTCAAATCAAAGCGCATTTGGTAACCAAATACACTTACAGTGCCGGTGCCAGTGCGATCTTCTTTTAACGCGCCGGCATCGCGCACGTGGCGCATAAGTTGAAGGTACTGTTGCATATGAAAGGCCCACATCAAAACAGAAAAAAGAGGCGTTATTTTAACCTTTAATCGAGGTCTTGCGCACTACTAAATAAATTCCGAGGGCAATCATAGGCAACGACAATAATTGCCCCTGTGTCATCCAGTCAAAAGCCACATAGTTTAAATGTGCATCCGGCTGACGAGCAAATTCAACCACAAACCTTTGCACGCCATAACCCAGTAAAAATAGACCCGAAACGCGAAAAGCAGCCCTTGGCTTTGCTGAGTAAACCCATACTAAGGTAAATAGAATCACGCCCTCCAGCACCATTTGATAAAGTTGTGACGGGTGTCTGGCTAAATTGTCTACATGGGGAAATACCATGCCCCAAGGCAAATCAGTAGGCCGACCCCAAAGCTCACCCCCAATAAAATTACCTAAGCGACCTACCCCTAGACCTATAGGCCCAATTGGGGTCACAAAATCCAATACCCGATGAAATTGAACCTTATATTTACGCGCAAACCAAATCACGCCAACAATCACACCTAATAAACCACCATGAAAAGACATACCGCCTTCCCACACCCTCAACAAGATCGTGGGCTGTGCAACAAATGCTTCAAATTGGTAAAAGAATATATACCCCATTCTGCCGCCAAGCACAGCACCTAACGCACCAAAAAAAATTAAATCACTGACTTGTTCTTTGGTAAAACCAGCAGCGGCTGCGCGCCGATTACCCAGCCAAAGCGCCGATGCAAACGCCACCAAATACATCACCCCATACCAATGGATAGCCAAAGGCCCTATATGGACTAATACAGGATCAATATTGGGAAAAATCAACATAATGGTGCTTCCTTAATACCAAATACTTATTAACATGCGTAAACCCACGATTAAGAGCATCCAAGCAAATAAACGTTTAAGTTTGCGCGCCGACAGCTGATGGGCAATTTTAGCCCCATAGTTGGCCGCCAAAAAACTGGTTGATACCAAACCCAGTAGTGCAGGCAAATAAATATAGCCTAAACTGAAAACTGGCAACACCGGGTTGCCCCAACCCATGACTGCGTTCGATGTGGCGCCAGCAATCGCAATGGCAAATCCACAAGTGCTAGCTGTGGCTACCGCCTTTTGAATAACTAAGCGCCGGTTGGTTAAATAGGTAACCAACAAGTTTCCACCACCTATACCAAACAGAGCGGAAATCCAACCAATCAATGCCCCTGTAACGCCTAAAGCAACACTACCCGGCAAGCGGTGCTGAGTGGCAGTAGGTTGTGAAAACATCATGCTTAAACTCATAAAAATAGCAAACACACCAAAACTGGCTTGCAAGTATATGGCTGGAATCGTTAGCGCTGTGTTAACACCAAAAAATGTGCCCACCAACATGCCCACTGCAATCGGTTTGACTAAATACCATTCTATAGCCGCTTTTTTATGGTGGGTTTTAATCGCACCTAAAGACGTAAATATAATATTGGTCAGAGATGTGGCAATGGCCATATAAAAGACGATATCAGGGGAAATTCCTTGCAGATTGAATGCCAACACTAAAGCTGGCACTACAATAACACCACCACCAATGCCAAACAGTCCCGCTAATAACCCAGCGATCGCGCCAAACACCATATAAACCAGAAAAATCATGCGTTCACATCTGGGGAAGAAAGACGCTATTATCTACGCTAAGCTGCATAAGCGCAAAGTTTAGGATACTCAATTTATCATGTGTCTCATTGTATTAGCCCATCAACTTAATGCCGATTACCCCCTTATCATGGCGGCTAATCGAGATGAATTCCGTCAGCGGCCAACACAAAGTATGCACTGGTGGCCAGATATCGAAATATTAGCAGGTAAGGACCTTCAAGCCAGCGGAACTTGGCTAGCTCTGCACAAAGATGGCCGCTGGGCTGCAGTGACCAATTTTCGGCGGGCTGCTCATTATAATTTAACACCTTTTAAATCACGTGGGCACCTAGCCATCGACTTTTTACAGCAACAAAAGAGTGCCTTAGTGTTTACCCATACACTTCAAACAGACCAGTTCGCGGGCTTTAATTTATTACTTTGGGATAATCAACAGTTGGTTTTTTGCAGCAACGAAAAGGCAGCCGAAGTGCAGGTGTTAGCAGCTGGTTTATACGGCTTGAGTAATGGTTGTTTAAACAGTAATTGGCCCAAAGTGGAGCATGTCAAAAAAATTTTACAAGGGTCCTTACACCAGCCACCACAGCACCAACAACTACAAAAAATGATGCAAGACACAAGCATAGCCGCAGACCAAAGTTTGCCTAACACGGGCATTGCTATTGCATGGGAAAGGCGTCTATCGGCTTGTTTTATCGATGCCCCCGAATATGCTTATGGCACCCGCACCTGCATTAGTTTATACCGCGACCATTTGGGTCATATGGATGTGCAAGAAACCAGTTTTGATGGATTAAGACCCACTGAGCAATATTTTAGTTGGCACATTTGATGGGGTAATTCGATGCCTTAACGGGCATTTAAACTCACACCCTAAGCGTCGCACTAGAAAAGGCTATTTATGGCGCCTTGGGTGCGTTTAATTACCCACATAACGGCTGTGTAGGCGGGTTAAGCCAGCGGCTTTAAGATTGTCTCTAATCACACCCTGCACACCATCGGCGCAGACCTGTTGCAACGCTTGTTGCAACATCGCCTGGGATTGGCCAAGAGTGAAGTTACGAATGACTGACTTCACCTTTGGCAGACTCGCTGCGTTCATGGATAAACTATCGTAACCCATGCCCATCAGTAATAAAGCTCCAGCAGGATCACCTGCCAGTTCTCCACACAAACTCACCGGAATAGCCGCCGCTTTGGCCGCCGTTACCACTTGCTGCAGGGCCATAAGTACTGCTGGATGCATGGTATGGTATAAGTCTGCTACTGCTGGGTTATCTCGGTCCACGGCCAATATATACTGTGTTAAATCGTTACTTCCTACAGAAATAAAGTCAACACGCTCAGCAATATGGCGGGCTTGATAGACTGCTGCTGGAACTTCAATCATCACCCCTATGGGGGGTCTGACCAGTTGGTAACCCTCTTCACACAATTCTGCGTAAGCCTGATTAATCCATCGAATCGATTCGTCAATTTCATTCACGTGAGTGATCATAGGCAACATGATGCGTAAATTATCTAAACCTTCACTGGCCTTTAACATGGCGCGTATTTGCACCAAAAATATTTCTGGATGATCTAAAGTGACTCGAATTCCACGCCATCCCAAAAATGGGTTATCTTCCTTAATGGTGAAGTAAGGTAAGTTCTTATCCCCTCCAATATCCAATGTACGCATAGTCACGGGCAGGGGGGCAAAGCCTTGCAGTTGGGTGCGATAAGAATCTGTTTGTTCCTCTTCTGAAGGAAAGCGCTCCTTAATCATGAAAGGTACTTCAGTCCGGTATAGGCCAACACCTTCAGCGCCTTGGGCTAAGGATCTGCTAACATCTAACGGTAAGCTAGTGTTCACTAACAGAGGTATGGTGTGACTGTCGCGAGTCTGTGCGGGAACATCACGCAGAATTTCTAACTCTTTAGTAAACGACGCTTCTTCAACTATGGCTTGTTCGTATTGATGGCGCAGGTCCTGGCTAGGGTTGAGAAAAATTCTGCCCATGTAGCCATCAATAACGACTTCTAATCCTTCCATGCGACGATAGGGAAAATCAACCGCACCCATCACCGTGGGAATACCCATAGAACGCGCTAATATAGCCGCATGCGAGTTATTCGAGCCTAAAGTTGAAATGATAGCTTTGAGCTTGTGAGCGGGCACTTCTGCCAACATTGCCGCCGTCACTTCTTCAGCCACGAGCACCGTGGAATCTTCAAACTCGCGCACTTCTGTGTTGGTTTGTTGTAGTTCCGCTAATATGCGCCGTCCAAGATCGCGAATGTCTGAAGCCCTTTCCCGTAAATAAGGATCTTCCATCGCTTCAAAGGCTTGGATGTGCTGCTGCACTACTCGACGTAAAGAGCCTTGAGCCCACTGGCCTTGGCGGATATGTTGTATCACTTCGCCTGCAAGTGCGTTGTCATCGAGCATGCGCATGTATACTTCAAACAACTCTTGTTCTTGGTTTTTTAGATTACGCGCTAAGGTCCGACTGACTATTTTTATTTTTCGTCTAACGGCCTCCAAGGCTGTTTGAAAAGCCTCGACCTGTTCTTCTGGGTTACGACATCTGCGATCTGGTACTTTATCTAAATCTGCAGGTGGGGCGATAACGGCAATATGGCCGATGGCCACACCACCAGAACCACTAACACCCTCGTAATGCAGATCAAGACTCTCATCATCCGCTAGCGTATCCTGTCTTAGACCACCACCGGTGGCTTCCGCGTGAGCAATAAAACCTGCCAACTGGGCTGACAAGGTGATCAACATGGCCTCTTCATCAGTGCCAAATTGTCGCTCATCGCGTTGTTGTACTACAAGAATACCTAACACCTTACGGTGGTGCACAATAGGCACGCCTAAAAAGGAATTAAACGCTTCTTCACCTGTTTCTTGCACGTAGTAGAAGTTAGGATGCTCTGCAGCCCGTGTCAGATTGATTGTTTCAGCCTTAAGGCCGACTAAACCCACCAAACCCTTGCCCGAGGGTAAAAAAGCTTTGCCAATCGACGCTTGATTAAGTCCTTCACTCGCCATGAGGACGTAGTTATCAGTTTGTGGGAAATAAAGGTAAATGGAACACACGTCAGTGCGCATGGCTCTTCGAACATGGTGTACTACCAATTTCAAGGCCGATTGCAAATCCTCTGCGGCACTTACCGCTTGGATTATTTTACGCAGACTGTGGAGCATTATTTATGATTCCTACCTATACATTATGATCGCTTGGTGTGACTGGGTATGACTAAACCTTGATGATAAACCAAGCGCGAATGACGCAAGCAGAGTTCCTTCATCGCCCGTCGATACACTTCTCGTTTAAACGACACCACTTGATCCACCGGATACCAGTAACTCACCCATTCCCACGAGTCAAATTCAGGGCAGTTGGTGGTTGCAGTTTGAACGGTGGCATCAGGTGCCAACATGCGTAGCAAAAACCATTTTTGCTTTTGGCCTATACATAAAGGTTGTTGCCCCTGGCGTATCATGCGTTTAGGTAAGCGGTACCTTAACCAACCCCGAGTGCAGGCAAGAACTTCCACGTGTTCTGGCGACAGGCCAATTTCTTCTTTGAGTTCCCTAAATAAGGCTTCTTCTGGTGTTTCATGGGCATCAATACCACCTTGAGGGAATTGCCACGCATCCCAACCCAAACGTTTTGCCCATAGTACTTGACCATGGGAGTTTGCCAGAATAATACCTACATTGGGGCGAAAACCATCTTTATCGATCACGGCTTTGCACCATACAAAATATATTTGTGCCCATTGTTCCACAAAACCACCAGCAACAACAACCGCAGATGGAAATGAGCTAAAATAATGTTTTAAGATTCATTAAGATAGGGGTTTCCATGCAACAAAGGCTAGCTTTGTTTGATTTAGACAACACATTACTGGCGGGCGACAGCGACCATGGATGGGGCGAATTTATGGTCTCACAGGGTCTTGTTGATGGCGCTGACTATGGTGCAAAAAATGACAGTTTTTACCAAGACTATGTGGCAGGCAAGTTGAATATGAGTGCTTATGCTGAGTTTGTGTTGGCACCATTGACGCAATACCGTGCAGCTGAACTTGAAAGCATTCACCAACAGTTTATGCAAACGATAGTGATTCCTATGATCGCGCCTAAAACTCAAGCTTTGTTGCAACAGCACCGCAATGCAGGTGATGTGTTGGTGATTGTCACAGCAACCAACGACTTCATCACAGCGCCCATTGCTGCATACCTTGACATCCCACACCTGATTGCCACACCTGCAGAGCTTTTAAACGGTCGCTATACGGGAAGATTGAGTGGCCCACCCTGCTTTCAGGCCGGTAAAATCGACAAACTTAATGCATGGATGGCCCACCATGACTACACCATAGAAGGCGCTTATTTCTACAGCGACTCCCACAATGACATTCCTTTATTAAGCTTAGTGGATCAGCCGATGGTAGTGGACCCAGACGCCAAACTTGAAGCTCATGCTGTGGCTCATGCTTGGCCTATCATGAGTCTGCGTTAGGCTTCTGAGGATTGTTTAACTTATTCTTTAGCCCTTTGAAAAAGCCTAGGCTTCATACCAGGTGCGAAGAATCACCGACTTTAAATAATCAGTTTCAGGAATAGCTGGATGCACAGGATGGTCACCCCCTTGGCCGCCTTGCTCTAACACTTGTCCCAAACGACCATTTTTACGACAGGACTCTTGCAATAGCTGAGTCAGACGGGTGCGTTCCAAATGCATAGAGCATGAAGCAGAGACCAGTATGCCCTCGGGCTTTAATAGACGCATGGCTAACTGATTAGCTCGCTGGTAGGCGAGCTCTCCCGCCTTGATGTCTTTGCGGCGGGCAATAAAGGCTGGTGGGTCAATAATGACCATATCAAACCGCTCACCCTCTTCGTGTAGCTGCCTCATGGTCGTAAAAGCGTCACCTTTAAGACTCTTGACTTTATCACTCACTCCATTTAACGCTGCTTGTTGGTCTACCAGATCTAATGCCTGCGCAGAGGCATCGACACAAATGACTGCCTCGGCACCTGCTACTGCTGCCTGCACACCCCAGCCACCAGTGTAACTAAAGACATCCAGCACGCGCTTGCCATGGGCAAGCTTTTGCACTCTGCGGCGATTGAGTCGATGATCATAAAACCATCCTGTTTTTTGACCTTCCCACACTGGGGCTAAAAAATTCACCCCATTTTCTTTTAAGGGCACCAGTTTTGGCACTTCACCCTGCGCCACGCGCACGTATTCATCGAGCCCTTCAAGGGCTCGCATTTTGCCATCATTTTTAAGCAAAATGTTTAACTTTGGCACCACTTGATTTATCGCTTCCAACAATTTTGGAAGTAATAACTCGATACCTGCATTAGAGATCTGCACCACAAGCACCTGATCAAAACGATCAATCACTAGGCCAGGCAGGCCATCACTATCACCGTAAACCCAGCGGTAGCAGTGATCTTCAAACAATCTTTCTCGACTCATCAATGCCACTTTCAAGCGTTTGGCTAAGCGTTCTAAATTAAGTGGTTCATGCGCTTGCCGACTCACCAAACGCCCACAAATAAGCTGTTTAGGATTAATGATCGCGGTACCCAAGGCTTTACCTTTAGCATCCAGTACATTCACTTGTTCGCCTGCTGGAAAATTTTGCAAGGGCGATTTACTAACGTCCACTTCGTTACTGTAGATCCACAAATGACCTTGACGTAAACGGCGATCTGACTTTGACTTTAATATTAGATCTGGCATTTATTCTTCACACAATTGAATGTAAGCATCAGCGTCTAATAAATGTTCCAGTTCTTCTGGGTTAGTTAAGCGTATGTGCAGCAACCAAGCTTCGCCATAGGGGTCTGAATTGACTAATTCTGGATCATCATCTAGCTGCTCATTGACAGCAATTACCTCGCCAGAAACTGGCGCAAATAAATCTGAAGCTGCTTTAACTGATTCAATAACACCAAACTCATCTTCAGCAACAAGTTCTGCACCCACATCTGGTAGCTCTACGAATACCACGTCACCCAGTTGCTCTTGGGCAAAATCTGTGACGCCAACAGTGACCGTGCCATCACCTTCATTGCGAATCCATTCATGGCTTGAAACGAAGCTTAAGCCTTGAGGTAAGTTACTCATAATTGTGTCCTTATTAGGTCTGTTTTTCTGGTTTGGGGGCTTGTGACAATGGCGGTAAGTGCGCGCCCACACCCATGGCCTGTTGTGCTAAATGTTGTTTGATCGGGTTCAATTTTTGTACCCAGTTCATGCCAGTATTGCGGAGCAAACTCAGCATGGGGTGTTGATTAGCAAATAATCGAGAAAAACTCTCCATCAAGGTCATCATACGCAAATTATCACCACGCCTTTTCGACTGATATTGTTCTAGAGTTTTAACACTGGAAATAGCATATCCTTGTTGTTGAGCCTTTTGTAACGTCTCGACTAAAGCGGCAACATCTAAAAAGCCTAAATTAACACCTTGCCCAGCTAATGGATGTATCGTGTGTGCTGCGTCACCCACCAACACTAGCCCTGCTTGCACATAACGCTTGGCGTGACGCTGTCTAAGGGGAATCACATAACGCTTGTCACTGGCGGTCACCACTCCTAGACGGTGTTCAAAAGCTTGACTCAAAGCGTGGCAAAAGTCTTCGTCTGACAAGGCTTGCATCGCTTCTGCTTGGGCTTTGGGTCGCGACCACACAATGGAACAATAATGAGTATCTGGGCCTTCTTCGATGGCACTAGAGAGGGGTAAAAAAGCTAAGATACCGTCCTCTGTAAAGCGTTGCCAGGCCGTATTTTTGTGTGGTTGGGTTATTTTTACTCGCGTCACTAAGGCGTGATGAGGGTAATCCCACTCACGGGTGGGCAGCCCTGCCAATTGCCTAATCTTAGAATTGGCCCCATCAGCCCCAACCACTAGCGTGGCACTGACTTGTTCACCACTGGCCAAAGTTAAACAACGAGGGGATATTTCTTGCGCACTCATGTCAACCACTTGGCTATGCTCGAACAGCTGATATTTTTTGGATTCTAAGGTTTGGTGCAGCGCTGAAGTGATGGTGCAGTTTTCAACAATATGACCCAAGTATGGTAAATGCTGTTCTGCGGCGGTAAAGTCGAGTTGACCTGTGCCACAGGCATCCCACACATGCATGGCACTATAGGCTTGAAAACGCGCCATATT
This sequence comes from Oceanospirillaceae bacterium UBA2001, assembly GCA_002335115.1. Taxonomy (GTDB): domain Bacteria; phylum Pseudomonadota; class Gammaproteobacteria; order Pseudomonadales; family Balneatricaceae; genus Njordibacter. The sequence continues at coordinate 11,688 of DDCR01000036.1, forward strand.
TTCAATTAGTGGCCAAACTTCAAGGTTTTTTAATAGGTTTTCAGAGGCTAAACTCAACGCTGACACACGAGCATCCACTTGTCCTGGAAGCCAATCTTGGGCTGGGTTTAAGGCACCCGACTCAATTAATGCGACCTTAAAACCGGCATCAACAAGACCACAGGCAAGGCTAGCACCCACCATTCCAGCACCCACTATTACAACGTCAAACTGGTTCATTAGCTTTTCTCGTGGCGCTGCGGGAATTAGAAGTGACCAAAGGAGGCATGGCTAAGACCTTGGACAAGGGCACATCCAAACCCATGGCGGCACGGGTAAAAATAGTTTTAACTGCAGGTATTTGCTGCATGGTGAATAAACCCAATTGGCGCAACGCCGAGTAATGTGGTTTCTTACTAGAAAAGAGCTTCATCACTTTGTCACTTGCACTAATAACACGCTCTTGATCCCACCGGCTGGTAGCAACGAACTGATTTAAGTTGGTTAAGTCACCCATAGGCGTGCCTTGTTCACATGCTTTGAGCACCGCTTGTGCCAGTGCAAAGCTACCCCTCAAGGCAAGGTTAAAGCCTTGGCCTGCTATCGGATGCAAGGTATGGGCAGCATTGCCCACCACCGCGAGTCCCTGACGCGCTTGCTCTTGTGCCACACTTAAACTCAGCGGGTAAACTTGGCGATCACCAATAGCAAGAAACTCACCCATGGGATAACCCACCTGCTGTTGTATTTCTTCTAGTAACTGAGCATCACTCAATTGCTGTAATTCACCTTGACGAGCAATGGGCTGGGTCCAGACTAGGGCTGCCCGATGCTTACCTTCGAAGCAAGGCAAGGGTAATAAAGCCAGTGGGCCAGATGAGGTGAACCGTTCACATGCAAGGCTATGATGATCTTGATCTAATTGTAAATTAGCCACCAGTGCTACTTGGTCATAAGTTTGCACTTGATCAAACATTCCCAGTTGTTCACGCAAATCTGAGCGGCCACCATCAGCCATCACAATGAGTTGGGCAGTGAGGCTTTGAGCCTGCCCAAGTCGCTGATATTCTAGGTGGCTATTTTGACATGCATTATCGATAGCAGTAACTTGGGCTTGGTCTATTAGATGTACGAATTCACTGCACCGTTGAGTGATTTGTTGTAAGAAAACCTGCCCCATCGTCTGATTTTGCAGTACATAGCCCAAGGCCTCTGTTTGCATATCACCGGCCTGCATTTCACTCTTCCACGGTTGTCCTTGGTCGCTCACTTGAATATTGCTAATAGCCTGAGCATGGGGTGCCAAGTGCTGCCATAAACCAATGCTATGTAATAAATTACGGCTACCTAAAGCCAGCGCAGTTGCACGTCCGTCCAAAGCACCCGCTGCCGAGGGAGTGTTTGCTGCAATTGGTGCCGCATCCAATAATGCGATAGATAATCCGTAGGCCTTTGCTGTGCCGGCAAAAGCCAAACACAAACTTGCCCCTACCAGTCCACTGCCAACAATGACTATATCGTAACTATTATTAAACTGCTTACCCACAGGGCGTTGCTCTATATGTTCAGTCATTAGCTAGCCATTATAGTTTCAATATCTGCCACAGATACTGGTAAATTTGCAGTAAGATTGCGGTAACCATGGTCTGTCACCAAAATATTGTCTTCTATACGCACACCAATGCCGCGCCATTGAGGGGCAATATCTAAATCTTCTGGATCAATATAAATACCCGGTTCAACCGTGGTGACCATGCCTGCAATCAGTGGACGAGACGCGCCATCTAGCTTGTATACACCCACATCATGCACATCCATACCTAGCCAATGGCCAATGTTGTGCATGTAGAATTTTCGAAAGGTTTGCTGTTCAATATTTTGCTCAAGCTCACCGGTCAATAAGCCAATTTCAATGAGTCCTTGAGTGATCACTTTCACCGCTGCATCTTGCATATCTGTATAAACAGCACCGGGTTTAATGCACGCCAAGGCTGCCTCATGAGCCGCTAATACCAATTCATAAATAGTTTTTTGTGCCTCACTAAAGCGGCCATTAACAGGAAAAGTACGGGTGATGTCAGAAGCATAATGATCTAACTCACAGCCTGCATCGATCAATACTAAATCACCATCCTGTAATACTTGATCATTATTGGTGTAGTGCAAAATACAGGCGTTTTCACCACCAGCAACTATCGAACCATAAGCCAGCCGCTGGCTGCCTTGGGTGGTGAATTGATGGTGTAATTCAGCAGCCAGTTGATATTCGTGCATGCCTACTTTGCAGACACTCATGGCCCGTTTGTGAGCCGTCACACTAATAGCACAAGCGGCGGTCATTTGAGCTACTTCAGCCTCTGATTTGAATAAGCGCATGGCATTAACTAACGGATCTAGGTCGGCTAGTTGAGTCGGACAAATTTTGCCTTGACGCGCCAATCTTCGCAACATAGAAAGGCTCTGTTGCACTAGTTCACCCGTGTCTGCCCGGCTAAAGCTATAGACGACTTGGCTCGCGTCATCTAACAAGTCTATGAGCTTATCAGCCAAACTTTCGTTACTGTAGGCCTGATCTATCATCAATACATCCGGCGCAGCATCCACCCCTAAACGTCGACCATGCCAAATTTCTTGTAACTTGTTTTTGCTAGCACAGAATATAGTGGTGGATGGGCCATTCACTCCATTGACCAGCACTAAGGTCGCATTTGACTCTACCATGCCCGCCAAGTAGTAAAAGCTACTGTCTTGTCGGTAATCGTGTTCTACGTCGCCATTGCGGATATGCACGGGGGCACACTGCACTATCACCACCGCCCCTTGAGGTAGTTTTTTCAATAAAGCGTGGCGTCGATTGTTGTATTCTGTGGTGGCGAGTTTAGTCATGATATCTGCCCTAAGGTCATTACTTTAGCATTTAGTGTTACTGCTGTGGCGCTCAGTGTAGTTGTTGTGGCACTTTCTGTGGTCCACTTTCAGCCAGCAAATTGAATTCTGCAAATACCATCATGGCGGCCAAACGAACATATTCAACTAGCTCTACGTAACTTATTTCTGCGCTATCTTCCGTTAGATCTTCGTCTTCTGCATTAAAAGACACCTGAGCAATGTTGGCTAAGTCTTCCATGGCGTCGGTAATTTCACTCGATAGCTTTTGTTTACTACGGTCAAAACCTAAGCCAAACCCACTTAAAAATCCAGTGCACCATGCTCCCAAGGATTCTGCTCTGCCTGCAAGCTCGGCATCATCCTCGGGCAGTAGGAGTTGCAGGCCAAAATCTGCTTCTGTTAATTGTTCTAATACCATATCGTAAAGCACCACTAGCTCAGCTTTGTCGTCATCATCTTCAATGGCTTGTACATCTAAATGAGCCACTACCATCGCTAACCAAGCCTCAGCATCAGCGCGCACACCTGCCGCCAACTGTCCTGTCAACAGACCGTGTAATTCTGAAGGCGTTCCAAAAGCCCCCAATTCGACAAACATGTCTGCAAAATCATCAAATACATAGTTGAGTTGTGGTTTGGTATCAGTCATGGGGTTAGCTCAAGCAACAAATTAGGCATTTATTATACCTGAGCTGTCGCCATTCTCTAGCGCTTTTGGAGGACCTACTAGACAGTAGCGTTATTTACTATAAAATCTAGGGTAGATTACTTTTCAAGTGGACCAGACATGTCGACTATCAGCGCCTTGGCACATCATGTAGACCAGTTGCTAACCCAACATCGCACTTTAGCGCTTGAGCACTCGCAATTGCAACGGCGAGTGATCGAGTTAGAACAACAATTGCAACAGCAACAAGCTGTTAACAACTTAGATCAAGACACCCATATGGAATCTAATCGAGCCCACCAGCAAACCCTAGAAGATGAGTTGAATGGTTTGATCAGCCTGTTTGAACAAACAACGGAAACCAAGCATGACTGACTTAGAAGCAGTGCAAGTGACCATTTTAGAACAAAACTACACGCTCACTTGTCCCTCTGGTAAAGAAGCTAATTTGCGCCGAGCCGCAGAAACGTTAGACAAAACCCTGCAAAACATTAAAGCAAGTGGGCGAGTCATGGGACTAGAGCGCATGGCTGTCATGGCAGCTCTCAACATGAGCGCTGAATTAATAGATACCCAGATGCAATTGGAGACCTTAGAAACGGCTTTAGCCCAACTTGATAAGACTGTCACAGATACCCTAAATTAAGTTTTGCATGCACATTGTGGGTTCCCTTCTTAAAATCAGCAGCCTATAATGGGGTCAGACTCCCTGTGGTGCTCGACATTCGATAACGTCCTTGAGCCGATTCATATAATCAGGGTGCTTCTCGCATACGCTTTGTGCATGTCCACTTGTTGGAACGCCTTCCGCCTATGCAGGGGCTCCCACCTTGAACCTTCGGGTTCAGGGCAACCATCGGAATCGCCACCTTGGGGAGTCTTTCACCACTTATTGTTACCCTTGTTGTGTAACGGTAAACACGTAAAAATCTGTAAAACCTTCAATCTGTGCCTAAAACGACCGAATAACTGTGGCACAATCTGGGCTGAAGCGGCGCAGTCCTGCCTAAAATGAGGTTTTCAAGTTATGACAACACGTATTTTATTAATCGAAGATGACCAAGAACTCAGTGAATTATTGAGCGAGTTTTTGGCTTTAGAAAATTTTGAAATAGATCAAGCCTTTGATGGTGAGCAAGGCCTCAACATGGCTTTAAATGGCCAGTACGATGCCTTAGTGCTTGATATAATGATGCCTAAAATGAATGGTCTTGATCTTCTCAAGCAATTTCGCATTAATCATAAAACCCCAGTACTCATGCTGACTGCTCGCAGTGATGAGGTAGACCGCATCGTTGGCTTTGAGATGGGGGCCGATGATTACTTACCAAAACCCTGTAACCCACGGGAAATTGTTGCCCGTATTCGCGCCATACTAAGGCGTGTAGAAATGGACAAGGCAGGCATGCAGGCTAACAGTAACCGCCAGATTGTGGTGCTAGAAGATGTTGAACTAAACCATAATACGCGCATGGTATCCAAGCAAGGTGAAGCACTTGACCTGACGAGTACGGAATTTAATCTTTTAGCCAGCTTGCTGGAAAAAGCGGGACAAGTGCTCAGTAAAGAAGAGCTAACAGAAACTGCATTGGGTAGAAAACTAGCACTATACGACCGGAGTGTAGACATGCACATGAGTAATCTCAGACGCAAGTTAGGACCGTTTTTAACCGATGAACCGCGTATAAAAACAATACGGGGCGTTGGATACCAGTACGTTATCAATGATTAGGTGGCCACTCATATTCCGCAGTTTATATTGGAAAATATTTTTCTTTTTTTGGCTTACACTAATCGCTGCCATCTTTTCTGTCGTGACTTTGTCCCAAGTTGTTTTTCAAGAACGTGACCAAGATCAATACCAACGGGTAGTGCGTCTAGGTATCCAGGCCGCAGATATTTATGAAACCAATGGCACTGCTGAGTTAACTGCTTGGTTACGTTATATTGACCAAGAGTTTGATGTAAAGGCGTTTATGTTAGATTCAAAACTTCGCCCTGTTAGCGTCGCTAATCTACCCAAAAACTGGCTTCAGTTTGTCTTGCCTCTGACTCAAAATAGGCTATCAGAACGCCACTTAAAGGGCTTTCAGCCCTACCGCATATCGAGTAGTACGAATCGCATTTATACTTTTGTGGCCCATCGTGATGATCATGGCCCCTACCCCGCTTGGTTAAAGCACTTACCCGTGCTGCAGATTATTACAGCCTTGATTATTGTGGCTCTACTGACGGCCTTTGTGACTTGGCTGATCACCGACCCCTTGCGCAAGCTTAAACAAGCGACCGACTCATTTGCCCGGGGTAATCTAGACACCCGATTACCCAATTCAGAGACTCCATGGCAGTTTTTGGTGGGTAGGAGAAAGGATGAAATTGGAGAAGTTGGACTGGCCTTTAACCGCATGGCAGAACGCATCAGCTTATTAGTGAGTAATCAGCAAAGGCTATTTAGAGACATCTCTCATGAGTTAAGAACCCCTTTGGCTAGACAGCAAATCGCCTTAGAGTTATTGGCTCGCAAGCTGCCTGATACAGAACACCAGTCTTTACAGCGCATTGAACGTGAAATAGAACGCATGAACGCGTTAATTGATCAAGTGCTCACGTTACTGCGTTTAGAACAAACTGGTCAAAGCCCTGATCAAGAAACCTACAATTTAAGTGCTCTACTTTTGAAGCTCACTCAAGATGCTCAATTTGAAGCTCAATCAAAACATCAAATTCATTTTCAACAAGCTGCCCAGACCTTGCTCACGGGTCAGCCAGAATTGGTGTCTAGGGCTGTAGAAAACATATTACGCAACGCGATACGTTACACCCCTAACGATAGCCGCATCTTTTTAACGGTGCAAATCTATGTTGATACGGTAGTCATTCGGATTGAGGATGAAGGTGAAGGTGTGCCGGAAGAGGCGCTCAATCACCTATTTGAACCCTTCTTTCGGGTGGAGGCCAGCCGCAACCAACAAAGCGGCGGTTATGGTGTCGGTATGGCGATTGCCGAACAAGCTATACGGGCACAAGGGGGCAGTATCGAAGCCAGCAATCGAGCTGAGGGTGGCCTTCGAGTTGACATCACCCTACCCAGCGACGCAGTAACGAGCCAAAGCTAGAGTTTAAGGCGCTAAAAATAGCTGGTAGGCTGGATTATGGGTCTCTTCATTAAAGGCATAACCCAATTCATCAAGATAGCCTTCAAACTTGCCTTTGTCTGATGGGGGCACTTGCATGCCGACCAACACGCGGCCATAGGCAGAACCATGATTGCGATAGTGGAACATTGAAATATTCCACGGCTGGCCTAAGGTGTCTAAAAACTTGAGTAAGGCACCCGGTCGCTCTGGAAAGGTAAAACGATAAACCACTTCATGCTCAACCGCGGCATGACCACCCACCATATAGCGGATATGCGTTTTAGCCATTTCATTGTCACTCAAATCCACAGCAGAGATGTTGGCACTTGAGAGTTCTTCAAGGAGTGGCTCACGCCCACCTTCGCCTGATTTAAGTGTCACACCCACAAATACTTGGGCTTGGCTCTCATGACTATACCGGTAGTTAAATTCAGTGATATTGCGATCACCCAAGGCTTTACAAAAACCTTTAAAGCTACCCGCACGCTCTGGTATCTGTGCTGCAATAACAGCTTCACGCCCTTCCCCTATCTCAGCTCGCTCAGCCACATGGCGCAGCCGATCAAAATTTAGGTTAGCGCCTGTTGAGACAGCAATAAGGGTTTGATTTTTCGCCTGTTCCCGCTCAACATATTTCTTTAAGCCGGCGACGGCACAAGCCCCTGAGGGCTCCATTACCGCACGCGTATCGTCATAGATATCTTTAATGGCGGCACACAATTCGTCGGTGGTGACCGTAATCACTTCATCGACATACTGCTGGGCAAGTTCAAAATTAAGCTGACCCACTTGGGCTACAGCAACTCCCTCAGCAAAGGTACCTACTTCAGGCAAGATCAGCCGCTCACCGGCATCTATGGCGACTTTTAAACAGCAAGCATCTTCGGGCTCTACCCCAATGATCTTAATATCTGGACGCAGGTATTTAATGTAAACAGACATGCCCGCAATTAATCCACCTCCTCCCACCGGCACAAATATGGCGTCAACATGGCCTTGAACCTGCCGCAATAACTCCACAGCCACAGTGCCTTGCCCTGCAATCACATGCTCATCATCAAAAGGATGGATGTAGACTAGGCCTTGGTTAGCCACTAAGGTTAATGAATACGCATAGGCTTGAGCAAATGAATCACCATGTAATATGACCTCAGCTCCTAAAGCTCTGACAGAACTCACCTTAATGTCTGGGGTAGTCTTAGGCATGACGATGGTGGCATTAATCCCTAGGTACTTAGCCGACATGGCCACACCTTGGGCATGGTTACCCGCCGAAGCAGCCACTAAACCACTGGCCTGCTGCGCCTGACTTAACTGAGAAATGCAGTTATAGGCGCCTCGAATTTTGAAAGAGTAGATCGGCTGTAAGTCTTCTCGCTTAAACAGAATATTGTTGTCCATTCGTTTCGAAAGGCTGCGCGCCGCGCTCACAGGCGTTTCAACAGCCACATCATAAACATTGGCTGATAAAATTTTCTTAATATAACGATGGGGCATATTGTTTTTCTCGTGCGGTAAAATATTTTCACAACGCATAGACCGTCTAACTCAGGTGATCATCTTAATGGTAGAAGCAACTAGCGTCTACATTGTGCGAGGTAAATTACTGTATAATCATGACATTAGTATCTAAATTGACCCTGTCCATGAATCAAAACGAGTTAAAGCAAGCGGTAGCCCAAGCCGCCATAGACCATATTGTGCCGCAACTTAAGCGCGAATCAATTGTTGGGGTCGGTACTGGATCGACTGCAAACTACTTTATTGATGCCCTAGCTGGTATTAAACACAGTTTTGATTCTGCAGTGGCCAGTTCTGAAGCCACCGCTGAGCGTCTAAAAAGTCATGGCATCAATGTCCTAGAACTTAATGTCGTACCACACATGAGCTTTTATGTTGATGGTGCAGATGAAACCAACGAAAATCTGCAGCTGATTAAAGGTGGTGGCGGGGCTTTAACGCGAGAAAAAATTGTTGCAGCCGTGGCAGAAACCTTTGTTTGCATTGCCGATGAGTCAAAACTAGTCAACGTATTAGGTGAATTTCCACTGCCCGTAGAGGTGATCCCTATGGCACGAAGTTATGTGGCTCGCAAGTTAGTAGGCCTTGGTGGTGAACCTGAATGGCGGCAGGATTTTATGACTGATAATGGCAACCTGATCCTAGACGTTTATGGTTTAGATATTGTTGACCCCAAAGGTCTCGAACAACAGATTAACCAGCTTACTGGCGTGGTCACTAATGGATTATTTGCACAGCGTCCTGCAGATATTTTATTTTTAGGCACAACACTAGGCGTTAAAACACTGCATCGTTAAATCAATAGACGACAGCTGATGGTGCCACTTACTTGTTTAAGCTTACCTAAAGCGAGTTCTGAGCAACTGGCATCGACGTCAATCACCACATAGCCCACTTTTTCGTTCGTGTTCAAATACTGGCCGGAAATGTTAATACTATTTTCAGAAAACACATTGTTAATTTGCGACAATACACCTGGCATGTTGCCATGGATGTGTAACAAACGGTGGGTATTTTCATGACTGGGTAATGACACTTCTGGAAAGTTAACGGCCGAAAGTGAAGTGCCATTATCACAGTAGCGAATCAGTTTATCGGCAACTTCGACGCCTATATTGACTTGAGCTTCAACCGTTGAACCACCAATATGAGGCGTTAATATGACATTATCAAGGCCCCTTAACGGAGAAAAGAACTCGTCTTTGTTAGAGCGAGGCTCCACGGGGAATACATCAATAGCGGCCCCAAGTAACTTGCCATTGTTAAGACAACTGGCCAAGGCTTCAATGTCGACGACCGTGCCACGAGAAGCGTTTATGATAATGGCCCCATCTTTCATTTGGGCAAACTGCTTAGGACCCATTAAACAATGAGTGGAAGGTGTTTCTGGCACGTGTAAAGTTACGATATCGGCTTCACCAAGAAGCTCTGCTAAGCTGCCACACGCATTGGCGTTGCCTAAACTCAACTTCGTGATTTGATCATAATATATGACTTCCATGCCCATCGATTCAGCCATGATTCCAAGTTGTGAGCCAATAGACCCATAACCAACAACACCCAACTTTTTACCACGTATTTCAAACGATTGATGGGCTGACTTAAGCCATTGACCTCGATGCGCCTTAGCATTTTTTTCTGGAATACCCCGCAGCAACAATACGGCCTCAGCAATGACCAACTCTGCCACGCTGCGAGTATTGCTATAGGGAGCATTGAACACAGGAATACCTAGTTCTAATGCAGCTGCTAGGTCGACTTGGTTAGTCCCGATGCAAAAACAACCGATGGCCATTAGTTTTTGCGCTTGCTCTAATACCTGTCGAGTTAATTGAGTGCGTGATCGAATGCCGACAAAATGAGCATCTTTTAATACTTCAACCAGCTCACTTTCTGGCAGGGCGGTGGTGTAAAAATGAATGTTATCAAAACCGTCGGACTGCAAAGCTTGCACTGCGGATTGATGCACACCCTCTAATAAAACAATTTTAATATTTTGTTTTTTTAAGGAAATCTGTTGCACTGGGGTCAAGGGGATGCCTTTCGAATGGATGGAGGTATGAATCTAAAGGCGACCATTATATTACCATATGCGACGCATTAGTAGTCTTGTGGGTATAAAAAAGCCCCTAAACCTTTCGGGTTTAAGGGCTTTCGTCAAAGTCTGAAGTGTTTCAGACTCACTGAGACTAAATCAGCCTAATTAGGCTTCCATATCTTTCATAGACAGCTTAATGCGTCCACGTGCATCCACATCTAGAACCTTAACTTTGACGGTTTGGCCTTCTTCTAGGTAGTCAGTGACTTTCTCAACACGCTCACTTGAGATTTGAGAAATGTGTAACAAGCCGTCTTTGCCAGGCAAAATGTTAATAAAGGCACCAAAATCTACGATGCGTTCCACTTTACCTTCGTAGATGGCACCGACTTCAGCTTCTGCAGTAATCTCTAGAATTTTAGCTTCAGCTAATTCTGCAGCCGCTTTGTCATCAGCGTATACACGCACAGTTCCATCATCTTCAATATCAATAGATGCGCCTGTCTCTTCACACAAACCACGAATAGTAGCGCCACCTTTACCAATCACATCACGGATCTTATCTTGGTCGATCTTGATGGTTTTCATGGTGGGGGCATTGTCATTCAATTCAGTGCGAGGAACCGCAATAACCTTGTTCATTTCGTCCAAGATATGGATACGTGCTTCATGAGCTTGCTCAAGAGCCATTTCCATAATCTCTTCGGTGATGCCTTGGATCTTGATATCCATTTGCAAAGCGGTGATACCTGCTGCGGAACCGGCTACTTTAAAGTCCATATCACCTAAGTGATCTTCATCACCCAAGATATCTGTCAAAATGGCATAATCTCCGTCTTCTTCAAGGACTAGACCCATGGCCACACCCGCAACAGGTGCCTTCAAAGGTACCCCGGCATCCATCATAGACAAGGATCCACCACAGACTGAAGCCATAGATGACGAACCATTTGATTCTGTTATCTCTGAAACTAGGCGAAT
>DDCR01000177.1:0-1432 GCA_002335115.1 Oceanospirillaceae bacterium UBA2001
AAACACTAGTGCAAAGGCAAAGCCCCTTCCAGCAAACTTTTCTCGTGCTAGCGCATAGCCGGCAAGAGTACAAAGAAACAGTTGGGACACTAGAATGAGGGCTGTAATTACCACAGTGTTTAACATGTATCTAAAAAATGGGGCTTGGTCCCAAGCTGAGACAAAGTTCTCTAAAGTTAGAGGTGCCGTCAGAGAGAACTGAGTGGCATATTCAGGTGGATGAAACGCCGCCCAAAACGCATACAGTAAGGGTAAAACCCAAAGCACACCTAACAGGTAAGCTGATATTTTAGAAAAAGTTTGGAACCAAGGAGACATAACTTTTACCGGTAGTGAATTTTACGATCAAGAAGTAGCATTTGCGCTAAAGCAATCACTGCTAAGGTGGCTAACATCACCACGGTTAAGGTTGCTGCATAGTAACTGTCAAGAAAGCTAAACGCTGTTTCGTAGATGTAATATAAAAGCAGGTTACTTTCATTGTTAGGGCCACCTTTGGTTAAGATGAACAAATGATCGACCAACTTAAACGCATTTAAGATGGCATTAATTAACACAAACAGTGTGGTTGGCATCAGTAACGGAAAGGTGATCTTTCTAAATATGCGCCATGCACTGGCACCTTCTAATTTTGCTGCAGCATATAGCTCAGGGCTCAATGTTTGTAAGGCAGCAAGATAAAAAATCATGAAAAATCCAGCTTCTTTCCAAATGGTCATTACCATTAAGCTAGATAGGGCCGTGTCAGGATCTCCCAGCCAATTAGGGCCTTCGATGCCAACTAAGGCGAGTAACTGATTAAACAGTCCGATTTGAGGACTATAAAAAAATAACCAGATATTAGCCACAGTAATCATGGGTAATATCGTGGGGGTAAAAAAAGCCAACCGCAGTAAACTGGTGCCGCTAATTTTACTATTGACCCATAGCGCCATAATAATGGCGAGCGCTATTGATGTGGGTACAGTGCCGATTGCATACCAGAAGTTATTTTCAATAACTTTTAGGAATACAGGGTCTTCTAATAGCAACTGATAGTTTTCAAGACCAACAAACTGACTAGGAGCCACATCGGACCTAGCCCAGGTAAAACTGCGCCATATAGACTTGAGCGTGGGCCAGTGAGTAAACGCTATTAAAAACGATAGCGCCGGCAGCAGCAGCAGCCAAGCTTTCAAGTTGAATCGATTAAGCATATTTTTACTAGTCAGTTTAATGATTTGAGGTTTCATTTGGGGCCGGTCATACCAGCCCCAAAAACTTCTTACTTATAGCGACGCAGAATTCGTTCAGCTTGTTTTTGAGCATCTGTAAGCGCATCTTCCGCTGAAGACTGTCCTGTCAATGCCGCTTGGATCGCATCGTCTAAAAACTTACGAACACGTCCGGCTTCATGAGTAGACAGTTCTGCCGTAGCATGGGTGAGCTGGTC
>DDCR01000177.1:1468-2534 GCA_002335115.1 Oceanospirillaceae bacterium UBA2001
GCTTGCTCTGCAGACGTCATAAACTTCACAAACTTTAATGCAGCTTTCTTTTCTTCATCAGTGGAATCTTTGAAGATATAAAAGTTACCACCACCCGTAGGTGATCCAAGCTCTTTATTACCTGGCAATTTAGCCACACCAAAGTCAAAACTGGCTTTGTTTTTAACTGTGGTCAAGTTACCTGTGGAGTGCCACATGATGGCCGTTTTTTCGTCTAGAAAGTTCTGACGTAAAGTGCCCCACTCAATCATGCCTTTGGGCATCATGGCGTGCTTGTTACCTAAGTCCTGCCAGTACTCTAATGCTTCAACCACACCGGGCTTGTCAAAGTAGGTTTCTGTGCCTGCCTGGTTCATTAACACTTCGCTATTTTGCTTAGTTAATGCACCGAACATCCAGTATGGATAGCCCGTTGATGGGATCATTGCACCCCATTGTTGAACTGTGCCACTACCATCTTTCTGGGTTAATTTCTGACCCATGCTAATAAACTCTTCCCACGTAGTCGGTGGCATCTCAGGGTCTAAGCCAGCGGCACGAAACATATCTTTATTATAGTACATCACGATAGTAGAGCGCTGAAAAGGGACACCCCAGGTCTTACCATCGGCATTACCGTTTTCCATTAAGGCAGGGTAAAAACTATTTAGCCACTCGCGCTCTTCATTGGTACTCACTACATCATCAAAAGCTACAATAGCCTCAAGGTTGCGTAATTCGTGGATATCAATCGAGAACATAACTGACAACTGGGCTGGAGAGCCACTTTGCAAAGCCGCTAGTGCTTTGACACGTGCGTCGTTGTAGTTGCCTGCATAGATTGCATTGACATTGATATCAGGGTTTTGCGCCTCAAACTGATCGACCATCCCATCAACAATTTTAGTCAATGAACCACCCACTGCTACTGGGTAATACATGGTTAGATCCGTCGCCGCAGTTGCAGCAGTACTCAATCCAAGAATTGACGCCACACCGACAGTTGTCAGGTATTTAGAAAGTATTTTCATTGTTAATATTCCTCACTTTATTTTTCGTTACTTTACTTTTTTATTACTTTTTTATT
>DDCR01000188.1 GCA_002335115.1 Oceanospirillaceae bacterium UBA2001
CCTCAAGGTAAGCCGCGTATTGTTTGGCTGGTAAGTAAATTTGAAGGTCTCAACTACGCTCATTTTCAACCCAAATCTGGTGTGTTAATTCATCAGTTAGGTAGTTATATGGGGCACATGTCTGCTCAGCTTGAGTCGTTTAACCATGCCTACCTCAAGCGAGATTTTAAATGGAATTTGATGCAGTCTGGATGGATTGAGGCTGAACTTGGGTGTATTGAAAACCTCGAACGAAAGGAAATTATCACCACTATAGTTGAGCAGTTTAAGGCCCTCGAAACAGATTTAAACAACCTTCCTCAGCAATGTATTCACAATGACGTAAACGACTACAATATTTTGGTGCAGGGAAGCCTTAATCAAGCGCCTTACATTAGTGGAATTATTGATCTAGGGGACATGTGCTTGGCACCTAGGGTATGTGATTTAGCCATTGCTGGGGCTTATATTGTGTTGGACCAAACACAGCCAGAACAAGCCTTGGCGCAGCTGGTAGCTGGCGTCCACAGCAGTGCACCACTAACGGCAATGGAAGTGGCTTTAGTTTGGCCTTTATTGCGTATGCGCTTGGCTGTGAGTGTGGTTAATTCCACGCTGATGGCTTTGGATAATCCAGACGACCCTTACATCACTATTTCTCAAGGACCTGCTTGGGCATTTTTGCAAAACCATAGGATGAGTGGTGGCTTGATTGAGGCCCGCCTGCGCTTTGCTTGTGGGTTGCCTTTAAACACTGCAGCCAAGCCAACATTAGCTTGGTTAAGTGAGCATAGTGGGGCGTTTTTCCCCTTATTGGGTGCAGATATTGATCTCAACCAAGCCCCTATGGTTGACCTGAGTGTAGAGGGTAGCAGTATTCCTCAAGACCCATTTTCTATTCAGCCTCACGAAGCCCAGCAACTGATTAACCCTAATCTGCAATTAGCCCTTGGCTATTACTTAGAGCCGCGTTTGGTGTATACCGGCAAAGCCTTTAAAAATGGCTCTTGGCCTAGCAGTAACCGTCGCACTGTTCACTTGGGGCTGGATATATTTGCCCCAGCAGGCACCGCCTTACATGCGCCCTTAGCAGCCAAGGTAGAAGCCATAGATAATCGTCAAGCCAATTTAGATTATGGTGGTGTGGTTATTCTGCGACATCAATCCCCCAGAGGTGATGAGTTTTATAGTTTATACGGTCACCTCAATCCAAGTTCAGTCACCCAGCTTAAAGTGGGCCAAGAACTGAGTGCAGGTGATGTATTTGCACACTTAGGTGAGCCAAGTCACAACGGTGGTTGGGATCCTCATGTCCATGTGCAGTTAGCCTTGTCTATTGAGGGTATGGGCTATGATTGGCCTGGTGCCGTAGACCCAGATGATATAAATCTATGGCAAAGTGTGTGCCCAAATCCTTCCTTATTGCTCAATTTAAATCATGATGTCACTCAGTATAGCCCGCCCAGTAAAGACCAAGCCCAACAGGTGCGTCAAGATCACTTTGGTCAAAACCTTAAGCTGAGTTATGCAGAGCCAGTAATGTTCCTGAGGGGTTGGCGCCATTATTTGTTTGACGAATGGGGCCGGCCTTACCTCGACGCCTATAACAATGTACCCCATGTGGGGCATGCCCATCCTCGTGTTGCTCAGGTTGCGGCCGAACAATTGGTGCGTATCAATACTAATTCTCGTTATTTACACCCTAGTCGGTCAGCCTTTGCAGAGCAAGTATTAAGCCATATGCCGAGTGAATTGTCGGTGTGCTATTTTGTTAATTCGGGTAGTGAAGCAAATGAGCTTGCCCTTCGCTTAGCTCGTGCCCACACCGGAGCGAAGCAAATAATCACACCCCAGCATGGTTATTTTGGCAATACCACAGGTACTGTTGATATTTCGGCCTATAAGTTTGCTTCTCCAAGAGCTAAGGCGGGTGGTTTAAGCCAGCCCGATTGGGTGCATTTGGTAGATGTGGCTGATGACTATCGTGGTCAGTATCGACGTGATGACAAGGCTGCTGGTGAACTCTATGCGCAACAAGTGGCACAACACATTGCCACTTTAAAGACTAATGGAGAGCAGCTAGCAGGCTTTATTGCAGAAACCTTCCCCAGCGTAGGCGGCCAAATTGTGCCGCCACCAGACTATCTTCAGCATGTATATAAGCACGTGCGAAGTGCAGGGGGTCTTTGTATTGCTGATGAGGTGCAGACAGGGTTAGGGCGTTTGGGTGATTTTTATTTTGGCTTTGAACAACAGCAAGTGGTGCCTGACGTCGTAGTACTGGGCAAACCGATAGGCAATGGTCATCCTATTGGTGTGGTTGTGACTCGTCCTGCAATTGCTGCAAGTTTTGCTCATGGTCCAGAGTTTTTTTCTACCTTTGGCGGCTCCAATCTATCTTGTGTAGTGGGCACTGAGGTGTTGCGCATTATTGAAGACGAACAGTTGATGAATAATGCGCATGACATGGGCAAATTGTTATTTGCAGGTTTGCGCAAACTACAAAAAGAGCACGCGTGTATTGGTGATGTGCGTGGCTTTGGGTTGTTCGTTGGTGTGGACTTGGTTAGCGATCCAGACTCTCGTGAACCAGCAACTCAGATTGCAGATTACGTAAAAAATCGCATGTGTGAAGAGCGCATCTTGATGGGTAGTGAAGGCCCAGATGACAATGTATTAAAAATACGCCCACCACTCACCATTGGTGCGGAGGACGTTAACCATGTGTTACATATGTTAGCTAAAGTACTGCAAGAGGTCAGAGTGCTAACCAGCTAATCATCTGGCAAGCTAACCCTGATTACATGCCCTTGCATGGGACTTATTTTTATCCAGTTTAGCCTCACTTGCCCTTTGTTTAACTCAAATAATCAGACGTTATAAGCGCTGCTATGATTGCATCACGTCGCCAATGCGCGCCAGTTAAGGTTAATGACTATAAGCCAGCTCTGTCGTTAGAGGTAGCGGTAAACTGTTGAATGGATGTGATGGTGGTGTTTATTTCTCATTTCCATGTTAAAATTAAAGTTATGTTATAACATATCTAAGGATCAATAATGAAAAACTCAAACTCTATGACGCTGGCGCTGGCCAGTCTGATGCTCACTTTACCCTCTGTTCATGCGAATGCTAGTGAGCTAGATGCCCATGAACATGGCAGTGCTAATCTGGATATTGCCATTGACACCAGCACCATTGAGATGAGATTTGAATCACCTGCAGTGAATATTGTGGGCTTTGAATATGCGACCGAAGATGAACAGCAGCTGCTTTTAATAAATAAAGCTAAAAGTAATCTGTCTAACTTTGATCTGATTTATGGGTTAGTGGGAGACGTGTCTTGCCAAACGGTTAAATCTTCTGCGAAATGGGTGACTGAGCATGAAGCAGGTCATGACGATCATGGAGAAGTTGCTAAAGCTGAGCACGCAGAATTTATTGCTGAATATAGGTTAGAATGCAACCAGCTTAATAATTTGGCAGCCATCGACGTGAAAATGTTTGAATTTTTTCCAGCCATTGAAGACCTTGATGTTCAGGTGGTCTATTCTCAAGGGCAAATTAAATACGAATTAGATGCGAATAACACGCTGATTAAATTAGATAGATAAATAATGAATGAGCCCGTGTCTAAGCCCACCTTAATAAGGCTAAAAAAAGTGGATTTTGCTTGGCATGCCCAAGCAAAGCTCACAATCAAATCGGGTAACCTCTGTGTAGAAGAGCATGAACATGTGTTTATTCGGGGGGCCTCTGGATCTGGAAAGTCCACCCTTTTGAACATTATTGGGGGCATTGTCACGCCCCAAAGAGGGCAGGTTGAAATTGTAGGGCATGATTTCTGCCAACTTCAGGCATTGCAGCGAGACAGGGTTCGAGCAGACCACATTGGGTTTATCTTTCAGCAATTCAATTTGATTCCTTATTTATCAATACTTGAGAATGTGACCTTGCCGTGCCGGTTCTCAAAACTAAGGCGTGACAATGCGATTGAGCGATCAGGCAGTGTTATTGAAGAGGCAATGTACTTGCTGAATCGTTTGTACACTAAGGGACAGTTTAGTTTTCAGCGGACCACAAGTGAGCTGAGTGTGGGGCAGCAACAGCGAGTTGCTGCTGCGCGCGCACTTATTGGCCAACCTCAACTCATTATCGCAGACGAGCCCACTTCATCACTTGATTATGATGCCAGAGAAGCATTTATGGACCTTTTATTCGATGAATTAAAGCTCAGTGGTTCAACCCTCCTTTATGTGAGTCATGACCCCACACACCAACATTTATTTAATCGAGTTGCAGACATGTCGGTTATTAATCAACAAGCTGAGGTGGCATTATGAACCTCAGATTATTAGCCCAAAAGAGTTTGGCAAGTCGGCGCTCCACCGCCATTTTAACGATTGTTTCGATTGCAGTGAGTGTTATTCTCTTGTTAGGGGTTGAGAAAGTTCGAGTCAACGCAAAAAGTAGTTTTGCAAACACCATCTCGGGGACAGATTTAATAGTTGGTGCGCGCAGTGGCTCCATCCAACTACTGCTTTACTCAGTTTTCCGGATTGGCAGTGCCACTAACAATATTTCGTGGAAAAGTTACCAGCACATAGCACAACAAAAAGGGGTTAAATGGACTATCCCTATCTCTCTTGGTGATTCACATCGAGGCTTTCGTGTCATGGGCACCAGCAGAGATTATTTCTCGGTCTATCAATATGGTGAAAAGCGAACCCTCAAGTTTACTTCTGGCAAACAGTTTGAAGCAGTCTTTGATGCAGTTATTGGATCTGAGGTGGCTAAAACACTGAACTACTCCATTGGCGATCAAGTGATTATTTCTCACGGCACTGGTAGCGCAAGTTTTACGCAGCATAAAGATAAGCCATTTGTCATCAGTGGTATTTTAGAGCACACAGGAACTCCAGTGGATAGGACCGTGCATGTCAGCTTAGCTGGCATAGAGGCCATGCATATAAATTGGAATGGTGCTGTAAAAAAACGCAAAACGAGTAAAGTGGTGACAGAATCTAATCTACAACCTGAATCGATTACCGCGTTTCTTGTTGGTTTGGACAGTAAAATAGTGTCATTCAAGATGCAGCGTTATATTAACGACTATGCTGGTGAGCCTTTACTGGCTATTTTTCCTGGCATTGCACTTCACGAGCTTTGGAGTTTAATGTCAGTGGCAGAAAAAGCACTTCTGATCATTAGTTTATTTGTCGTTGTGGCTGCCCTTACGGGAATGTTGGCAGTCTCTCTCGCTGGACTCAATGAGCGTAGGCGTGAAGTGGCTATTCTTCGATCCGTAGGCGCCAGTCACTGGCATATTATGGGTCTACTTATTACTGAAACAGTGTTACTCACGATGATTGGTATTATCATAGGGTTGATCATGCTTTATTCGAGCATTTGGGTAGCTCAGCCCCTGATAGAAAAAAACTATGGCTTATTTATCCCTATAACCGCACCAAATGTTAGAGAACTTGGTATGATTAGCGTGCTCCTAGCTGCTAGTTTTTTGGTTGGTTTGGTGCCTGCTTATTTTGCCTATAAAAACTCCTTAGCAGACGGTATGTCGGTCCGCTCATAACACAGAAGAACTGGATGAAACATTTAAAAGTCTCCCACCGACCCTTGTTGCTCATGTTATTGCTTTCCTGTTTCAGTTGGCATGGTGCTTTTGCAGATGAGCCCACAAAAATTGATTGGGAAAGTCTGATGCCTCAAGACTGGAACCCAAATAAAGTATTTGATGATTTGACCGACGACCAATACTATGCTCTTTCAGATAGTGAGTTAATGATTCTTGAACAAACGGCGCAAGCCATGTTTGATGCGGCTCCAGTGGTCGATGCGTTTGAAGGTAAGCAGGTTAAAGTGCCTGGTTTTGTGTTGCCACTAGAATTTAGTGATACCCTGCTTAAAGAATTCTTATTAGTGCCTTATTATGGGGCATGCATTCACACGCCACCTCCACCAGCCAATCAAATCATTTATGGGAACTTAAAAACAGGATATGAGTTAGAGAGCATCTACTTACCTGTATGGATCACTGGCACACTTAATATTAGTCGTTCTCAAAGCCAACTCAATGAAGAGGGGGTAGTTGATAGTTTGGCAGTGCAATCAGCCTACTCGATGAATGTCGAGCTGATCGAACCTTACATCGAATAATCGTGACCTGCTTTTCAGTGCTATTAATCCTCGTTAATAGACCAATGTTCTTGCGTAAGCGCTTAGTTTAGACATCCTGTTAAAATCTTTGGTTATCCTTTTTCATGGCCTAAATAAACCATTCTACAGTTGTGCAATCTGTCGGTGTATATCTTATAATGCCAAGGAGACTATACACTTACATCCACTAAACTGAACTTGTGATTCCACTTTTTAAGGTCACAATGGATAGAAGGACAATGGATCAATTCAGGCATAAACGTTTGATTTGTTTTTGAGGGGCACCCCAGTGGGGAATAGATTTACATGGTGCTTAAACCGTCTATGATCCATGCATTAAATAACCAAGCAGAAAGACTCCTGATTGAAACTCATTATGGGGCTTTGATTTATACTTATTCATCTACTAAGACTCAATGCTTTGTGTCATTGTTAAAACGAGATAACCAATGAAGAAGCCAGAAAGTGTGACAACCTTTGCAGCAACGATGCCGTATCCAACCCATGTTGGTGCGCCTGCTTTTACTGTTCCAGATGTGCTGCAGCATAAAAAAGAGCGGGGTGTGACTGCGACGCATTTTTTTGAAACCAAATTCGATGAGCTAAAAGAAGAATATTTTAAGCTAGTAAAGTTAGCAGAAGACACACAGTTGGTGTATGAGGCATCGTATAGTTTTCTCCCTATAGTGGGTAAAGTGTATAGTTTGTACGTTAAAAACGACAAGTTATTTCTGAGCATTATTGAACCTCAAAGATGGCCACAAATGACATTTAAAGGCAGTTTCAAGTTTACCTCAGACAACACATGGGAAAAAATAGAGGAAACATCTGACTGAGGCCTGCGTTAATTCTAGTCAACCATAATAAGGTTTTTGTTCGATCCTTTTGCACTTCAATTTGCATAACAAACAGCCGGTTCCAAGCTTAAAAGTTTGGCCGGCTTTTTCATATCTGATTTTTACGATGACACGGATGCGTGCATTTGGTCATTAAGTTGGCAGATTTTCAATTGAAGCCATAGGATAATTATATTTATCGATAATGATAATAATAATGATTATCAATACCATTGATTATAATGTTTATTAATGTTACTTTACCTGTGTTGTCGGCTCTTTATGAATTGCCAATCGCTTTTAGATAACGGGATATTGTCAGGAATACATTAATTATGAAATTACGCTTTATATGTGCGACCCATCAGCAGGAATTGAAACTCAATATGGACAAAACGCTTCAGTTTTGTCAATCTGGCTTTGATACGGGACAGTTTTATAAGGACCATCTGCAGTGGAAAGAAGCGATTCCTCATTTAGGTTGTGCCTTTGAAGCGGCTGAAATATTGCTTTCCTATAATGCTATAGATACCCAGGTGTCTTGTGACTGGTTAGCAAAATCAGCACTGCTGCTAGCGCAAAGTTTTAATAATTTGGGTTATCAGAACCAAGCGGAGGACATTATTTGGATGGCAATTAACCGGTTAGAAGAGCAACTTGTCCTTGATCGTAACCAACGCATATGGATGGAACAATATTTAACAGCTTTGTACGCGAGGCTAAAAGTTTATATCATTAAAGCAGCTAAAGCACAGGGCCCAGATGTTAACTCGCAGAAGGTCTTAAGTTTAATGCATTAAGCTTAAGACCTTCTGCGTATTTCTCAACCCCTAGCTGGGCTTTATTGAGTGGTTCAATCTCGTCAGATGGGTCCGTCAAACACCTAAATTGACCTCTGAAAGCTGGCAAGCTACAAGGTTTTCAAATCTCCAAAGTCAGCCGTTTCTTTTAATACTGAACTGCAGATAATCTAGTATAAAACCCGAATATTTTCATCACCTTGTTATATCTTTCACGGTCCCATGTCAGTAGAATTTAGCCTCGGTATTATAAAAACTCTAGGACAAAAAATGCAGATCAAAAAACTAATCGTCGGATTAACGTTCTCATTTCTCATGGGCAGTGGCATTGTGCTTGCCGCTGATTACGAAAAGGGGTTTCAAGCTTTCCAAAAAGGAGTCTACCAAGTTGCTCTAGCGGAATGGGTGCCTCTGGCTGAGCAGGGCGACATTGATTCTCAAAATACCTTAGCAGCAATGTACAAATTAGGGTTAGGTGTGAAAAAAAATCCTGAAGAAGCTGTTAAGTGGTACCGATTAGCAGCTGAGCAGGGCGATGCAGCAGGTCAATATGGTCTGGGAACCATGTATGCTGCTGGTGAAGGTTTGCTGCAAGATTATAACGTTGCTCTAAAGTGGTTTAACTTGGCAGCGGCACAGGGCGATGTGGCGGCTCAATTTAACCTTGGGCTTATGTATGACAATGGGCATGGGGTATTGGAGAACGATGAGACTGCAGTAGAGTGGTATACCCTATCAGCAACCCAAGGGCTGGCTGAGGCACAAGCGCATTTAGGCGTGATGTATCAATATGGTAATGGTATTGCAAAGGACATGGATCGTGCCTATGTGTGGTACAACATCAGTGCCTATGGTGGTAATGAATTGGGCGCTAAAAATAAACTGATACTTGCCAGTGACATGGATGATAGCCAAAAAACTAAGTTGCAAGGCTTATCTAATACGTGCTTAGCCAGTGGTTACAAAGATTGTTAGGGGTTTAATCTTAAGATCAATGGAGAAAGCCAAATGCACTCAATAATCTAAGGCTGAGTAATGGTTCTGAAGGTTAAATTAACTCTTGGTAAGTGTATTTTTTTAGAGGTAGGTAAGCGATGTAGCCAGTGAGTTTGTGTGACGCCTTTCATCACTAACAAACTGCCATGTTGTAACACGGAAGTGCGGGTCGCTTTGGTATTTTTATGTTTAAACATAAACTGTCGTTCCGCACCCAAACTCACTGAAGCAATGGCACCGTTGTGAAGTAGCTGCCTTTCACTGTCACTATGCCAAGCCATACCTTCATTACCACTATGATATAAGTTAAGCAGACATGAGTTAAATGTCTCCCCACTAATCGCCTCTACCTTATGTTTAAGATCGAGCAACTCAGGCGTCCATGGCAATGCAGATCGAGTTATCCTTGAGTAGGTGTAATCAAATGCTTGGCTGGCATACCAGGCCACTTTACGTTTGGTGGTGATTTTTTTATTGAAGATAATGGCAGCGTCGTTTTTCCATGCAATGTGGTTGGTTAAATAATCTAGAAAATAATCTGCATCCTCAGCACTAAAAACCACACCGTGATAATTGGCTTCACCATCTTGAGGCAGCAAATTAATAGGTGGGTCTAATAATTGAGAAAACAGGGTCATATTAAATGGCTCTATGTGCAGGTTATTTGATGCTTAAAGTGGGTTAATAAATAGCTTAAACGGAGATTCAACTGGCTTTGTAACAACTGTACTTTTCAAAACAGGTCAATGCAAGTCGCCCTATCTATAAGCCGAGCCAGCCTAAGAATCTAATAGCGTTGTGCAAAAGGAGGTGGGTGGTCATTGTGGATACAAACAGCACTAAGGTCAAAAACAAGCCCTCACCAAAACTATGGTTGTGTGCCTTTACCTTAGCAAGTTTTGTGTCTTTTTAAATTGGAAAAATTCCAGCCTAGGTCTACACTTCAATATACGGCAACGCTCAGTGAACTGGGCTCAAACACCAAGGTTTTTTTATTGAGAGAGGCGTTAATTGAAGATTATTTAGAGAGCAGTGTTAGTGTTAATTGCAATCGTTGGTTCTACTTATGGTATGGCTGATGAGCAAAATAATGACTATTATCACGGCACAGTTTCTGGGTATGATTTTAACGAGTATCATTTGCAACTGATTAAAGGTGACTGGCTTACCGCAGTCCTCAAAAGTCCCAAGTTAGAAGTTATGATCTTTACACCGATTTCAAAAAATTTAACTCATGGTGAACCTTTTGAAATTAAAAAAAGTGGGGAGTACACGTTA
The DNA here is from genome assembly GCA_002335115.1 of Oceanospirillaceae bacterium UBA2001. Classification (GTDB taxonomy): domain Bacteria; phylum Pseudomonadota; class Gammaproteobacteria; order Pseudomonadales; family Balneatricaceae; genus Njordibacter. The sequence goes on from DDCR01000188.1 coordinate 10,061, forward strand.
AGGGTATTAATGCCTAGAGTTTTTGCGCGCCGAAATCTGCAGCTTGATTACCAATTATCACTCACCATTGACCGTTAGTAGTAAGCCAAATAACGCACTTATACAAGGTGTTGGCCACTAAAGCATCCACGCTTTAGTGGCCAAGCTTGGTTACACCTTTTCTAGAGCTTGTTCAATATCGGCAATGATATCGCTGACGTGTTCAATGCCCACCGAAATCCGCACTAGATCTTCTGGCACTCCTGCTGCTACCAACTCTTGAGCATTGAGTTGCCTGTGGGTCGTTGATGCGGGATGACAAGCCAACGATTTAGCATCTCCAATATTAACTAGGCGTAAAATCATTTGCAGGGCATCAATAAAACGGGCGCCCGCTTCACTACCGCCAACGACGCCAAAACTCAAGATTCCTGAAGCTTTCCCACCACACATTTTTTCACAGGTGGCTTTGTAGGGGCTATTTTCTAAGCCAGCATAGTTTACCCAATTAACTTTTGGGTGATTTTCTAAAAACTGAGCTACGACTTCTGCATTATCACAATGACGTTCCATCCGTAAGCACAAGGTTTCTAAGCCTTGCATCAACATAAACGAACTATGGGGGGCAATAGCAGCACCCGTATTTCTTAATGGAATAACACGACAACGGCCTATGTATGCAGCGGCTCCCAATGCTTCTGTATAAACCACTCCATGATAAGACGGATCTGGCGTATTGAGCACAGCAAAGCGCTCTTTATGCTTGACCCAATCAAATTTACCCGAATCCACTATCATGCCACCAACGGTGGTGCCATGCCCACCAATGTACTTAGTCAAAGAATGGATGACAATATGGGCTCCGAATTCTATAGGCCTACATAAAACAGGAGTAGCGACCGTATTGTCTACCATTAATGGCACACCATTGCGTTCTGCTATTTCTGCGAGTCGTGCAATATCAACAACGTTGCCTGCAGGATTACCTATAGATTCGCAAAAAATAGCACGTGTACGATCATCAATATGGGCTTCAAGGGCTGCATAATCATCGTGAGAGGCAAATCGGGTTTCAATGCCTTGGCGTGGCAAGGTATGTGCAAACAGGTTGTAAGTGCCACCATAGACTTGACTGGTGCTAACAATATTATCGCCTACTTCACAAATACATTGCACAGCATAAGTAATAGCAGCCATACCCGATGAGACTGCTAGACCCGCAATCCCCCCTTCCATAGCCGCTATTCGCTCTTCCAAAACTGCTGTAGTTGGGTTGGTGATACGCGTGTAAATATTACCGGCTACTTTGAGGTCAAACAGGTCAGCACCATGCTGTGTATTATCAAATGTATAAGAGGTTGTTTGGTAAATAGGCACGGCTGCTGCTTTAGTGCTGGTTTCAGATTCATACCCGTGATGCAACGCCAAAGATTCTAACTGCATAAAAAGTTCCTTTTATTTTTGTTAAGAAGTTATTTCCAGCCTTCTTTATATAACAAAAATGACTAAGATGATATATTTTTTAACATAAATGTTATAAGCAGTGGTTTATTTAGATCACTTATGCCTCGCTAGAGGGCTTGCCCTTCTAGCTTAGTGGTTTGCTGAGGTTTCTATGGCAGAGTAGTCTGCTAAGCCTATGTAGGCCATGTGCAGGCTTACTCCATGCCAAACACTTTGGCTAGATCAGGTCTTTGGGGTTTGGATCTAGAAAGGTCTAAGCCTGTATGAATATGTTGCAGGTGTTCAAATACCAGCCTTTCAGCCTCACTTGGCTCGCCCTTCTTGATTGCTGCTAAAATGTTTGCATGATCGCCATCGGGGCAACTGGAATGTCCACTATCACCAAACAGACCGACGATGAGTGAGGTCCTTGTAACCAATTCTCGAATAATTCTAATGAGCACCGAATTTCCACTCATACTTGCCAGCTTGACATGAAACTCACCAGAGAGCCGGATAATGTGAGACCGATCTGAGTCTGTGCGTGCTGTGTGCTCTAGCTTAATGTGCTCTTCAAGGTGACTGACATCAGGGCTATGGGCTGCAATACATAGGCCATGAACGAGTTTAGGTTCTATGAGCATGCGTGATGTAAACACATCGTTGGCTTCTTGAGGGCTGGGACAAGCGATGAAAGCGCCTCGATTAGACTCTAGATCAACAATGCCTTGGCTCGCCAACAATAACAATGCACGTCGCACTCGCATACGTCCAACTCCAAACACTTCGCATAGCTTTGCTTCGCTGAGTTTGGTTTTTGGCGCAATACGTTGTTCCATAATAGCCGTATAGATACTATCTACAACGACTTGCTCTTCAGGATTTGAGGTATAAGTATCGCCGCCCATAGCAGTCGATTGAGTCAATTGAGCCTCCCAAGCTTGCAACAAAATATTTTGATCATACAACAATCCAAGTCTACTTTATTTCCCAACATTGTACATGACAGGTGTCTATATTGTCATAAATACATGTTCATCATGATTGTTCTCAAAAATGATGAACAATTTGGTGCGCTTTTTAAATATTAATGTTCAATATGGTGCGCTACTTATTTTTTTAATGGGGAATAAATTTAATAAAACTTAAATTGTTGATTTATATAGTTAAAAATAAATAAATAAGATTTTTAATATTGGCACAACCTTTGCAATTATTAAATTAAGCACACAAAAGTAGTGCTGATAGTTCAACCTAATACTAATTTAATCAGAAAGTAAGGAATGTCTAATGTTTGTAAATAGCTTTTCGAAATACGCAGGCCTGAAGGCCTCGCTGATGACAGCGGCCTTGGCTTTAACAAGTGTCCACTCGCCCATTACCCTGGCAGCTAATGAGGTACTTAAGATTGGTTTTGTTGGCGTGACCAGCGGACCTGCAGCATCGTGGGGTATTTCTAACCAACGCTCCATGGAAGCAGGTGCGGCTATTATTAATGATAACGGTGGTGTAAAAATAGGGAGTGTCACTTATGACCTTGAAATCGTTTCATTTGATGACCAAAAAGACCCTAAACGGGCGATTGCGGGCATGGAAAAAATGGCTCAAGAAAACATCCATTATGTAGTGGGCCCTAATGTTGATGATGGTGCAGCAGCGGTTCGCCCTGTGGCTGAACAAAATGACATTATCTATTTTCCTTATGCGTTCCCAAAATCACTTTATCAAAAGCCGGCCTCTAACGCAGTATTGGGTATGGTGGCAAACTATCAGTCTGGGCCTGCAATATACAAATTCTTAAAAGATAACAACGGCGTGAATACAGTCGCATTTATTGCTGCTAATGAATCTGACCCCCTAACTCAGCGAGAAAGTGGTGTTGCCGCTGCCGAAGCGCTTGGCTTAAAAGTGGTTTCAAAAACGGTAACCTATCAGGTTGATACGACAGACTTCTCGCCCGTTATCATCCCCATAGTGAAGCTACAGCCTGATCTTTTGGTGTTGTCAGGAGTTGCTCCAGCCAATGCGCCACAAATTATTCGTTCCGCACGGGAATTGGGCTTTAAGGGTCTGATCTCAACAGAAACAGGTCAGGACGCACAAGTGTTGCAAGAAGGTGCGGGTAGCCTTGCTAATGGGTTTATATCTGTAGGTGGTGCTTCAACGCCTACTATTCGTACCAAAAACATGGAGGCCTTCATCGCTCGTTACACAGAAATGTTTGGTGAGTATAATGATGAGTCAAATACCAAGGTTTATGCCCTTGAATATATTGTAGAGACGCTCAAAGCCAATCCGGCGGCAATCAACAATGTTGATGAGTTTAAGAAAACCATGGATACCTTCAGTGCACCCAATCAATACCTCAAAGGTGATCAAGTGCTTAGATACGTTGGCATGTCTTCTTTTGGCCAACGCCGTCAGTTATCAATCCCTCTCGTTGTTAACGTTTACAATGAAGGCAAGTTTGAAACCTTATTCATTGCTGAAGTCGATTAATGTCGATGCACTGAATTAATATCCTATCCCAGGGCTTGGCCCTGGGTGTCTAGCGAAAATATTGTTATGGAACAGGTTCTTGTTAATGGGCTGTACCTTGGGATGCAATACGCGTTAATTGCCCTGGGGTTAACCCTAATCTTCGCTCTCATGAATGTGCTTAATTTTGCCCACGGGCAGTTGTACGTTGTAGGGGGTTTTATCACCTATATTATCTATGGCAAATTAGGCTTGCCATTTTTTGTCGCGATTGTTGCGTCGGGAGTCACCCTAGGTTTGGTTGGCGCGGTGATTGAAAAATTTCTATTTAGACCCGTCATACGAAAATCGGTGCGGGAAGAAAGCACAATGTTATTGGCTGCTGCGATCGCATTCTTTTTAGACGCCATTATTCTCTTACTGTTTGGTGAAAAACAGCGTGGGGTTCCCAAAATATTGGATGGTGTGATGAACTTAGATTTTGTCGTCATCATGCCCTATGACAGAATATTGATTGCTGCTTTAGCAGGATCAGCTGTTGTTACATTTATACTTTTTATGCAGTATTCAAAGCCTGGTCGGGCGATGCGGGCCTTAGCTCAGGACAGAATTGCGGCACAGTTAATGGGGGTTAATGTTGACCGCTATTCAATGATTGGCTTTGCTCTAGGAGCGATGCTGGCGGGTGTTGCGGGTGGATTGCTAGTGTCTATTGTTGGGGTTAACTCAGGCATTGGTGGGCCGGTTTCGATTAAAGCATTTATGATGGTTATGATTGGTGGAGCAGGCGTGATTTCAGGAGCGATTGCGGGTGGCTTTATTTTGGGTATGCTTGAGTCCATTGGCCTGACCGTATTAGTTGCTTATGGTGACTTGACGTATCTGGTAATTTTTGTCTCTTTGATGATTTTTCTGTCTATCCGGCCGCAAGGTTTGATGGGTAAACCATGGGGTTAGAGCAATGTTACTAAAATCAAGACTTTTAGCCGTTATGATTTTCTTCATTGGCGTTTTTGTGCTCGTGCCATGGCTTATTGAGATGTCAGGACGGTGGGATTATTATTACACCCTCACTTCTGTTGCGTTGCTTTCCATTGCTAGTGCAGGTGTTTGGCTAACGTTTTATATTGGCCGTATTAATATTGGGCAAGGTGCCTACGCCCTTGCTGGCGGTTATCTGTCTGCAGTATTGGTGACACAGTATGAGGTTTCTTTCTGGCTAACCATCCCCTTAGCAGGGCTTTTTTGTGCGGTTTTGAGTATGCTTATTGGCTTGCCAATACTGCGCTTAAAGGGCGTCTATTTTGCCATGATTACCCTTGTACTGACTGAGGTTGCCAAATTGACGGCATTGGCATTACCCATAACCAATGGTGCGAAGGGTATCGTATCCATTCCATTACCGGGAGAATTATCTGTTTTTGGGATGACCATTATTCCAGATTTTTCTACCTTAGAAAATGTGAAGCTGGCATTCTATTATCTAGCGGTGACGCTGATGGTGATCTGCTTTGCGGGCATGTATCGCTTGGTTAATTCTCGCATGGGACACTTGTGCAGATCCCTGCAGCAAAACGAAGAATTAGCATCATCCATTGGTGTTAACATTACCACCTTACGGATCACCGCTTATGCGATCTCATCATTTCTTGGGGGTGTTGGCGGATCGATTTTTGTAGCCATTTCACAGTCTATTTATCCCACCAGCTTTCAGGTAGCCGACTCCATTAACTTTATGCTTAATGTGTTTGTTGGGGGGCTGGGTTATGTCTTTGGTCCCATGTTGGGCACCGTCGTGATTTATTTTGGCTGGGACCTACTGTTTCAAACGGGCAAGTTTCAACTGCTCATTTATTCGTCTATTTTGATTCTACTAATGCTAACGGTACCTAATGGTCTGTTAAGCCTTCGTTTGTTCAAATGGAACAAGGAGAAAAAATGAGTGCCTTACTAGAGGTCAAAAGTGTCACCAAAAAATTTGGTGGATTGACGGCGAATAAAGACATTTCATTCACTGTGCAAGAAAAAGAAATACTCTCTGTGATTGGCCCAAACGGGGCTGGTAAGTCGACACTTTTTAAGATGATTTCATCATTTTTACGCACTACATCTGGAGAAGTGCTGTTTAAAGGCGAACGTATTTCTAACCTAGCGCCGCATATTGTGGCTCGAAGAGGCGTAGTTCGAACTTTTCAAGAAACTACCATCTTTAAAAGTATGACTGTGCGAGAGAATGTGGTCATTGCCCATCATTTGCGATCAAAAACTAACCTCCTTGGTTTTTATGTGGGCTCACGAAGAGCCCATACAGATGAGACCGAGTTTCGTCGCTCAGCTGATGAAATACTTGAGTTTCTTAATTTAAGTGAAATCTCAGGCGAACTGGCTAGCACTCTTCCCCAAGGGCATTTACGCGCACTGGGAATTGCCATTGGCTTAGCCACTGATCCTAAAATACTGCTATTGGATGAACCTTTTGCTGGCATGAATCATGATGAAACCATGCGTACCGTAGAACTCGTTAGTGGTGTGCGTGACCGTGGTGTGACTGTGTTGTTAGTAGAACATGACATGCCCGCTGTAATGAAGATTTCAGATCGTATTGTGGTGCTTAATTTTGGCGAAAAAATAGCTGAGGGAACGCCACAACAAATACAGCAAAATGAACAAGTCATCGAAGCCTATTTAGGCAGCGAAGACGACTCAATTGGGCTTTAACCATGACCGCATTATTAAAATTCGAAAATGTTGAACTCTACTATGACCACGTCTATGCCCTCAAAGGGGTGTCAATTAACATAGATGAGGGAGAAACTGTGGCCTTAATTGGAGCTAATGGTGCCGGTAAGTCCTCAATATTGCGAGCGATAACAGGCTTGCAGGGGCTTAGACAAGGTTCTATTGAGTATTTAGGTCAGCGCATTGACGGCACAAAGCCAGATAAGATCGTAGAGATGGGCATTGCCATGGTACCTGAGGGGCGGAGGGTATTTCCCTTTATGTCAATTAAAGATAATTTAATGATGGGCGCATTTAGTCGTAAAGATAAGGTCGGTATTGCCCAGACATTGGAAATGGTGCTGGGCCGGTTCCCAAGGCTTAAAGAAAGGTACGCTCAAAGTGCAGGCACGCTCAGTGGCGGTGAGCAGCAAATGTTGGTTATTGGTCGAGCACTGATGGCAAAACCTCGGCTACTTTTGCTGGATGAGCCATCATTGGGGATTGCGCCTAAATTAGTACAGGACATTGCTCAGTCGATAGTTGGCATCAACCGAGATGAAAAAGTATCAGTACTGCTGGTAGAACAGAACTCACGTATGGCTTTGCGAATATCTCATCGTGCTTATGCCATGGCTACAGGTTCCGTGGCGCTTAGTGGTTTGTCTAAGGACTTACTAGCGGATGACCGTATTAAAGCTCTGTATTTGGGTGGGGAAGTTTCGTGAACAAAAAAAATATTAGAATACTGTTAATTAATCCAAATACAACATCTTCTATGACCGATAAAATTAGTGAAGCTGCCCGACAGGTGGCGGCCCCTGATGTTGATATTGTGGCCCGAAACCCTAAAACTGGCCCCGCATCTATCCAAGGACCAGAAGATGGACGTGCGGCATTGCCAGGGATGTTAGAAGAGGTAGCTAAAGGGCGTGATGATGGTTTTGACGCCATAATATTGGCTTGCTTTGACGATACGGGGCTTGCAGAGGCGCGCAGGCTGAGTGGTGTACCCACGATTGGCATAGGGGAGGCGGCTTTTCATGTCGCAATGCTTCTGGGTGCTAAGTTTTCTGTAGTCACCACCTTGGCTATATCTGTGCCCGTGATTGAGGAGAACCTTAGGGATTATGGTCTAGAGTCTGCCTGTCTTAAGGTAAGGGCGAGTGTAGTTGAAGTGCTGGACCTGGAAATTGATGGCAGTAGTGCCAGAGATAAAATTTCTAATGAAATGGCATGTTCCTTACGTGAAGAACAACCCGGTGCTCTAGTGCTTGGCTGCGCGGGTATGGCAGATCTTGCCAGTCAGTTATCGCAAACCCATAATGTTCCAGTCATTGATGGTGTGGCTTCTGCTGTAGGGCTTGCCTCAGGGCTTGTTAGATTAGGGCGTTAAGGCTGTGCAGCTGCCAGATTAATGTATTGGGCTACCTTTTAACGTTGAAGGGCAGCCCAAAACTTTAAGGGATTAAAATACTAGAACCAGTGGTTAGACGACTTTCTAAATCAATATGAGCTTGGGCTGCATTAGCCATGGGGTAGGTGTTACCTATGTGAACTTTAATGGCCCCCGAACTTACCATCTCAAATAGGTGCTTCGCCATTTTTTGGCACCGATCAAAATCAGCAACGTAGGTTGCAACTGTGGGACGGGTTAATTTTAAAGAACCCTTGGCAGCAAGAATTCCCACATCGACTGGTGGAACTTTACCCGAGGCATTACCAAAGGTGATCATCATGCCAAAGGGTTTGAGTGAGTTTAGAGACCCTTCAAAGGTGGATGCACCCACAGAATCCATGACGAC
>DDCR01000083.1 GCA_002335115.1 Oceanospirillaceae bacterium UBA2001
GCCTTACCGCTTGGCGATATCCCATAAATTTTAGGCGCGTATTTTCGCTGAAACTGTATCTTATGTCAACAATATTCGTGGTTTACCCTGACTTTGGCGTCGCTATGAAATTAGGGTTAAGGCGTGGAAATGGGAATAAATTCAACCAGCTTTTAAGCACCAAAACTAAGCGTATGTCAGGCCCAACAAGTTCTATTTTCTTAGGCATGGGCAGGCCTGTCACTTTGCTGTAAGAATGATACTTAACTTTCCAACTTGATTGTTCAATCGTTGACGCTTCGCCCTCTGCATTGTAGGTGATTTTGGCGGCAGTATCTGGGTGTGGAATGCCTCTGACCCAATACCTTAATTCCTCCATGGGAAATTCCCAATCAAATGTCTGTTTAAACAAAGCTTCAACAGAGTCTGCCACTAGTTTGTCTGTGCTACTGGTGGCCATAACCAGACCGGGCGTCCCCTCTATATACAGTTGGCCACTGCCTAAAGGCCCATTGATTAACAAATCAAAATAGCCTGATCTTTGGCGCCAAGTGAGTAAACCTGAATTATTTTTATCCTTGGTATACACCGCTAACTTACCTTCCACATCCCATTGCACAAGCTTTTCTAACTCAGCTAATTTGTGTGAAAAAGGAGCGTAAGCGTGACTTGGTGGAGGTTCAGTAGTGGTTGTAGGTGCATTACTGCAAGCGGCTATGGCTGCACAAATTAATCCTAATAAGGTTAACCGTGTGAGGCTAATGTAACGACTAGTCACTTTGGAATTCATTTTGTGCATCCAATATTGCTTGTTTAATTAAGGCATTATCTGGCTCAATGCTGAGGGCCAAATTCCATGTTTTAAAGGCGCCCTTTGTGTCGCCAAGAGCCCATTGTACTGCGCCTAAGTGGGCCGCTATTTCTGCAGCTGGCATTATATCATAGGCCTTAGTGAGCAAGGTTAGAGATTGCCTTAAATGCCCTAGCCGGTAGCTGACCCATCCAAGACTATCTATAATGGCAGCATTTTCGGGTTCATTGGCTAAGGCCTTGCGAATTAACGATTCAGCTTCGGTTAGTTTGATGCCTCGATCCGCATAGGCATAACCTAAGGCATTGAGTGCGTTGGTATGATTGGGATCGATGTCAATAATCCGCTGCAACATCAACTCGGTGCTACTAAATTGGTGAAGTGATTGTGCGAGTAGGGCATAGCCATACAAAAGAGGGATATGATCAGGGTATTCTTTAAGTCCAGCTTGATAGGCTAGTTCAGCTGATTTAGGATCGTTTAAGTCCTGCAAATACTGACTTTCGAGGGTAAAAAGATCAGCTGCTAAATCTGGATTTTGAAGTCGTAGTTGTTGAAAATTTTGGATGCTTTGGGGGATGTCGGGATTTTCTATATCAAGCAAAAGGCTGATGGCATTTAATCGATCAGGCCCTTTGGTCACTTGCTGCAAATAATTCATAGCGTCAGATGGGAGATCTTCCCTTAAGGCACTTAAGCCCAAGTAATAATAGGCGCTATGGCTATCTGGATTTAGTTCTAGCACTCGCTGTAAATGGCGATAAGCCATTGCAGAGTCATGGTTTTCATAAGCCAGTAAGCCTGCAGAATAACTATAACTGAGATCTTTAGGGTAACGCTTGGTTAGCTCATTAAAATATTTATAAGCTCGTTGATATTGCGCCAGTAAGGTAAGCACTTGAGCGTGCAGGGTAATTAAATGTCGGGGGGCTTTTGTTAATGGTTGGGTGAATGGGTTTAAATAAGCATCTGCTGCTTGAGTTTGCTGATTGGCAATTAATAACTCTCCATAAACTACTTGTGCCTGCAAATATTGGGAGTCCTGAGCTAAGGCTTGACCTATGTGGATGATGGCTGCATCTATTTGCTCTGCGTGCTGCGCTAATAGAGCTAAGGCGAGGTGGAGTTGTTTGCGCTTGGGGTAGATGTCACGCCAAGCGGTAAAGGCTTCTTGCAAATCTAACTGTGTTGCACTCGTATGGTTAATGCTTAGGCTAGCGACGTGGGGTAAGCCATCTCCACCACCGCGTTTAAGTTCCTCCGCTAGGGCCTGTAAAGCGGGTTCAAACTGCTCCATAACAGCTTCTGATTGAGCGATGTATTGCCATGGCACTGGATCTTGGGGTGAGATCTGGCTCCACACAAGACTGGTCTGCTTTACTAAACGTGGGTTTTGGGAAAATTGTGCCAGGTAGGTCGCTCTTTTTGCGGTATCCAAATCCTGAGTGGATTGGGCAACATCATACAGATGCAAAGTGGCCGCCTCACTGTCTCCTCTTTGTAAGGAGAATTCACCCACTAAAAGATCTGATAAATTTTCACTAGTTAGACTCGCTGGAGTCTGAGATTGCGACTCAACTGACAATGGTTGAGTTGATTTTATGGGGTTGCTGCAGTTCACAATAAACGCACAGGCTATGCTAATACCCAAATAGCGCAGAGGCAGTTGGAGGCAATAAAAGCGAGGGATAAAAGACAAACGTGGCATTAACGTGATGATTCTTTAATGATCTAATAGTCGTCAAGTGTAACAAATAGAAACCTTTGCACAATACCACGGGTAAGATTAGGTTTTTAAAACTGGCTATGCCAAACTAGGTATCAATTGGCGACTTCGCTGATTTCTATCTGATCATTATCTGATCGCTAACTGTATATAGGAGCCAAGCAGCTTTGAGTTGCCTATGGGAGCAGCTAAGTTTCAGGTACAATCACCACTTTATTCGCTATAATAGCCTAATCCAACTATTTCGCACCTGCACAGCATCTCCATGACATTGTTTGTATTTGGCATTAATCACACCACGGCCCCTATTGATGTGCGTGAAAAGCTAGCTTTTGCGCCTGAAATTACAGCGATGGCCCTGCACCAGTTAGTGGCTCAAAGTGCTGTGTCAGAAGCTGCGATTTTGTCAACGTGCAATCGCACCGAAGTCTATGGCAGCCTGTCTATGGATGCCATGCCAGTTGAAGATCATCATCAGGTCATAGCCCAGTGGTTATCTGAATTTCATCAGGTGCCCCTGCATCAAGTTGAGAATCACAGCTACTTCCAGCAAGCTGGCCAAGCCGTAAAACACATGATGCGTGTAGCGAGTGGCTTGGACTCAATGGTGTTGGGTGAACCGCAAATATTAGGCCAATTAAAATCTAGTTTTTCCGTAGCACGACAAGAAAAAACAGCGACAAGCCATTTAATACGCATGTTTCAAAGTGCCTTTAATATGGCTAAGTATGTGCGTACCCACACAGCGATTGGCGAAAATCCAGTCTCTGTTGCTTATGCTGCTGTGGCTATGGCAAGGCAAATTTTTGCGCGCTTAGAAGACCAAACCGCATTGCTTATTGGCGCTGGTGAAACCATAGAGCTTGTGGCTCGGCATTTACATGATGCAGGCTTAAAGAAAATTATTGTGGCTAATCGGACCTTAGCACGGGCACAGGAATTGGCGCATGAGTTTAATGCCCAGGCGGTCTTATTGGCGGATATTCCTGATCACTTAGCCGAGGCTGATATTGTGATTACTTCTACTGCGAGTCAATTGCCGATATTAGGCAAAGGCGCTGTAGAAAGAGCCCTTAGGCAACGTAAGCACCAATTAATGTTTATGGTAGATATCGCTGTTCCACGCGACATTGAAACAGAAGTGGGTGATTTAGATGATGTCTATTTATACACCGTTGATGATTTAAAAGACGTAATAGATGAAGGTGTCCGTTCTCGGCAAGAGGCCGCTAAAGTAGCCGAGGTGATGATTGAAGACGGACTTGCCACCTTCTTAGAAGTCGAGCGATCCTTGGATGCTGTTGGTAGTATTCGGGATTATCGGCAACGCATGGAAGCCCTGCGAGATATTGAGCTTGAGCGAGCCATGGCGCTTTTGGCCAAAGGAGAAGAGCCACATCTGGTAATGCAACGTCTTGCCAGAGGCTTAACCAATAAAATGATGCATGCACCCACAGTGCAAATAAAGAAAGCCAGTGCCCTAGGAGACCAAGAAAGCCTCGGGTTATTGCAAACCATGTTTGATTTGAATAAAAACCTATGAAAGCCTCAATACTCAGTAAATTAGAACGCTTACAAGACCGCTACGAAGAACTAGAAGCCCTTCTAGGTGTGGCTGAAGTGATTATGGACCAAGACAAGTTTCGCGCCTATTCAAAAGAATACGCAGAACTAGAAAATGTGGTCAACAACTATGGGCAATATGTCCAACTTCAAGGAGACATGGAAGAAGCTCACCTTATGCTGGCTGAAGATGACGCCGAAATGAAGGCCATGGCTGAAGACGAAATTTTACATGGCAAAAAGCGTCAAGCCATATTAGAACTGGAGTTGCAAAAATTACTACTACCTAAAGATCCTAACGATGGTCACAATACCTTTGTAGAAATTCGTGCAGGGACGGGTGGAGACGAAGCGGCTATTTTTGCTGGTGACTTGTACCGAATGTATACTCGTTATGCAGAAAATATGGGCTGGAAGGTAGAAATTATTAGCCAAAATGAAGGTGAGCACGGTGGCTATCGTGAAATTATTACGCGGATGGTGGGCAATGATGTGTATTCACGCCTTAAGTTTGAGTCTGGTGCTCATCGGGTGCAGCGTGTGCCAGAGACAGAATCCCAAGGCCGTATTCACACTTCGGCTTGCACGGTTGCGGTCATGCCCGAAGTCGATTCAGTCGATGATGTAGACATTAATAAAGGTGACTTACGCATTGATACGTTTAGGGCTTCGGGCGCTGGTGGACAGCATGTCAACAAAACCGATTCAGCTATTCGTCTGACTCACATCCCAAGTGGTATCGTGGTGGAATGTCAGGATGAGCGC
>DDCR01000067.1:0-1038 GCA_002335115.1 Oceanospirillaceae bacterium UBA2001
CTTCCAAGACAGGGCTATCAGCGGGTTTATGCAGCCATGGTTGATGAAATGGATGGGGCGATAGGGAGTATTCTCGATACTCTTGAGAGCGAGGGTCTTGCTGACAATACTATTGTGGTCTTTATGAGTGATAATGGTGGATCGAATTATTTCGGCGGCAACAACAAACCTTTAAGAGGGCAGAAAGGTCAAACTTTTGAAGGGGGTATTCGAGTGCCGGCGGTTGTGCGCTGGCCAAACCACTTGGCTGCTGGGACTGTTCTAGATCAAACAATGTCGTACCTTGATTTATTTCCTACTATTGTCTCTGCAACAGGTATTCAGGCGACGCTACCGAACCCTATTGACGGTCAAGATATGTGGCCTGCATTGAATAGCGGAAGCTCAGTTAAGCGAAAAGCGCCATTATTTTTTGTATCAGAGATTCCCGTTCCAGGACTAATTTGGACTGCGGTGATAGATGGCTCAATGAAATTGGTACAAATAGTACGAGAAGGGCAAACCAATGCGAATTTGACGAGCTTTTTGTTTGACATTACAAAAGACCCCAATGAAACCAATAATTTAGCAGCTATTAAGATAAGTGAGGTAGCACGGTTGGCGGAGTTAATACGTCAGCGTCGAGCCTTGCACCCGCTTGCTGGCACAAGGGGCACTTTGGTGCCTCATCCTGGATGGTTGCCCCCAGTAGACTGGGCAAGAGTCGTCCAATCAGAACAGACGTTGCAATCAGAGTGGACCAATGAGCTTCCCTTTTCTGAACAGTTGATCGACCAAATTGGTGATCGAGGTGTGCTGGTGGATGAGGAGACTAGAGAAAAATTGCGCCAGCAATCCATAAATACCCAACGCGAGCTAGGAAAAGACTAATATTAAGTGAAAATGAATAATACTAAGGTGCAGTATGACAAAAATATCTGTTTCTGAGAGCTTAGCCAGACGGCAATCTATCCGTGAATATATTCAGCAAGATGTCCAACCTGAATTAGTGATGGATATTCTTGAGACTGCTGGGAAATCTCCCTCTGGTGGTAATCT
>DDCR01000067.1:1093-2081 GCA_002335115.1 Oceanospirillaceae bacterium UBA2001
CAGGCTATGAATAATCCTACAGGGGTCGATCCAGATATTCCTATTTATCCTTCGGGCCTAGCTGAACCATGGCGTTCACGTCGTGCTGACTGTGGAGAGGTTATGTACCGCGCCCTTGAAATTAAACGTGATAACAAAATGGGCCGCATGCAGCAAGGTGCAAGAAACCTTAGCTTTTTCGATGCACCGGTAGGCCTTATATTTACCCTTGACCGCAGTTTCTGCGAATCTCAGATGATTGATTTAGGTCTTTATGTACAAAGCGTGATGTTAGTTGCCGATGAAAAAGGACTGGCAACCTGCCCTCAGGCCTCATGGAGTATGTGGGCGGGCATAGTGCGAGATGTGCTGGGTTTAGCGTCTAACGAGATGGTAATGCTGGGCATGGCTTTAGGGTATGCTGACCCCGATGCCCCAGTGAATCAACTTAATCAGCCACGTGTGGATGTCACTGAATTTATACAGCTCCATGGATTTTAGCCCGATTGATAATAGCCGGATTCGCAATGAACTATGAATTGATACAAGTCGAACATAAAGGTCATATCTGCACTATTACGATAAATAGGCCCGAGGTCTTAAACGCATTAAGCCCAGCAACATCCTTTGAAATGGCTGCTGCTCTTGATGCATTTGATGCTGACGATAGCTTATGGGTTGCCATTGTTACTGGCAGTGGCGATAAAGCGTTTAGCGTTGGCGGTGATATTAGCGTTATGGCTAACGCAGAAGTGGCGGATGATTATGTCTTGCCAGATAGTGGCTATGGCGGTTTAACGTCGCGTACAGGTTGCTATAAGCCCATTATTGCTGCTGTTAATGGCTTGGCTCTGGGTGGCGGCTTTGAGGTGGCCTTGGCGGCGGATATTATCGTTGCCGCTAAAGAGGCTGTATTTGGATTGCCAGAACCTAAGATTGGAGCGGCAGCAGTGGCTGGTGGTATGCATCGATTGGCGCGTCAAATTGGTTTAAAGCCAGCGATGGGGAT
>DDCR01000067.1:2182-2740 GCA_002335115.1 Oceanospirillaceae bacterium UBA2001
GTAATGGAAGGCTTGAATACCTCTAATCTTAGTGAATTACAGCAGGCCCAAAAAGATGGGCAATTTGACCGATTAGAGGTTATGTTACAAAGCCGTGACATCAAAGAGGGCCTCACCGCGTTTATGGAGAAAAGAAAACCTCAATGGCAAGCTAAATAACAAGGTTTCGTTGTTCTGCTAGGTCATCATTCCACCATCAATTCTCACGTCAATACCGTTGATATGAACGGCATCATCGGAAGCTAAAAAGGCCACCAGGCTCGCCACATCAGAAGCGGGACGCACAATACCATCAAATGGCAGTATTTTTTTCAGTAGATCGTAGTCTGCGCCCTCGGGTAACTTGGCATTGTTACTCATGGGTGTCTCCACTGACGCGGGACTGAGAGAATTAGCGTTGATACCCTGTTTGCCAAACTCAATCGAGATCGTTTTAGTGACCGATAGAAGTCCACCTTTTGAAGCGGCATAGGCAGCTGTCCAGGGGTGGCTTCCTAGTGCAGCGGTAGAGGTCATGTTGACAATGCTACCCTTAGTTTTAATTAAATGGGGCAGTGC
>DDCR01000064.1 GCA_002335115.1 Oceanospirillaceae bacterium UBA2001
TCTCACAGCAGTTCTCACAGCAGCTCTAACCATGTCAATTCTTAGACTTCCCACAAAAGCAAACATTTAATTGCGTGGCAAAAGTGGCGCATTTGGTTATATGCGCTATGGTTTTTATGGAGGTTGCAGTTTTGCAGAATTTTCCATGGTTTTTGCGCATGGTTTCTGTAACAACCTAGACCAACATGCATGACACTAAAAATAAAAATGAGTTGCATCAAACTAACTCACTCATATATCAAATATTTAAAGAGGAAAACACCTTGGCCATATCACCACCGTTAAAAAATCTCAATATAGTGCTCTCAAAAGAAGGTTTCTATAAAGGTTTTAATAGTTTAGTTGCACTGGCGTCGAAGTTGGTTATAGCTTTGATTGTGATCTGGTGTGTTATCGATCCGGCAGCTGCAGGAGAGGTTTTAGGTAATATGAAAAGCTGGTCATTCGACCATCTGAATTATTATTACACCTATGCTGTGGCATTTTTTATTATGGTGTGCATCTTTATTTCGGTGCACCCAAAATGGGGTAAAATCAAGCTTGGAGTGGCTAACGAAAAGCCTGAGTTTTCAAATTTTTCATGGTTTTCAATGATGTTTGGTGCGGGCATTGGTATTGGTATGCTGGGTTACGCAGCTGGCGAACCTATGTGGCACATTGCTGATAATCCTGATATCCGCATGAGTGCGATTGCTATTACAGAAGCATTATCTGCTGCTAATATCGTTTTAGCCGAGGGTGCTGACATCTGGGCCGAGTATGATGCCCAAGTTACCACCGGTTCTATTAGGGCCATTGACGGCCTTATTATTCCAAAAACTGAATCTGCCCTGGAGTCAGTCTTTAAATACTCTTTTTTACATTGGGGTGCTGGGGCTTGGGCCTGTTATGCTTTAGTCGGCATTTCCCTTGCATTTTTTAGCTATTCTCGCGGTTTACCCTTAACCATTCGCTCAACTCTTACGCCATTATTTGGCAAATCTTTAGAAGGTAATCTTGGCCACATCGTTGATGTGACTGCCATTGTGGCCACTATTTTGGGAATAGGCCAAACCATTGGTTTAGGCTTGGCGTCATTTTCATCAGGCTTATATAACATTACGGGTGCACAGTGGTTGATCACCGAAGGAGGGCCCTCGACTGCATCCTTATTGGTTGCTTTGGGTGTGGTCATGATTTGCTCCACTTTGTCTGCCCTATCAGGAGTGGGTAAGGGCATTAAATGGCTGAGCAACCTGAATATGGTTTTATCCATGGGTCTGTTAATTTTCTTCGTTATTTTTGGCTCCACCATGCTGGCGATGGAACTACTGGGCAAAGGTATTTTCTCTTACGTCATCAATTTACCTGCATTGACTTTTACAGTATTCCCAGCTGATGGCCCAGGTAGTCCGGGTGAATGGCAAGGTTGGTGGTCTATTTTTTATTGGGCATGGTGGATTGCATTTGCACCTTTTGTGGGTATTTTCTTAGCACGAATTTCTAAAAACCGAACGATACGTGAGTTCGTTGTGGGTGCCATTATTGCGCCATCACTAATGTGTTTCCTTTGGTTCACGTTATTAGGTGGGACTGCGATTAACCTTGAGCTCAGTGGTGTCGCAGATGGGGCAATCTTTGCTAAAAGCCTCACAGGACAACTCTACGAGGTGATTAATGTCATGCTCGATTCAGGTAAGGGCATTATGTCCTTTTTAATCGTTTTACTATTGCTTACTTATTTAGTGACTTCAGCAGATTCAGCAGTGCTTGTGGTGAATACAATTAGTGCGGGTGGATCAACTGAATCTGCAGGTAAAGCCCATATTATTGTATGGGGTATTATCTTAACTGCAGTCATCGGGGCACTTTTGCTAGCGGGAGGTTTAAACGCGATTCAAGCTGCTATGATTGTTGGTGCAATCCCCTTCTCCTTTATGATGATTCTTATGGGGATTGCGTTGCTTAAGGCACTATACCGAGACGGACTCAGGGAGCAAAGTTTAGCTCAAAAAGAGACCCTTTAAAGCGTCTAGCATGAGTCATAATCCCTGCACATTTTATTGAAGATGTGCAATCTGCAAAGTCTGAAAACCTGCTCCCCTGTTGGGGTGGGTTTTTTTGTTTATACACATGTGAAAAGCCAACAACCCGGTATGCTATTGAGGGTGTGGGGGTGGTTATGAGTGTAGTTTTGCATCCATATCTAGGGTGAAACCTTAGGTCAATGGAGCCACCCACCCAAGCCGCCATTTATCCATGTTAGACTTATCATCATAGAGCGACTGTGTGCATGTGCAGACATTTCAATCTGCCTGCCTTGAGCAAGCTTATTAACTGACCTAAAACACCCCACAAAAGGTACCTCCTCCTGTGAATATCCCTGCCAGCCTCAACGGTTTATATGCCAGCTCGGTCCAAGTAAATACCAAAAAAAAATGGATTATTGCTGTGGTGGGTGGTGACATATTACTCGCCCACCCTGAAGCAAAAGCTAGCAACCCCATTATTGACAGCGATATGGCTGAGCCATTGAGCTTGCTTTGTCAACGTAAAATCACCCTTGGTCAATGGCATAGCCGGGATTGTGAGGTATGGGAACTAACAACTAATACCCCCAAGATTGAAGCTAAAGGCTATCGTTTGCTGACATTGCGCGACATCTTAGCCGTCGCTGGCAAGGAAGTGTTTACTTTGGTCTGTCGGGCTGTACAGTTGTTGGATTGGCAAGATACACACCGTTTTTGTGGCACATGCGGCCAACCTAATCAAGCCACAGATAAAGAACACGCGATGACCTGTGTTGCTTGTAATATTAATAACTACCCCCGCATATCGCCTTGTGTAATCGTTCTGGTGACCCACGCAGATGAATGTCTTTTGGCGCGTAATGCCAACTGGCCCAGTAACCGGTTTAGTGCATTGGCAGGTTATCTTGAGGCTGGGGAAAGCGCTGAGCAGGCGCTTCACCGAGAAGTGTTTGAAGAAGTGGGTTTGGTCATCCATAATATTCAATATGTCGGCAGTCAGTCTTGGCCTTATCCTGGACAACTCATGCTTGGGTTTATTGCCGATGCCACAAGTAAGGAAATTAAAATTGATGGCATTGAAATCGCAGAAGCAAACTGGTTTCGATACGATCAATTACCCGAGACTATTGCCCCACCAGGAATTATGGCAGGCCGCCTAATCCAACAATATGTGCAACAGGCCGCATTAACCTATGGCTAGTTGAGTTAGTACTCTCCATTAACTACTCAAAGTTTACGGGGCCATTTTCAAAAAATGATCTCGATAATAAGCCATTTCGGCAATTGAATCGCGCACATCATCTAAGGCCAAATGACTCCCGTCTTTTTTGAGCCCGTCGAGTAGATCTGGGTGCCACCGGCGGGCCAGTTCTTTGAGAGTACTTACGTCTAAGTTACGGTAATGAAAATAAGCCTCCAACTGAGGCATGTACTTCACTAAAAAGCGCCGATCTTGGCCAATGGTGTTGCCACACATAGGTGAGTGACCCCCGTCAACGAGGGTTTTAAGAAACGTTAGGGTTTGCTGCTCTGCATCTGAACAACTGACCTTACTTTCGCGCACTCTTTGGGTCAGACCTGATTGACCGTGTTGTTTAATACACCAAGCATTCATATTTTCCAGCACTGAATCACTTTGATGGATGACAAGTGATGGTCCTTCACCCAAAACATTTAAATGCGCGTCCGTGACAATAGTGGCGATTTCAATGATAACGTCTTGTTCAGGGTCCAGACCGGTCATTTCTAAGTCTAACCAAATTAAATTATGTGCTTGTTTCACAAGAAAAGTGCTCTAGTAAGATTGATACACTGAATTATGCCTCACTTCGCGGTAGAATGGAGCCTTTACTGATACGACAGTACATTAATTCTCCATGACCAAACGTAAACTTACCCGCCACCAGCAGTGGCAAATTGATAAAGTTCAAGAAGAACGCCGTGCGCGTGCGAACAAGCAAGATAGCGCCATAGAGCGAGCTATAGAACACGGCGACCTATCCTCAGAACAGCAGGGGCTGATCATAGCCCACTATGGCTCTTTAATTGATGTGGAAGCTTTACATGGCCAGCACCAAGGTGACGTCTTCCGTTGCAAAATCCGCTCTAATTTAGGCTTCCTCGTTACGGGTGACCAAGTTTCTTGGCGTCAAGCAGCGGATCAATCGGGGGTTATTGTGGCTCGCGATGACCGCCATAGTATTTTAAGCCGGCCCAACAAATATGGTGATCTTAAACCTGTGGCCGCCAATATTGATCAGATTATTGTAACTTTCGCGCCCAAACCCTATGCCCATGCTAGTTTGATAGATCGATATCTAGTGGCCGCAGAGGCCAGTAACATTGAACCCATTTTGCTGCTCAACAAAACTGATTTATTAGATGAAGAGGCACAGATCCATTTGGAGCCTATGTTAGCCCGCTACCAAACTCTGGGTTACCGCATTATCCGCGCCTCGACCCAAAGCTTAGCAGGCCTAGAAGCATTGTATGCGGTATTAAATAATAAAGTGAGCGTGTTTGTTGGGCAATCAGGTGTTGGCAAGTCTAGCCTGGTGAATGCACTACTACCCGGCGTAGATATTAAAACCAGCGCTTTATCTGAACAAACTAACAAAGGTGTTCACACTACGACCACAGCTAAATTATTCCATATCCCCAATGGTGGACAGTTAATTGACTCTCCAGGTATACGTGAATTTGGTCTTTGGCATATGGACACAGCGACCCTCTTGGAGGGTTTTGTAGAGTTTAGGCCCTATTTAGGCTACTGTAAATTTAGTGATTGTAGCCATGATCATGAGCCAGCTTGTGCATTATTAAAGGCTTTAGAAGAGGGTCATATCGATCCTATCCGTATGGCCAGCTTTCAACACATTAAAGCGTCTTTAGACGACTTCACCACACATAATTAAGGATTTATAATGGGCGACCGTTTATTTGTACTGATGCAGTATTTGTTACCGAAACACTTAATTTCACGCCTAGTAGGTATGCTAGCCCATAGCTCAATACCCGTCATCAAAGACCCCTTTATTCGTGCTTTTATAAAGCATTTCAAGGTCAACATGGCGGAAGCTGAACGTCAAAACCCTACTGATTATGATAGTTTTAATGACTTTTTTACTCGCAGTCTTAAGCTTGACGCTCGTCCCATTGATCATCATCCAAAACACCTGGCCTGCCCAGTCGATGGTGCTATCAGCCAGATTGGAAAAATAACTGGTCAAAGCCTATTTCAGGCCAAGGGCCATGAGTTTAACCTCACTAATTTGCTGGGTGGCAATAGTGACCTTGCCAAGCCTTTTATTGATGGCAATTTTGCCACTATTTACTTGGCACCCAAAGACTACCATCGTATTCATATGCCCTGTGACGGTCAACTCACCCATATGGTGCATGTGCCCGGCGAATTATTTTCTGTTAATAAAGCCACAGCTGGCCGGGTGCCAAGCTTATTTGCTCGTAATGAACGGGTAGTGGCTATTTTTGAAACTGAATTTGGTCCTATGGCTATGGTCCTTGTAGGGGCTATGATTGTGGCCAGTGTAGAAACTGTTTGGGCAGGGTTGGTGTGTCCGAAAGGTCAGGTCGTGAGCCAATTTAACTATGGTCATCAAGAGCCCATCGTATTGCACAGGGGAGAAGAAATGGGGCACTTTAAATTAGGCTCCACCGTCGTTTTGTGTTTACCAAAAGGGGTCAGTCAATGGCCCAAAGAACTCAGTGCTGGCACCACCACTCGATTGGGCCAAATGCTGGCCGAATTAACATAATGTGTTTTTAAAACAATTGATCCATACCTAAGCCCGGTGATGGTTAAACGCCATCACCTTAGCAATATCAGCCTCACCAGAGGCTAACATTAACAAACGCTCTATACCCAAAGCAACGCCAGCGCACTCAGGTAACCCTGCTGCTAAGGCCTGAATTAGCCTATCATCAGCGGCCATTGGCGTTTTTCCCATGGCTAATCGGGCCGCGTTATCCATTACAAAGCGCTGTTCTTGTTCTTGCGCGTCCGTCAATTCTTCATAGCCATTAGCCAACTCCATGCCATTAACATACACCTCAAAGCGCCGTGCCACTTGATTGCCAAACGCATCTATGTGAATCATTGCTAGGGCTGATTGGCTGGCAGGGTAATCAAAAACAAAACACGCTTTGGGCAAATTGGGTTCGATACAGTGGCTCATTAACAAATCTAACCACGCATCTCGGGGGGCGCCAGCGTCCATTTGAATATCCACTTGGGCCAAGGCCTTGGCTTTTATGACGTGATCACTAGCGGTGAGTGGGTTGATCGCAAGAATCATCTCGAAGGCCTGCTGATAACTCCAAAAATGCCACTCTAAGGCTTCGTTTTTTAGTACATAACTGATAAGGCTAGCGACTTCTTGCATCAACTGTTGCAGATTAAATCCGATACGATACCACTCTAACAAGGTAAATTCTGGATTATGTCGGCGGCCTACTTCTCCATTTCGAAAGGCTTTTGCTATTTGATAGATACTGCCGCTGCCTGCAGCTAACAAGCGTTTCATTGCGTATTCAGGGGAAGACACAAGGCACATTGAGTGCTTGATAGCTGCATCAGGCATTGGGCTATGTGAACCAAAGTCGACAGGTATAGAATCTATATGAGGGTCAGATACCCCATAATGAGACATAACTGGGGTGTCAACCTCAAGCACATCGAGGTTAGCAAAAAAATCGCGGATTTGGCTGATGATCTTGGCACGTTGCTTAAGCTGTTTAATGTCAGCACTAGGTTGCCATGGCATCATGAGAATCCTGCGTTTATGCGCGGCTCACGTAATCGCCTGTGCGAGTGTCAATCTTTAACATCTCACCTTGCTCAATAAACAAAGGAACTCGTACCGTAGCACCTGTGGCTAAAGTCGCTGGCTTACTGCCCCCTTGAGCGGTATCACCTTTTAGGCCTGGGTCTGTTTCTGTGACTTCTAACTCCACAAAGTTCGGAGCAACAACAGCTAGGGGAGCATCATTCCATAAGGTGACAAGATATATTTCCTGTTCTTTCAACCATTTAATACAGTCGCCTACGGCATTGACATCTGCACCATATTGCTCGAAAGTACCGTCTGCCATCATGAAGTGCCAAAACTCACCATCCGTATATAGATATTCCATGTTCCGATCCATCACGTCTGCCATTTCAATGGATTCTCCCGCTTTAAAGGTACGGTCCCATACACGGCCAGATTTCAAGTTTTTCATCCTGACACGGGTAAATGCTTGCCCTTTACCCGGTTTGACAAACTCGACATCCACCATGGCACATGGATCACCTTCTAACATTACTTTAAGACCAGGTTTGAAATCGTTACTGCTATAATTAGCCATTTTTTCGCTCTAATGAAATAAACATCGGGGAATTTATCGCCTATGATACCGCAAAGCACGGCGCAAGTTGAACCTTTAAGCTTGATTAAACACGCCAACCCCCCAGAAGATTGGCGCACCCAGTTGCGTGAAGCTTACCGCACACCTCAACAGTTACTTAACGCCCTTGGCTTTAGTGAGGCACAGCAGGCCACACTCATAGCAGATGACCAAGGATTTTCAACCCTTGTGCCTAAAGCATTTGCCCAAAAGATGCAGCCACAAGACCCCACAGACCCCCTACTATTGCAAGTATTACCCCGCTACGAAGAGGCCGTCAAACACCCAGAGTTTAATGATGACCCTTTACAAGAGGCCCAATTTAACCCTGTCCCTGGCGTGGTGCACAAATACCAAGGACGAGCCTTGCTCATTGCGGCTGGACACTGTGCCATTAATTGCCGTTATTGCTTCCGTCGGCATTATCCCTATAGCGATCAAAAACGTGCCCGTAATGAATGGCGACAAAGTCTTAGCTATATTAAAAAACATGCAGACATAAAAGAAATAATTCTTAGCGGTGGCGACCCATTGGCCTTAACCGACGTACAATTATTCGAGCTAATTGCTGCTATTGAGGCCATACCTCATGTGAAACGCTTGCGTATTCATAGCCGCTTACCCATTGTATTGCCCCAACGCATCACCCTAGAACTTTGCCAAAGGCTTGCCCACTCGCATTTAGACTGTGTCATGGTCGTGCACGCCAACCATGCTAATGAACTGGGTAAAGATGTCGCCCAAGCCTGTGCATTATTGCGCCAACACCAAGTGCAACTGCTAAACCAAAGCGTGTTGCTAGCCCATGTAAACGACACGCTCACATGCCTAAAAGAACTTAGTGAACGCCTGTTTGAGTTTGGAATAATGCCCTACTACCTGCACTTACCTGACCATGTTGCGGGTACTACGCATTTTTTTGTTAATTTAAAGCGCGGGCAGTCTTTAGTGGCAAAAATGCAGGCGTCTATGTCAGGCTATTTAGTACCCAGACTGGTGCGCGAAGAGCCTGGCAAGAAAAGTAAAACTCTATATTCCCAAAGTTAAACTAAAAGTTAAACCAAGTGCAGTAGAGCACCCAGGTCCACTTGGTTCAGTTGGTGAGGTGCTTGCTGCCGAACTAAAGGTTTACCATGGAAAGCCACACCTAAACCGGCTGCATTAAGCATGGGGAGATCGTTGGCACCATCGCCTACGGCGAGGCATTGATGAATAGACAAACCAAGGCTCTTTTGTAACTGGTGCATCAAATGAACTTTGCTACTCGCGTCCAAAACCGGCCCTGTTACCTGTCCAGTGAGTTTTCCTTCTACTTCCTCTAAGGGATTAGAAAAGGCCTCTTGCATACCCAACCTAAGCGCAAGACGATCCGCAAAATAACTAAAGCCACCCGACAAAATAGCACAATATACGCCTCGCTCTTGCAAACCCTGCATAAGTTGCTGTGCCCCTGGCATTAATTCAAGGCTTTGATTAATGGTGGCCAGCTGATTGGTGGTAAAGCCTTTTAATAAAGCCAAGCGCTGACGAAAGCTTTGTTCAAAATCTAATTCTCCCGCCATAGAGCGAGCAGTAATAAGAGCCACTTGTGGACCGATGCCCATGGCATAGGCTAATTCATCCATCACTTCTGCCTGTATCAAGGTGGAGTCCATATCAAAAACAGCGAGTTTTATGTTTTCTATCGGCTGTTGGGATGATTGTAATACATAATCCACTGTCGGTTGTTTCGACAAGATTTCTTGAATGCTTTCAAGCAGCAAAGTGTATTTAGTTTCATGCTTCTTAACACGCTGCATAGTCCCCTCTTCAGTGGGACTGTTCCAGCGCCATTGCTGCAGTGTATAGTTTGCATGGGTGCTTTGTTGATTCTGTTGAAGTGGCACATCCGCAGTCGCCATGACCTTATCGATGGCTGCAATTTTGCCCTCTTTGCTTAAATCAAATAGGGTTAGACGATGAAACATAGATACAACTCCTTGAGTGGGCTTAGCATTTTATCATTAGTGGGTTAGAATGGGTCTGTTTTTACCTCTTAGAAATAGTGCTGATTAACACCTAATGCCCAATAAAATTCTTTCCTTTAGACATTTAATGCAATCCCGCCTCACCTTGGTTCAAAAGACGGTATTGCTGCTCATCACGACGTTTTTGCTTGCTAGCGTGTCTTTGGGATTCATGACCTACCAACACCTTAACCAAGTTACGGGTCAGCAAAACGCTTTTTTAGGACAAAAAATGGGCCAGCAATTGGCTAACTTAAGTGCTCCCTTGTTGGTTAAACAAGACTACATCAGTCTTAACGTTACGCTGGCAAAACTGAGACAACAAGGCGCCATTGTGGGGGCTGCTGTATATGATGCAGACGGTCAAATGTTGGCTAAAACAGGTTTTTTAAACGACTCCAACTATTTAATTCTGCCCATAAAGTTGGATGAAGAAAAGATTGGTAGCCTGCACTTACGCCAGACTGAATTAGATTTAAATCCAAGCCTGACTCAACTGATATTTTTGCTGTGGCCCACGGCAGGGCTGATCTTACTTGCCTGTATCGTTATGGGTTGGTGGTTTGGAGCCCGCTTGGTGCAGCCCCTGCATCGATTACATGAAGCCCAAGAACAGCTATTGGAATATGGTAAGGCACCACCTTTGGATGATAGTCGTCTTGATGAGTGGGGCATCATTAATTTAGGGTTCAACTCAATTAACGAAGAGCGCTTGTTGCATGCTCAAACTGAACACCAATATGAATTAGAAATGCCTGCTGGAAAAGGTATTGTGGCGCCTAATCATTATGATCAAGTAGACCACCAACCAGAATTGGAAGCGCCCAATCAACAAGAGGCGTTTAACCATGAATTACATGACTTGGCGAGGGAGTTATCCTCGGAGCCACAATTAAGTGAGCTTGGTGACCCTTTATTTGCGCCTAAACTCGCTGCTCTTAACTCTGCTGACGAAAATAACTTACCTATATTTACCATGGATGATTTGCGCAATAGCGATAACTCGGCCCCTTTGCGGCCGACCCCCATCCCTGTAGACACTACTGAGCCCATACCCCAAGAAACACCCACTCTTGATCATCAGGTCTACACCCCGTCTGTGGCTTCCTCACCAAGTTCTTTGCATGATGACCCACTGGTTAGTTTGTTATACATTAATGTGAATACCCGAGACCAGGGACCTATGGAAGCCGCTGAAAAACACTTGCTCCTTAAGTCATACCACCGGCTTGTAGATCAGGTGTGCGCCATCTACGGGGGCACTATTGAAACCGAAGACAACCACGATGTGTTGGTGACCTTTGACAAACCCCATGAGCACATGACCCACTGTGTGAATGCACTGTGCGCAGCTCAGTTTTTCTTTGGTCTTTACAAAGCCTTTAATGCCCAACGTGCGGCCCATGGTAAGTCGAACTTGAGCATTCAAATCGTGGTCCATACGGGCAACTTAGAAGAGCTGAGCAGTCTCACAGAGAAAGCGGCCGAGCTGTCTCGCCGAGAACGGCAAGAACATATGGTGATCAGCCGGCAAGTCGCCTATCACCCCGAATTACAACAACGGGTATTGCAGGCCAATAATTGCACGCCATTAGCGAGTGGGGCCGTTAGCTTGGCACGCCTAAGCAGCGATTACCAAGATCTGTTAGATATGCAAATCAGTCACTTCAGCCCTGACCTCTAACTCATGCTTTAAGCGTCAGGTTGGCTAGGCTCCACATCGACTTCATTTGCAGCGATGCTCTCAACTGCTAGGCTGTCGACATTTTGGAACCCTCTGGGTAGTTTATTACCTCTTCGGCCACGCTCGCCTCTATAATGCACAAGATCTGTGGCTTTCAGACGCAGATAACGCTTGCCTGAATGAACTAATAATTCACAAGTTTCAGTAACGAGTGCGCAAGCCACCATAAACTCTTCACGGCTGGCTACGCGAGTCGACGAAATACTGATAATTTTATTACCTTTACCTCGGGCTAACTGAGGCAAATCTTGCAATGGAAATACGAGCATACGGCCTTCATTACTGACTGCGACTAACCAAGTGTCTGGCATTTGAGTGATATGCTGTGGAGCGATTACCTTCGCCCCCTTAGGTACCGACATGGCTGCTTTTCCAGACTTATTTTTACTTAATAAGTCTTCGAAGGTTGAAATAAAGCCATAGCCTGCGTCTGTACTCATGAGTAATAATTGATCTGCTTTAGCACTGACTGCCGCTGAAAACTGCACACCACTGGGGGCGTTAAAACGACCACTTAATGGTTCACCCTGACCACGAGCAGAAGGCAGAGTATGAGCCTCTAGGGAGTAGCTACGGCCACCTTCATCGAGAAAGGCAACGCTTTGGTTACTTCGAGCTTGCACCATGAGCAAGAAGTCATCTCCCGATTTATAACTCATATTAGAGGGGTCAATATCGTGGCCTTTAGCTCCACGAACCCAGCCTTGTTTGGATAAAACCACAGTCACGGGTTCAGTCGTGAGCAAATCTCTTTCTGACAGGGCTTTAGCTTCTTGGCGCACCACAATAGGTGACCTTCGATCATCACCAAAGGCTTCAGCATCAGCCATTAATTCACGCTTTATGAGGGTTTTTAAACGCGCCTTCGAGCCTAGTAATAATTCGAGTTTTTGGCGTTCAGCCGCAAGTTCTTCTTGTTCGGCCTGAATCCGATGCTGCTCTAACCGAGCTAAGTGACGTAACTTTAAATCTAATATTGCATCCGCTTGATTCTCAGATAAAGCAAAGCGCTGCATCAGCACAGGTTTAGGCTTTTCTTGTTCGCGGATTATAGCGATGATTTCATCAATATTAAGGTACGCAATTAACAACCCTTCCAATAGGTGCAAACGTTCAAGCACTTTATCTAAACGGTGCTGCAAGCGACGGGTCACCGTTTCCATGCGGAAAGAGAGCCATTCTGTCAAAATACGACTTAAACCTTTAACTTGAGGCTTGCCGTCCACACCAATCAGATTTAAATTAACCCGGTAGGAGCGCTCTAAATCTGTCGTTGCAAATAAATGGTTTAACAACTGCTGCGTATCAACCCGGTTTGAACGCGGCACAATCACGAGCCGAGTGGGCTTTTCGTGGTCGGACTCATCCCTCAGGTCTGCCACCATAGGTAATTTTTTGGCCTGCATTTGAGCTGCAATTTGCTCTAATATGCGAGCCCCAGAAACTTGATAGGGCAAAGCCGTAATAACAATGTCACCGTCTTCATGATCGACCACAGCCCGCATACGGATACTGCCCCGTCCTGTTTTATACATTTGTAACAAGTCGCTTCGTGGGCTGATAATTTCTGCCGTAGTGGGCATATCAGGCCCCTGTACAAACTCAAACAATTGTTCTGTGGTGGCGCTAGGGTTATCTAAGAGATGGATACAGGCAGAAACAACTTCACGTAAATTATGCGGTGGAATGTCTGTGGCCATACCTACGGCAATCCCTGTAGCACCATTTAACAGCACGTTAGGTACGCGGGAAGGAAGCACTAAAGGCTCTTGAAGTGTGCCGTCGAAGTTATTGCCCCAATCAACGGTACCCTGGCCTAATTCACCAAGCAGGACATCTGCATAGCCTGTAAGCTTAGCTTCTGTGTAACGCATGGCAGCGAAAGATTTTGGATCATCTGCCGAACCCCAGTTACCTTGACCATCAACGAGTGTGTAACGGTAAGAAAAAGTTTGCGCCATGTGCACCATGGCTTCGTAGCAGGCACTATCACCATGGGGATGGAACTTACCCAACACATCACCAATGGTACGGGCCGACTTTTTGTACTTGGCAGAGGTTTTTAAGCCCAGTTCTGACATGGCATAAACAATGCGCCTTTGCACCGGCTTTAGGCCATCCCCGATATGCGGCAATGCACGGTCTAAAATGACATACATCGAATAGTCTAAATACGCTTTTTCTGTATATTCTTTGAGGGGTAGACGTTCAACGCCTTCATCGATAGGGATGACACCAGACATAGGAAGGAAAATCCTTATTTAGTGTGGTTGGGGGACAACCGCACGCTTTAGTAAAGCCTAAAATTAAGCTTGAGTATACCGCAAAAAGTACTTGGGTGAAGTTCATATAACTAATTATTGAATGAATACCAATTATTCTATGTTTGCCTCACATAAAGGCCTCATTACTGGTTACTATTTGACCAGTAACCCGTTACAATAGGTTCCTTGAAAAGCTCCCCCATGACGGTTTGTGTAGGTCTCCACACTTTCTACTCACACTTCGTCAGACCAGCAAGGCAGGGCCGCCAGAGCCTACCTTACAATAATTTGTTGAGTCATTGATTTTCATAAGAAAACTTTAACTTTTAATCTCTATGGAGAACAATTATGTCGCAGCATATTACACTGACAGAAATGGGCATCACAAGCTTTGAGTCCATCAGCAAATATACCCTCCGCCAAGAAGGCGATTTTGATATCCTCAAAATCTACTACAAGCGTGAAAAGGGATCCTTCTTACCTCGCAGTAAAAAATTCCGTTTCGGTCGCGCCACCCGCACTGTCATGGTAGATTCAGGTCGACAGCAATGGCAGGAAGTAAGTGAGATTTCCCCTTTCTTGTTGCGTGCACTGACCGAATTAAATAAGCTCGCCCACGAAGAAAAGAAAGCGGTGGACAGTAAAGAAGCGATTACTGAGAACCTAGTGCACCTAGAGCGCATCATGACAGAAAAACTGGCTGAAATTCGCGCCCAACTCGACCGTTTATAAATGTAGATGATGTTTGTAAAACCGCACTGGGGCAGCCCAATGCGGTTTTTTTGAATCCAAAAATCGACTATTATTCCCCATCTAAAGCTAAACGAGTGCTGGCTAAACTCTGCTTAATGGTTTTTAAATGACCATGAAAATCTTCCCCACGACGCAATATGACCCCTGTTGCCAAAACGTCGATTAAGGTCAATTGAATAGTGCGTGATTGCATTGGCATATACACGTCCGTGTCTTCAGGTGCTTCTACCCCCAATACTAAGCTTGATTCTTGCGCTAAAGGAGAGGCTATAGCCGTAATGGCAATCACCAAAGCACCTGCATTTCGGCCAATACGAGCCACCTCTACCATCTCTTTTGTACGGCCTGTAAAAGACAACAATACCAACACATCACCGCGCTTGCACGCCGCCGCCATCATCCGCATCATGAGTGAATCGGTATGTGCCACAACTGGAATGTTAAAGCGAAAAAACTTGTGCAGGGCGTCTTGAGCTACTGATCCTGAAGCACCCATGCCAAAGAAACAAATTTGCTGCGCTTGACTTAGATAATCTACCGCTCGCTCAATCACCTTACTATCTACTTGTTGTCTGGCTGCATCTAAACTGGCCATGGTACTGGTAAATATTTTGTCCGTATATTGGGCGGCCGTATCATTTTGATTGACGCTCTGGCTCACATAAGGTGTGCCACGAGCCATACTTTGAGCCAACTCTAACTTAAAATCTGGATAGCCCTTTAAACCAAAGCTGCGGCACATGCGATTCACTGTGGGCTCACTCACTTGAGCCAACTCTGCCAGAGCTGCAATACTCATGCGTGTTGCTGATTGAGGATCAGCAACAATCACTTGCACAACTTTGCGCTCAGATCGGTTAAGCTGTTCCTGCTGAGAAGATAGACGCTGCAATAAATTGTGGTTAGTGGTCATAAGTTTTTTCTTTCTAGCTTATTTATTTATTAATGTGCGTAATATTACCAACATTAGTCATATATTTGTGACTTTTATAGCTTAAAAAGTGTATTATTACTAATCAAATTATCCTAAAAGGACCCTTCGACGATGTCGGACAATAACTCATCGAACATAGATACATCAACTGAAGGCCTATTAAGCCATAGTCTTGTATTGTTTGGCGCGTTAGGTGACTTATCCCTCCGCAAACTCATGCCGGCCCTTTATCAGCTTGAGCATGCTCAACTTTTGAGCGACGATTTAAAGATTATGGCTGTGGCTCGCAGTGCGTTCAACAACGATGAACTCAAAGCGCGTATAAAGGATACACTAAACCAATACCTTGGCGCAGAACAATTAAACCCTGAGTCATTATCACGCTTTTTAAAACGCCTATACTATTGCCAAGTCGACCTGATCCAAGCAACTGATTATGCAGTCCTCAAGAAGAAACTAGACGCTTGGCATCCGCGCATGACATTCTACCTTGCCACGCCTCCTAGTTTATACAGCGATATCTGCCAGCACCTGCACAGTGCCAACGCCATCAATGATAAATGCCGTATTGTCGTAGAAAAGCCCATTGGCCACGACCTAGCGTCATCAAAGGTGATTAACGATAAGCTCGCTTTATATTTTGATGAAAGCCAAATTTTTCGTATCGATCATTACCTTGGTAAAGAAACTGTACAAAACTTAATTGCCCTGCGTTTTGCCAACCCACTGTTTGAAACTCAGTGGAACAATCAATACATTGATTATGTGGAAATTAGTGTGGCTGAAGATGTCGGCATAGAGGGTCGATGGGGCTATTTTGATAAAGCCGGCCAAATGCGCGATATGGTTCAAAATCACCTGCTTCAGCTACTTTGTATGGTTGCAATGGACCCACCATCTCAACTCACGGCCACTAGCATCCGCGACGAGAAGGTCAAGGTTCTGCGCGCACTAAAGCCCATTGAACCTGAAAAAGTAAACAAGCACTTGGTACTAGGACAATACACTGATGGTCAGTTTCAGCAGCAACCAGCTCCTGGGTACCTCAATGAAGAGGATGCCGTCACCAATAGTGGCACGGAAACATTTATTGCATTACGCGCAGAAATAGCAAATTGGCGCTGGACTGGAACACCCTTTTATTTGCGCACAGGTAAGCGCATGGCTAGTAAAGTGACCGAGGTCATCATTCACTTTAAGGCCAGTAATCATCAAATTTTTGACCCAAAGCAAGCCAGCATTACTCAAAACCAACTTGTTATTCGACTGCAGCCCTATGAAAGTATTTCTTTACAGGTGCTCACTAAGGAGCAAGGCATTGATAAACAGATGCAGCTTCGACGCGACCCGCTGCATTTAGACTTTGCTCAAACCCAATCTCAAGCTCGCATCCCTGATGCTTATGAACGCCTTCTACTAGAAGCCCTTAAGGGCAACCAGAGCTTATTTGTACGTCGTGATGAGGTGGAACTAGCTTGGCAATGGTGTGATCAAATACGTCACGCTTGGCACAATGCAGAGCTTGAGCTTGAGCATTATGCAGCAGGAAGCAATGGGCCAAAACGGGCCTCTAATATGATAGAAACTCATGGACATCGTTGGTATGAAGACTGCTAAACCTCAATTCCTTGCATCTGACACACAATGGATTAACTGCCAAAACTCAACATTATTGGCCACTTCTCTAGCTAAAAATATAGCTTTGCAGCTCACCGAAGCGCTAATGATACGCCCCAGAGCAAGCTTAGCAGTTTCAGGTGGCCGCACACCCTTAGCCATGTTAGAGCAACTCAGTTTACAAGCCCTAGACTGGCACAGAGTAGACGTCACCCTTGCCGATGAACGCTGGGTAAATGAGGAAGATACGGCCAGTAACGCCGCCTTAGTGCGCTCTAGCTTGCTACAAAACAATGCTAAGCATGCAACATTTTTTGCCTTATTTAACCCACAAAAAAGTGCTTACTTAGGCCAAAAGAGCTGCCAAACACAACTTCAAGGCATGCAATGGCCACTTGACGTGTTGGTGCTGGGCATGGGCAATGATGGACACACCGCCTCATTGTTTCCCCAGTGCCCAAACCTACATGAGGCTTTAACAGCCCCCACATCCCAACTTTGCATTGATACTCAAGCACCTGTTACACCCACCCAGCGTATGACCTTAACGGGGCCTACCTTGACCCATGCAAGGCACAAACACCTGCACATTGAGGGTGCTGAAAAGCATCGTGTATTGCAACAGGCAATGGCACTTGCAGACCCATTTAAAATGCCCATTTTTGCCCTATTAAAATCCCCATTAACTATTCACTGGTGCCCATAAATGCCCTCAGCCGACCATCACATCAGCCTAAGTCAACGCATGCAGGCTAACAATGCCCGCATCGACGTAATATGCGCTAGCGCGCCAGTGGTTCCAGTACTAACTCTAGAGAATGCAGAACAAGCTCTCGGAGTTTGTACTGCATTAGTCAGGGGAGGGCTGACAGTGTTGGAAATAACTCTGCGCAGTGAGTATGGGTTAAAGGCCATCAAACAGCTCAAAATGGCTTTACCAGAGGCTATTATTGGTGCCGGCACTGTGCTGACACCCAAACAATACGATGCCTGCGTTGAAGCGGGTGCTGACTTTATAGTGAGCCCAGGTTCTACGGCACAGCTGTTGCAACACGGCAGCCAAAGTGACGTTCCTTTATTGCCTGGCATTGCTAGTGTCAGTGAGGCCATGGAAGCTATGGTATTCGGTTATCGCAGGTTTAAACTGTTCCCTGCAAGCATTGTTGGTGGTACTGATTTTTTGAAGTCCATTGGTGGTCCTATTAGTGAACTCAAATTCTGCCCAACTGGCGGCATTAAGCCGACCAATGCAGTAGACTACTTAGCTTTACCTAACGTCATGTGCGTGGGAGGGACTTGGTTGACACCAGCGGCCTTGGTGCAACAAGAAGACTGGAGGGCCATTGAAGTATTGGCTCGTAACGCAGTTGCCCTAGGCACACCTTAAGTGAAGCCCTAAAGCTAACCACGGGAACCTTTAAAATAGTCAATCAGGGCATTGGTGGAGTCATCGTGAAGATGGCCCGCCTCCCCTTCAATTTCAAGCAAAATCCCTTTGGCTAGAGTTTTACCTAACTCTACCCCCCATTGATCAAAAGAGCACAGATCCCATATCACGCCTTGGGCGAATATTTTGTGCTCATATAAAGCAATGAGTGCCCCTAAATTTCTTGGATCGACCTGCTTCAGCAATAAGGTATTGCTGGGCCGGTTACCTTGATGAACTTTGTGAGGCAAAAGCTTTTCAACCTCTTTTTGACCCAGACCTTGGGCCTGAAGTTGGCACTTCACTTCTGCGGCACTAATGCCATTCATAAGCGCCTCCGTCTGGGCAAAAAAGTTAGCCATGAGGTTTTCATGATGGCCTTTGACCGGTGTAGAACTGGCCAAAGAGCCAATAAAGTCAGCCGGCACAATGACGTTGCCTTGATGTAACAGTTGATAAAATGCATGCTGCCCATCAATGCCTAACTGCCCCCAAACAACCGATGCAGTGTGATAGCTAATTTGATGACCTTGGCGATCCACATGCTTGCCATTACTTTCCATATCTGCCTGTTGAATATAGTCCGTAAAGCCCTCTAAAGGTTGGTCATAAGGCAAAATGACATGACTTTGGGCACCATGTAATAAGCCATTCCAAATACTCACTAAAGCCATAATCGTCGGCATGTTTTCGGCCGCTGGCGCATCTCTAAAATGGCGATCCATATCATGGGCACCAGTGAGTAAATCTTCGAATTTATCAAAGCCTAAATAGAGTGCGATGGGTAAACCGATGGCAGACCAAATGGAATAACGACCACCCACCCAATCCCACATAGAGAACATAAATTCCCTATCAATACCAAATTCCTGCACGGCTTGAGTATTCGATGATACGGCCACAAAGTGATGCTGAACTGCTCGTTCATCAAAGGCCGATGCCATGAGCCAATTACGAGCAGTTTGCGCATTGGTCATAGTTTCACTGGTAGTGAAGGTTTTTGATGCCACCACAAACAACACTTGTTCCGCGTTTAACGGGCGTAGAATTTCAGCAATCTCCACCCCATCGACATTGGAAATAAAATGAACTCGAATGGTTGAATCTGCGTATGAACGCAAGGCTTGAGTCACCATTTTGGGCCCTAAATTTGACCCCCCAATACCAATATTGACAACATCCGTAATGCGTTTACCTGAATAGCCATGCCACTCTCCACTGCGTACTTTTTCAACGAACTGACGCATGTGTGCTAGTTCTTTATTGATTAAGTCCATAACGTTAACTTGATCAACATACACTGGCGAATTACTGCGATTGCGCAAAGCTGTATGCAGCACAGCACGGTCTTCAGTTACGTTTATTTTTGCACCTCGGTACATCCGCTCTGTGGCGGCACCCAAACCCATGTCTTCAGCTAAACCAAATAGCGCTTGCATGATTTCAGGTGTTAGGCAATTCTTAGAATAATCTAACAATAAGTTGGGTAGCTCAATGGAGTATGTTTCAAATCGATTGCCCTCTCGAGTAAATAATTCGCGTAAGTGAATATCACGATATTGAAGCGCGAGTTGTTGCAAATTTTTCCAGTGTATGGATTTTTCAAGTTGTAGCATGCATCCTCTCTCGGTCATTATTTAGGGCGATAGCTGCCCCTTGTAGGCCCGGTTGTTGTGCCGTGCAAAGATAAATAGGCATTTGATCCAAATAAGCAGATGTGCGGCCCTTATTGGTGAAACTATGATTAAAGCTGCTCGTCAGTAAAAAATCATACATACGAGGTAAAATGCCCCCTGTGAGATAAACTCCACCTACAGATCCAAACATAAGGGCGCCGTTCGCTACAGTATTGCCTAACATGTCACAAAAAATACTCAGGGTTTGGTGCGCCAAATCATCTGGCGTCGCCAACTGCGCCTGCTGCAAAACCTGGGCCGGCTTTGTTAAATTGGGTTCAATAGCATGGATATGGGCCACGGCCGCATATAAATCCATCATGCCTGAACCTGATAACAGGCGCTCTGCTGACACGTGTCCATAGCGTTGCCACATATAAGCCAATATTTCAGCCTGCACCTTGCTGGAAGGTGAAAAGCTCACATGCCCACCTTCGCCCATAACGGGCAACCAACTTTGATCATGGGCTATTAATCCTGCCACACCCAGACCCGTGCCTGGTCCCATAACCAATCGATTACCCTGTTCTTCAGCTTGGCCTGGTTTGACTAATAACAAATCAGAAGAATTGATCTCTGACATGGCCCAAGCTTGAGCTGTAAAATCATTGATCCATAAAATATCATGCTTAATAGCCGCACTCACTTGTGCCTTATTCACACGCCAATGATTATTGGCGAGAGAAAATTCTGGCATGTGCACTGTTCCCGCTATAGCAATACAGACCCTAGCAATCAAACTGATCGCGTCTGTACTATCGAGGTAGGCAGCCATCGCCGTTTCTAAATTGGGATAATCTGCGCAAGCTAAGACCTGAATGTGCGATAGACCTTGCGCACCATTACAGGTTAAAGCAAAACGAGCGTTGGTGGCCCCTATGTCAGCCACTAGGTCATATTTAAACATTTCTATGGATTTCTCTTTAATAACAACACCCGACTATGAGCAAGTGCTGGCACCAAGTTCGGCACTTGTTACCTGCTGACGCATGTTGGCAAACAGTTCTCTGCCCATGCCATAAGTCACCGTCTGAGTTTGCTGAGCGGCTGGTCTTGCTTGGAGTATGTGATCTTCAACTAATAACTCTAAGCGCCCATTATGACAGTCTAGGCTTAATAAATCTCCGTTTTCTATTTTACTGATTAACCCTCCCGACTGAGCTTCTGGATGCAAGTGGATCGCCGCCGGCACCTTGCCAGAGNNGGTTAGTTTATGTAATTCAGGCATGCCACAGGCTTGGGGACCTTGAAAGCGCAGTACAGCAATAAAATCTCGTTCTAAAGCTCCTGCTTGAAACGCCTGTTCAAATCCTACTTGTGAGTCGAATACTAAAGCCTCGGCCTCTACCGTCCAATGTTCAGTTTTAACTGCGGATACTTTGGCGACACTGCGACCAAGGTTACCCTCTAAAGTCACCAAGCCACCTGTTTTTGAAAAAGGTTCGGCTATACTGGTCAAAACATCTGAGTTAGCACTTTCTGCTGGCGCTGGCTGCCACACTAGCTTACCAGAGATTAATTTTGGTTCCTGACAGTATTGGCTTAAGCCATGACCCATAATCGTTTCTACATCTTCATGCAGCAAGCCCCCTTGCAAAAGGGTTTGAATTAAATATGGCACACCACCAGCACCATGAAAAACGTTAATGTCAGCTTGCCCATTGGGGTAGATGCGCGTCAAACTTGGCACCACACTGGACAAAGTAGCAAAGTCATCCCAATTGATAATAATGCCTGCTGCTTTGGCAATGGCAATCAAATGTATGGTGTGATTGGTGGAACCGCCCGTGGCCAATAAAGCCACTATGGCATTAACCATGGTTTTTTCAGAGACGATTTGAGCAAGATTTTGCTGCTGCGATGGGTGGGTTAATTTCACCGCTCGCTGAGCCGCTGAGCGCGTCAATTGGTCGCGTAAGTCGCCGTCAGGAGGCACAAAGGAAGCACCTGGCATATGCAGGCCCATGACTTCCATCAATAATTGATTACTGTTAGCTGTGCCATAAAAGGTGCACGTGCCTGCGCTATGGTAAGAGTCAGATTCGCAAGCTAACAATTCATCCCGACCCACTTTACCTTCAGCATAAAGCTGGCGAATACGTGCTTTTTCTGTATTTGGTAAGCCTGAAGACATGGGCCCTGCAGGCACAAACACAATAGGCAGGTGGCCAAAACTTAAGGACCCTATTAACAG
>DDCR01000081.1 GCA_002335115.1 Oceanospirillaceae bacterium UBA2001
ACCGTGGCATTAGATAAACTTCGCTGTTGATGCCAAACACAGCCTAATTGTCTGACGATTGGCTTTGCTTGGCTGGCGATAATATTGAGGTCTTGGTTGATTAATGTTTCTGGCAAAACACTCCAACCCATGCCGATACTAACCATCATCCGGATAGTGTCTAGGTTGTTAGTCGACATGGCCACATTTAAAGCTAATTGGTGGGCTGCGAAGCGTGCTTCTACGATGTCGCGGGTAAAGGTATTAGATTTGCTTAATAGGGCAGGAAAACTACTTAACTGATTTAAATTAACCGCACTTTGTAAACTTAAAGGGTGATCGGGTGCCGCTACAAATTGCATCTGATCTTGCCAAATAACCTGTTGCTCTATGTGGGGGTGAGGGTTGGGGTTAAGGGTGATAATACCAAGCTGCCAGCGGCCCTGTAACAGCCCTTCATAAATGACCTCTGATTCGGCAAACTGAATGTCTAACTCCACTTGGGGGTAGCGGGCAATAAACAAGCGCAATGGCGCTGGTAATCGGTGTAAGCTAATGTGATGACTGGTGGCAATGCGCAAAGTCCCACCCACACGGCCTGATAAGTTAGTCAATTCGTTAGCACTATCTTCCATCGCCTGCAAGATCACTCGCGCCTTAGGCAATAAGTGTTGCCCAGCCATGGTTAGGGACACTGTGCGGCCAATGCGATCAAATAAGCGAGTTTTTAGTTGTTCTTCAAGCTTTACAATGCGTTTGCTTACGGCAGGTTGTGTGAGGAACAGCTGGTCTGCCGCGCGTGAAAACGAGCGTTGTTCTGCGACCACCACAAAGGCTTTTAATGCCAAACTATCCATGGCTGAAGAATACCTGTTTGCACTCTAAAACGGAATTTAAAACTTTTATATACTCAGGGCGAGCAATTATAGCTTTTGTGAACTATAACTAATGGGTGGCGTTGACTAGCGCCAGACTCTGCAGGCTCTGAAGAAAGCACTAAAAAGCCGGCCCCCCAGCATGGCACTAGCAGTGAATTAGCTATGAGCTCAAAAAGGCAGCCAAACATGGCATCCATCAAAGGCAGCTAAACATGAAAATCAAACAAAGCTGGAAAAGCATCAAGCTAACCGCAAGGCGGCAATACCCAAAAATTATTTACTTAGTCATGAGTGGTTCGGCACAAGCGATTGAGCCAACCCATGAGCAGCTTTTGCTAGATTCAGAGATCGATCACTCAGCAGCAGGTCGTGCTTTTAAATGTGATCCCTACGCATGGATTCACACCAGTGGGTTTGCTCAACGTTACGGCATGGGAAAGCGTTGGCTTGACCATTCCCTCAATAGCGTTGATCCAGCCAGAGGCAGTAATGCAACTATAAACAAAACAAAAAGCTTAGATTGGGTGTGGTTGACCGCCATTGACCCCTATATGTTGCTTAGTAGTGATCATTTCAACCTTGATGACTGTCACCGTGTGGCTCACATTACCAAGCAGTAAAGTGATTAGGCTGCTGTGCTAGATTTAAAGTTATACCTGCTATGTTGATAGATTGTATTATCTTTAAAATTACCAAATGGAATGAAAATATAAATTAATTGGAATTAGAGTTATGCTTTGGCTAGGGTTATAATGCTCCCACATTAATCTGTGCTCAGGAAACCACATGGCCAGTAAAACTCTTTATGACAAGTTATGGGATGCCCACCTTGTTAGCCAACAAGACGATGGCAGTTGTTTGATTTACATTGATCGACACCTATTGCACGAAGTCACCTCACCCCAAGCCTTTGAGGGCTTGCGTATAGCAGGCCGCAAGCCATGGCGCATTGACACTAACTTAGCCACCCCAGATCATAACGTACCGACCACTATGGATGAGCGGGTCATTGGCGTGGAGGGTATTACCGACCCTGTATCTAAGATTCAAGTGGTGACCTTGGGTGACAATTGTGATGAGTTTGGTATTACTGAATTTAAAATGCAGGATGAGCGCCAAGGCATTGTGCATGTGGTGGGCCCAGAGCAGGGCGCTACTTTGCCTGGTATGACTGTTGTGTGTGGTGATTCCCATACCGCTACTCATGGCGCTTTGGGGGCATTAGCTCACGGCATTGGAACTTCAGAAGTAGAGCATGTGTTAGCCACACAGTGTTTGATTCAAAAAAAATCTCAAAACATGTTAGTGCGGGTAGATGGTGTACTCGGCGATGGGGTCACGTCTAAAGATGTGGTGTTGGCTATTATTGGAGTTATTGGCACCGCTGGTGGCACCGGTTATGCCATTGAATTTGGTGGCCAAGTGTTTGAAGACATGACCATGGAAGGCCGTATGACGGTGTGTAATATGGCCATTGAGGCAGGTGCACGCGTGGGCATGGTGGCAGTGGATCAAACCACCATTGATTATGTTAAGGGACGTCCCTTTGCGCCCATAGGCACGAACTGGGATTTAGCCGTGAGCGCATGGCAAGACTTACACTCTGATAATGACGCTGAGTTTGATCATGTGGTGGTGCTAGACGGTGCCAGTATCGCACCCCAAGTTACCTGGGGTACTTCCCCAGAAATGGTATTGCCGGTATTTGCCAGGGTGCCTAACCCTGCCCAAGAAAAAGATGAGGTGAAAGCTTCGGGTATGACTCGCGCTCTTGAATATATGGGGTTAACTGCGGGTCAGGCCATCACTGACATTCAATTAGATCGTGTATTTATTGGTTCTTGTACCAACAGCCGCATTGAAGACCTGCGCGCAGCAGCCTCGGTAGTGGAAGGGCATCAGGTGGCCAAAACGTTGAAGCAGGCCTTGGTGGTGCCAGGTTCTGGTTTGGTGAAGGCGCAAGCCGAAGCTGAGGGTTTGCATACCATTTTTACTAATGCAGGGCTTGAGTGGCGTGAACCGGGCTGTTCTATGTGTTTGGCCATGAACGCCGATAAATTAGGCTCAGGTGAGCATTGTGCATCGACTTCAAATCGTAATTTTGAAGGTCGCCAAGGCTTTGGTGGACGTACCCATTTGGTTAGTCCAGCCATGGCTGCTGCAGCCGCCATTGCAGGGCGTTTTGTTGACGTTCGCGAGTTTAAGGGAGCCTTATAAGATGCAATCATTTACTCAATTAACTGGTATAGCTGTGCCCCTAGATCGTGCTAATGTCGATACAGACATGATTATTCCTAAGCAGTTTTTAAAGTCGATTAAACGATCTGGTTTTGGCCCCAATTTATTTGATGAGTTACGTTATCTTGATGAAGGTCAACCTGACCAAGATTCTACCCAAAGGCCCATAAATCATGACTTTGTGCTTAATTATCCACGCTACCAAGGCGCTAAGATACTCTTAGCAAGGCAGAACTTTGGTTGTGGCTCAAGCCGTGAACATGCCCCTTGGGCGCTACTCGATTTTGGCCTTTCATGTGTCATCGCTCCAAGCTTTGCTGATATTTTTTATAACAACTGTTTTAAAAAT
>DDCR01000026.1 GCA_002335115.1 Oceanospirillaceae bacterium UBA2001
CATTAACCAAAGGATTTGTTGCTGAGGCTTTTAAGGACTGGTTTTTCAAGCCACCATAAACGGTCACTTTGTCCATGTCATAACTGGTGAGTAAGGTGGTTGAACTAGAATCCACCTCAGCCTTTAGGCCAACGTAGGTCGAACCAGCCGCACCTGCGGTATAGTCAACGTTAGCCCCAAACGGCTTCTCTTGAATAATGCCAATGGCAAAGTTATCACTGACATTAGTCCGAAAGCCTATGTTAGTAAAACTGTAATTAGGCGCTACTTCCCCAGTCGCTGTGGCTGAACCACCGTGTGTGCCGGTAATTTTTGGGTTCACCGACACGGAAGTAATTTCTACCATACTGCCTTCTTTGAGCATGATTGAAGTGTCTTGGCCCGTCCGATCGAAGCCACCCGCCTGCACTAGGCCAGCGCCAAACATTGTGCTCAAGATAGCTAAATTTAAGATTGTGCGTTTCATACTCGATTCTCTTGTTATTGTAAAAGGCTGGACACCCTTATTATTGGATTAACTTAATAAGCCTAAATATAAGCAATAACTTATGCTTATGACTAGCTCAATTAGAACTCTTTGCCAATAGGGTGTCAACGGAAACTGTTGCCTTTTTGAACACCTTAATGCTCATATTATGAACACTTTAACTCTTGTGTTCTAAATGGACAAATTTTAGACACAAAAAAACCAACTTAAGCATCCCCAAGTTGGTTTTTTTATTTCAGGTTTTAAGCCAAGGCTTAGTGAACCTTAACGGTAGTGAATGCACCACCTTTAACTTCTTGCTCTTTGTATGATCCAGCAGGGTCACCGTTGGCGTCAAATTCTACGTTGGTTGCGCCTTCGTAGTTAATTTCGCCACCGTCTGCTAAGATTTTCAAACCTTTAGCCAATTCACCCGGTAAGATGATTTCGCCAGGAGCGTTAGCAACTTTGCTCATGTGAGCCACAATGCCTGCA
Organism: Oceanospirillaceae bacterium UBA2001; assembly: GCA_002335115.1. Taxonomy (GTDB): domain Bacteria; phylum Pseudomonadota; class Gammaproteobacteria; order Pseudomonadales; family Balneatricaceae; genus Njordibacter. The sequence continues at coordinate 962 of DDCR01000026.1, forward strand.
CGATCAGCAGAGCCAGCAGATTGCATGGCTAGGGCAATGAGTGCGCCTGCATCATAGGACTGAGCCGCATAGGGAGCAGATCCGTCTAGGCCAGCTGCAGCTGCAACATCATTAAACATGGATGCGCCCTTAGACTCTGAACCAGGTAGCGTACCAAACGTACCTTCAATGCCACCGTCAACATCTAATAATGAATCACCAATCATGCCATCAGCAAGAATGAAACGATCAAATGCGCCTGAATCCAAAGAAGACTGGATGATGCCACGACCACCTTGGTCAACATAACCAAGCACCACTAGCTCAGAGGCACCAGAAGCAGACAAGGCGCCAACTTCAGCAGAATAATCCGCCTTGCCATCTTCGTGAGCAGCTTCGATGGTAATTTTACCACCCGCTGCACGGTAAGCTGAAGCAAATGCATCAGCTAGACCTTTGCCATAGTCATTGTTAGTGTAAGTCACAGCGACTGTGTCGATGCCACGGCCCATAACGATATCAGCTAAGACTACGCCCTGACGTGCGTCAGAAGGTGCCGTGCGGAAAAACACGCCGTTGTCTTCGATGGCACTTAGACCAGGAGAAGTGGCTGAAGGAGAAACCATAGCTACACCATTTGGAGCACCTACGTTCTTGGCAATAGCGCCAGTCACGCCAGAACAGTCAGCGCCCATAATGGCAACCACGTTGTCAGAGTTGACCAAACGCTCGGCGGCAGCCGTAGCAGCAGCGGAGTCGACACAAGTGGAGTCAGCACGCACCGCGACCAAAACCTTGCCATCCAATAACAGTCCCGAATTCGATGCTTCAGAGAAAGCCAACTCTGCACTGTCAGCCATGGTTGGCGTCAACGATTCAATTGGGCCAGTAAACCCTAGAATTACACCCACTTTTTCTTCGTGACCTCCTGCATAGGCAGTGCCTGCCAACAAAGTTGCAGTTGCTGCAGCAAGAAGTGTCTTTTTAAATATGTTTTGCATTAACCTATTCCTCTGGGAATTTTATATTTAGTATCGTGATACAGACCAGTCATCGTTTAAGGGGTGCTTAAACTTTGGCTAACCTAGCAATCTAAGTTTGGTTTAGGTATTGAATTATACCTAGCCTCTCAGGGCCAAATGGCCGCAGCGATAATTGAGTATATCGTTTTCTAACGGCAGAGTTCAAACCTTAATTGCACCATTAGCGCGCATTAATTGAGCGTTAGGGCTAATTTTTTAAGATTTTCTAATTAATATTTGAAGTGACAGACTCTTCAGTAAGTCTCTTCTTTTCTGCTACACTTACGGCACTGCTCATTAAGCCCATTATTATTGTAGAGAGTTTCTCATGCCGATTCGTATTCCAGATGCCTTGCCTGCCACCAGCGTGCTGCAAAAAGAAAACGTGTTTGTGATGACTGAAACTCGGGCACTCAACCAAGACATTCGTCCGCTAAAAGTCATCATCCTTAACTTGATGCCTAAAAAAATTGAAACTGAAAATCAAATTATGCGCTTATTGTCTAATTCTTCTTTACAGGTAGACATAGAGTTATTAAGGGTGGACAACCGTTCTAGCAAAAATACGCCCGCAGAACATTTAAATAGCTTTTACCGTAATTTTGAGCAAATTAAAGATCATAATTATGATGGCCTCATTATTACTGGCGCCCCTCTTGGATTAGTCGCTTTTGAAGACGTGCTTTATTGGCCGCAAGTAGACGAAATTATTCAATGGTCTCGAACCCACGTAACGTCGACATTGTTTTTGTGTTGGGCGGCCCAAGCAGGCTTAAAGTCTTTGTACAATTTACCCAAACAAACTCGGGCACAAAAACTCTCTGGGGTCTATCAGCAAACCGTGAACTTTGGACATGACGCCCTGACTCGTGGCTTTGATGATCAATTTTTGGCGCCTCAGTCGCGTACCGCAGATTTTCAAGTAGATTATATTTTGGCAAATACTGACCTCATCGTCTTAGCCCAGTCAGACGCCTCTGGAGCTTACATTATGACCAGTAAGGACCGTCGCCAAGTTTATATTACTGGCCACCCAGAATACGGTGCTAATACTCTGGGCGATGAATACCACAGGGACCGAGCCGCCGGTTTAAACCCCATGTTACCCATCAATTATTTTCCCAATGATGATGCCAGCGCCAAGCCTAAGGCATCGTGGCGCAGTCATGGTTACTTGTTCTTTAGTAACTGGCTCAACTATTGCGTCTATCAGGCCACGCCCTTCGATTTAGAAGACATTGAACCGACCCTAGATTAGTCGATTAGACTAAACTGAACTGCGATGATTAATTACTAGTAGCACACTTAAAATTTTGGCGAAGTAGCAGTACTCGGGGCATTTTGGACTGTATTTCAGGCAATACCGAAAAGTCCAGCGTCCATGGGTATTATTGAAAAATCTCTTCCAGTTTGTGCTGATAAATTTTAGGGTCGCCTATGTGCTTGGCAACCCAACTTGCACTGTGGTGTGTGTTTAAATAACGATCTCCACTGTCACACAAAAGAGTAACTATGGAGCCTTTAAGGCCTTGAGTTCTCATGTTTTGCGCCACTTCCATCGCACCCCATAAGTTAGTCCCTGTTGAAGGCCCTGCTTTGCGCCCCGTCTGCTGTTCTAACCAAAGCATGGCTGCAATACTGGCTAAATCAGGCACCTGAATCATACTGTCAATCACATCAGGCATGAATGAGGCTTCTACCTGAGGTCTGCCAATGCCCTCAATACGGCTGCTAATGCCGGTGACAAAACTGGGGTCTTGATTCATGTAACTGGGATAAAATGCTGAATTTTCGGGATCAACCACCACTAAATCAGTGTCATACCCTAGGTAACGGATATAGCGTCCAAGAGTGGCTGATGTGCCCCCTGTGCCGGCACTCATAACCACCGTATGAGGAATGGGATGAGGCTCATGAGACATCTGTCTAAAAATACTTTCTGCAATATTGTTGTTGCCACGCCAATCTGTTGCCCTTTCTGCATACATAAATTGATCCATGAAATAGCCCTGCGAATCTTGGGCGATCTTTAAGGCCACGGCATGCATTTGAGTGGCATTATCAACAAAATGGCAATGGCCACCAAAGCCCTCAATTTGAGCTATTTTTTGGGCCGAAGTAGATTTGGGCATCACAGCAATAAACGTGACACCGATCAACTTTGCGAAATAGGCTTCTGATACAGCAGTGCTGCCCGACGATGCTTCCACGACTGTGGTGTTAGCGTCAATTTTTCCATTGCATAAGGCGTATAAAAATAAAGAACGAGCCAGTCGATGTTTTAAACTGCCCGTTGGATGTGTACTTTCGTCTTTAAGGTAGACATTGATACCCTCAAAGTTAGGCAGTTCTAGTTTTATTAAATGCGTATCTGCTGAGCGTTGATAATCGGCTTCTATTGCACTTAGAGCGCTGTTAACCCAATGCCTCATAGACTGATCCTTTATCCTGCTCATAGTATATCTAAGCGACCATCTTGAATCGCATGGGCTCTTTTACTCAACTGTAACTCACGATAGGACACATAGGCACCACTGATACAAATAATAGCGACTCCCACCCAAACATAAAGGTCTGGGAAAAAATCAAATGCAAAGTAACTAATTGCCGTCGCTGCTACAATTTCAAAATAATTAAACGGGCTCAACTGCGAAGCCGTCGCGTATTCGCACGCCATGATAATAAAAAAGTGCCCAATGGCTGCAAATAATCCCATACTGGCCATCATCACCCAACCCGTTAAATCTGGCATTTTCCATACATTGCTCAATAGCAAGATTGGAGTCAACACCAAAACACCCCCTATGGCCGTATAAAATAACGTTAATAACGGGGGCACAGAGGCGCTCAGTTTGCGCGTAATCATAATATAGAAGGCATAAGTCACTCCAGATAACACGCCCCATAATATGGAGGGTGAAAAACTGTCTGCCGTGGGTCGCAACACAATTAAAACCCCCACAAATCCAAAGACTACAGCAAGGCCTCTTAATGCATCAAAAGACTCACCAAGCCATAGTGGTGCGACTACGGCCACTACTAAAGGGGAAATAAATAACAGCGTTAATGCCGTTGGAATTGGGTTGTCTTTGATGGCAAAAAAGAAGGCCACCGTCGTAACGGTAAGTATCAAACTGCGACTGATTTGTAACCAAGGTTGGGGTGGCATACGCCACCAAACAATACCCTTCCAAGCTAACAAAGGTAATAACCATAGTCCGTGAAATACAAACCGAGCCCATGTGATTTCTAGTACGGCGTAATTGAGCGTCAAAAGTTTGGCAAATAAATCCAGAATCGGCACTAACACCATAGCCAGCGTCATCAAGCCCATACCCATAAGCGGATTCTTTTTATAATTTTTCATGGATCATTTGAGCGTGTTTTAAAGGGGCTACTTTAGCTGAAGTTTTTTACCTTGCATAGGACTTTAACGAGGATATAAAATGAAGGTTAGAACGACCCTTATTTATCCTTTGGAAATCCCTATGCCCCTAATTACAGTCGAATTATTTGAAGGCCGTTCGGTCGAACAAAAACGTCAAATTGTTGCTGGACTCACTCAAACCATGTGTGACATTACGGGTGGAAACCCAAGTGCGGTACAAGTTATGATCCGAGATGTGCCAAAGTCCGACTGGGGCTTTGGGGGCGAATTGTGTAGCGATCTGTTCCCGGATAAATAGCATCATGTGCAAGCACATCATCTGTTTTGTCTCATTCTTATGCTGGGGGCTTATCTGGCCTTTGACCAGTTTTGCTGCTGATAGCTTTAATATTTTGCTTTATCATCATGTGAGCTCGACTATGCCCCGCTCTACCTCTTTGTCTGCACAAGAGTTTAAAGAGCATTTAGAGTATTTGAAACAAAATAACTACACGGTCATCGATCTAGCCCAGGCCCTAGATTCAGTTCAGCAAGGCGTTTCGCTGCCAGACAAAGCCATTGTAATTACCTTTGACGATGCCTGGCGTGATATTTATATTCAAGGCTTTCCCTTATTGAAACAATATAATTATCCTTTTACAGTGTTTGTGAACACTGACCCTGTAGATCAAAATCAACGCCACACAATGACTTGGGATATGCTTCGGGAGCTTAAGCAACATGGGGGCACCTTAGCTAACCACACTCGAGATCATGATTATCTGGTGCGCAAACCCAACTACGATAAAGCTTGGCTAACTGCGGCATTAGCCAACATTGACTACGCTCAACAACGCTTAACTGCAGAGCTTGGGCCTGTCCCAAAATGGCTGGCCTATCCTTTTGGCGAATATAACAACCGCCTAAAGCTGGCCCTAAAAGATAAAGGCTATATTGCCTTTGGCCAACAGTCAGGTGGGGTGGCACAATTTTCTGATTTTCAAGCCTTACCAAGGTTTCCTGCTGCTGGAGCCTACAGTCAATTAAAAAGCCTTAAAACTAAACTTGCCTCTCAACCGTTTCCAGCTAATTACACTGCGTTTAAAAACCCTGTCATTCGTTTGGATCGGGCAGAGCGAGGCCAACCTTTGTTGGAGGTGGAACTAACCCAAGCCCAAAAGTTGGGAGTTAGGCAGCAACTGTCTTGTTTTATTACAGGGGATAGGCACGCACCTCGCTGGCCAACCAAAATGAAGTTTACCGTGCAAGCCGAAAAAGTTTTGAGCAATGGACGTAATCGGTACAACTGTACCGCCCCCATATGGGGACAAAAAAACTATTATTGGCTATCTCATCAGTGGTTAATTTACGGCGGTGAAGCGCCACCCAAACAATAGCAAACCAAAGGAACAATGCAGGCCCTTTTTAAGGCTGCAAAATTTCGTAATCATGCTGGGCCTGCTTAACCCTTTGGCTTTGGGAAAAACTCAGATCTTTACCCTCTTCTGTTGAAGTTGTGACACTTGTAAAGGATTCATTAATCACATTACTAAAAAAGTTTTGGCCTTGAATACTGCCATGATAGGTAAGCCAACGATCGGTGGACACCCACGCCTCGTCGGCATCGGATGTTTGCTCCGAAGGAAGTAATTTATTGAGTTCGTCGAGGGACATACGTTGCCCTATTCCAATTGTCTGCCCCTCACTTATCGACACCTAAGCATTAAGGTTTAGTCATATCCTCGTTTGGGCTTAACGTGGGCTGCTCATCAACCTGTTGATGAGCCGCTAGATAAAGCTCTTTAGAGCTATACTGATTCGATGGTTCCGCTACAAAAGGCTGCACCGGCTTGACAAAAATAGCTTGATAAACACGTCGATAGACCGCCAAAGCAGCCAGTAAAGCGCTGGTGACTGCACTGACTATGAATAAGGCTTGTACACCCATTAGATCAATGAGCGGCCCAACTATAATAGGCCCACTAATAGCACCTAAACCGTAGACAATAAGAATCGCTCCCGCAATTTTGACTCGCAGCTCAGGGCCAACAATATCATTAATGAGGGCCACTGCTAGAGAATAAAGAGTAAACAAAAAGGCTCCATAACAAGCCACAGCAAACCAAATAAACTCTGCTCCGTAATAGGTAGCCCACAAGACACCCAGAGCCGACACAGAGATACAAAGGGGCACAAACATCATTAACCATCCTCGGCCAACTTTGTCTGATAACCGCCCTAAGGGCCATTGCAGTACCAAACCACTAATTAACAAGGTGGCTGTAAATTGAGGGATTAAGTTAGCATCACCAAACACTTCAAGGGCATAAACTGGCGCAAAAGCATGCACACTGGCATTACTAGCACCTGCCACGAACACTCCCAAAATGGCTAACGGACCGACTTGAGACAAAAGTCCAAAGGAGAGTTTGCTGCTGGTGGTAATAATGGGCGCAGATTGTTTGGTTAATAGGACGGGAATTAGGGCTAAGGAAAAAATAATAGATGCTAAACTAAACAGTTGAAATTGACCCACGTCTCCCAGATTCAGTAAGAATTGACCACAGCCTGCAGCCATATAATTTACCATCATATAACTAGATAGCACTCCCCCTCTTTGATGACTGGGTGTCGCTTCATTGAGCCAACTCTCTGTCACGATGATTAATCCAGCCATACAAAACCCAGAAATGAAACGTAAAAGCATCCACTGGCTCACCTCTAAAAATAATGGATGTAATAAAGCCGTCGTAGACATCAGCGATGCAAACACTGCAAAAGCCCGAATATGGCCCACTCTGGTAATAATACGCACAGCGAACAAACCACCCAATAAAAGGCCTAAAAAATAGCTGGCCATGATGAATCCGAGCCAACTTGTGTTAACCCCTTCAAGGGTGGCACGCAATCCTAAGAGGGAATTAAAAAGACCATTAGCCAACAGCAAAAAGCCATAGCTCAATAATAAAGAAAATATAGATCGAAAAACAGAAAACACACCTTTGTCCTGCATGACATCCTTAAAGAGTAGACCAAGCATAGCCTAAGCTGATGGCTTCTAGCCATACGCCTTAAATAATAATGACATCCATGGGCCCATGCACGTCATTATCTTTAAAAGCTTTGTCTAATAAAAACTTAACCATTACTTTGATCTAAAGGTACTACAATTACGAGCCTTTGGCAGCAATGATGTTAGCCACATTAACCACATTTTCTGCCATACGAGCAGAAGCAGCATCAATCATTTTACCATCCAACTGTGCGGCACCCTGACCTTTGGCTTGGGCTTCAGCGAGGGCGTCAAGAATACCCTTAGCACGATTCAATTCCGCCGGTGGTGGAGAGAATACCTCATTAGCTAAAGCAATTTGCGATGGATGAATGGCCCATTTACCTTCTAAACCTAAAGCGGCAGCGCGTTTTGCAGCCAAGATATATGAGTCTGGATCACTAAAGTCACCAAAGGGTCCATCGATGGCTCTTAAACCATAGGCACGACATGCAACAGTCATTCTTGACAAAGCGGCATGCCATTGGTCCCCAGGGTAGTCTGGATTTAAACCACCAATGACCACTGTGCGGGCACGATTACTGGCAGCATAGTCTGCTACGCCAAAATGCATGGCTTCCAAACGTGGACTTGCTTGCGCAATGGCCTCTACATTGGCCATGCCTAGGGCCGTTTCAATAAGTGCTTCTAAGCCAATTTTATGGCTAAACCCCTGCGCCTGTTCGATTTGGTTACACATGGCTTCCACCATGTACAAGTCTGCTGGCACGCCAACCTTTGGCACTAAAATGGTGTCTAAGTGCTGGCCTGCTTGCTCTACGATTTCCACCACATCACGATACATGTAATGGGTATCTAAACCGTTAATACGAATACAGATGGTTTTGCCTTTTGCTTTCCAATCAATGTCGTTCAGTGCTTCAATAATATTTTTGCGAGCCGCAATTTTATCTAATGGTGCAACCGCGTCCTCTAAGTCTAGAAAGACATAATCTGCTGCACTATCTGCAGCCTTTTCGATCATGCTTGGGTTAGAACCTGGCACTGCTAATTCACTGCGTTGCAAACGGGTTTTGACGGGTTGATGGTTTGTATGACTCATGACATTACCTTACTATTTATATGGGGAAGCTTCGGGGCTTAACTTGAACTAGAGCCACTATAGCGAGGTTAAGGAAACAAGGTCAATCGCCCAGCAGTAGTGTTTATCCAAGCGAAATTGAGGTCGGCATGAGTAATATTTCCTAAGATCAGGAAATATTATTATATATTTAACATTTTATTTATTAAATACAATGGATTATCGTGTTCACAATGATAGAAAAAAGCGTTTACTAAAGGCCCTCTGCAACCTCTGTGTAGGTTGGCTTGTGTCCCCCGATGCGTCTTCAATGTCGCACGTTGAATGCTCCAATAACAGACAGTATCGTCCACCAATGCGCCCTTTAAAGAAACTTATTTCCTATACTGCCGATACCTTTCTTAGGCACGCCATCGCAACACTATCAGCACTCTGTCATAAACACTATCAGCACTCTCTCATAGAAAGGGTGCTTACTATCTCTCACTGCAAGAAAAAATACGCATTAAAGCTTATCTTTTCTTGGTAATCTGCGTAGCAAGCTAGACGTATCCCAGCGCTGGCCACCATGAGCCTGCACTTGCTCATAGAACTCATCAACCATTTTAGCTACAGGTAACTCAGACCCATTGGTCTTGGCCTCTGCTAAGCAAATGGCTAAGTCCTTGCGCATCCAGTCTACAGCAAAGCCAAATTCAAACTCATCATCTACCATTGTTTGGCCACGATTTTGCATTTGCCATGAGCCTGCTGCACCACCCCCAATTGCTGCCAGTGCTTGCTTAGCATCTAGGCCCGCATTAATAGCAAATGCCACGCCCTCCGCTAGCCCCTGAACTAAACCAGCAATACAAATTTGATTTACCATTTTAGTGAGTTGGCCATTACCCACAGCGCCCAAATGGGTAGTGCTTTTTGCATAGGCCTGCATAATGGGCTCGGCTTTAAGATAGTCTTCGTCACTGCCACCGCACATAATGGCTAAGGCGCCATTCTCTGCTCCAGCTTGACCACCTGAAACAGG
>DDCR01000085.1 GCA_002335115.1 Oceanospirillaceae bacterium UBA2001
CACCAACATGCGTGGAGCGAGGGTGGCTAAAGAGCTCAGTGATGAGATTGGGATACCAGTTTTTGACAGTGCTGCAGTCACATTGCAAGCCGGTCTGCGTTTGGCAAATGCGTTTGTTTGAGGTAGATCACAGTTTGTTAGTGCCAGTTAAATAATATATTCAAAGGGCAAAATCTGTTGACCAATTGGTCTATTTTTGTTAAACCATGTAGCAGTTCCATCAACATTTTTTGGTAATTGCCTTGTGAAAATTACCGTGTAAATTAATCTAAGTTGATGCTTACCAATATTCAATTATCCTAATCTTAAAGGGTTAAGAAGATGACAATAATAAAATCTGGTTTAATTCAAATGGGCCTCAAAGGTGATACCAGCATGTCACCTGAGCAAATTAGAGACTTAATGCTAGAGGCCCATGGGCCTCTAATCGACCAAGCAGGAGAGGCGGGTGTACAAATACTTTGTTTTCAAGAAGTATTCACCCAACCTTACTTCTGCCCCAGTCAAGACAAGCGTTGGTACGCTGCGGCTGAACCTATCCCAAATGGTCATACCACCAATTTGATGTGCGAGTATGCTAAAAAATATCAGATGGTGATCATCGTACCCATCTATGAAGAAGCCATGCCTGGGGTCTATTACAACACCGCTGCGGTCATTGATGCTGATGGGACTTACCTTGGTAAATACCGCAAGACTCATATCCCTCATGTGGGTGGATTTTGGGAAAAGTTCTTCTTTAAGCCGGGTGCGTCAAACTGGCCAGTATTTGATACTGCCTATGGCAAAGTAGGTGTGTATATTTGCTATGACAGGCACTTCCCTGAGGGTTGGCGTGCTTTAGCCTTAAAAGGTGCTGAAATTATCTACAACCCTTCAGCCACAGTAGCAGGAATCTCTAAGTATTTATGGGAGCTTGAACAACCTGCATCGGCAGCGGCCAATGGAGTTTATATTGCAGCGATCAACCGTATAGGCACTGAAGCACCATGGAATATTGGCGAATTTTATGGATCTAGCTATTTTGTTAATCCCCGAGGTGTAATAGAAGCCCAAGCCAGTGCAACAGAAGATGAACTGTTGATTCATGACCTCGACATGGATATGGTGAGAGAAGTGCGTGATGGTTGGCAGTTCTTTCGCGACCGCCGCCCCGAAACTTATACCCCACTGACTGATTTGAACTAACTTGCAGTCAATTTTACATCTAATAATAATAAGGAGCATTTACATTGAATTCAGCCAGCGCAAGCACCGGCATTAACCATGTTGTTGAGGTTAAAGAGGTTTGTTTGGATTTCCCCACGAAGGAGGGCGTTGTTAAAGCCCTGTCAAACGTGGACCTTAACATCAATGCTGGCGAATTCGTGTCCTTTATTGGTCCGTCTGGGTGTGGTAAAACAACCCTCATGAGGGTATTGGCTGATTTGGAACAACCCACCAGTGGCTCTGTATTAGTCAATGGTATGTCGCCTGCTGAGGCCCGCAAACAAAGAGCTTATGGCTATGTATTTCAAGCCCCAGCGCTATTGCCTTGGCGCACGGTACAAGACAATGTTTTGCTACCGTTAGAAATCATGGGTTATGAGAGTGGCCAGCGTCAACAACTGGCGCAGGAATATTTGCAGTTGGTTAATTTATCTGGTTTCGAAGACAAGTACCCTTGGCAACTCTCTGGGGGTATGCAGCAGCGAGTTTCTATTGCCCGTGCCCTTGTTATCGAGCCTCAATTGTTATTTATGGATGAACCCTTTGGTGCTCTTGATGAGATCACCAGAGACCATTTAAACGACCAATTATTGCGCTTATGGCAACAAACCCAAAAAACCGTTGTATTTGTGACCCACTCTATTCCAGAGGCAGTATTCTTATCCAGCCGTATTGTGGTGATGTCGCCAAGGCCTGGTCGTATCATCGATATTATTGATTGTAATTTACCTGCTGACAGAACCTTAGACATAAGAGAGTCCCCTGAATTTTTAGCCATTGCACAACGTGTGCGGGCTGGCCTAGCTGCAGGGCATAGTTATGACGACTAAAGTGTCTGCCCCAGCGAAGATTCAACTAGGGCGCACGCCCAGTTCTACCATTCCTGTGCTCACGGTCATACTCGCTATCATCATGATTTGGTATGCAGGTGCTGTGCACCTTAATAGTGATCAGATTATTGACCGTTACGAAAAGAAGGGCATAGACTGGAGTTTAGTTCAGCTAGCCAATGATAGTTGGAATATGAAGCGCGCTGTTTTGCCGTCGCCACACCAAATTCTAATGGAACTCAAAGCAACGATCATTGACAAAAATGTCACTTCCAAAAGAAGTTTAATCTACCACGCTGGCATTACCTTATCGTCTACCTTAGTGGGATTTTTATTGGGTGCTAGTTTAGGCATTGGTTTAGCTGTTGGCATTGTTTATATTGAAACCTTGGACAAAAGTCTGATGCCCTGGATTATAACCTCACAGACCATTCCTATATTGGCTCTTGCACCCATGGTTATTGTGGTGTTTGGAGCTATGGGTATTAGTGGGTTGCTACCCAAAGCACTGATATCTATGTACTTATGCTTCTTTCCTGTTGCGGTGGGTATGGTTAAAGGCTTACGCTCGCCCCAGCCCATGCTAGTCGATTTGTTAGACACCTACAGTGCCAGTAAATGGCAGGTATTTTGGCGCTTACGACTTCCTTCTGCAGTGCCATTCTTGTTCGCCAGCCTCAAAGTAGCCATTGCCTTAAGTTTAGTTGGAGCTATAGTGGCCGAATTACCCACCGGTGGGCAAGCGGGCTTAGGGGCGCGTTTACTGTCTGGTTCTTATTATGGACAAACTAATCTCATATGGGCCTCACTCATTGCTGCTGCAGTCATGTCGGCCAGCCTAGTCTCTATCCTTGGCTTGATTGAGCGCAAAGTATGCTATCGGCTCGCTGGTGGGCAGGAGGTTAGTAATGAACTCTAGTTCAATGCTACATCGTTTTGGTTCTGCCAGCGCCTTAGCACTGGTGCTCACATTGTTGGCATTATGGTTACCGTGGGCAACTAGTTCTGCTGAAATGGCCAATGTGAACGCTTGGCAGCAAGCTAACTGGTTGACCTTGTTGGTGACGGTAGCACTGTGCGCTTTGGCAGGGGTTGTCGTTGTGAATCAATTATTACCCCGGGCTTTATTAGTCACAGCATTAACTTTGCTGGCCCTTTGGCAAGTCACAAGTATTGTTAAGCATACTGAACTGGCGGGGCAAACACAGTTGGGTTTTTGGCTATTGGTCATTGCAATAGGCTTTTGTGTTTGGACCAGTATGAAATTTTTAACGGCGATTAGGCTCTTTGATAGCAAAGTGCAAGGTGTGATTAACTTGATGATTCCAGCGCTATTAGGCGCATGGTTCATCAGTTTATGGGAGCTTGCAACCATAGGCTTTGCGATTCCTCATGTTCTGCTACCTGCGCCTAGTCTGGTCGGAGAAGCGATTACTTCATCAATCCCCACATTGGCTGCAGACTTTAATCAAACAATAATTAAAGCGGTTATTCCAGGCTTTTTATTGGGTAATTTTGTTGGTTTTAGTGTGGCTGTTGTGGCTGATAAAATTCCCTTTTTACGGCGTGGTTTACTGCCGGTGGGTAATTTAGTTAGTGCCATTCCAATAGTGGGTATCGCACCCATCATGGTCATGTGGTTTGGTTTTGATTGGCATTCTAAAGTGGCGGTAGTAGTTATTATGACCTTTTTTCCAATGCTGGTTAACACGATTGCGGGGCTGGGCCAATCAGATGCTATGGAAAAAGACTTACTGCGTTCCTACGGCGCCAGTTACTGGCAAAGCTTCTTTAAGCTGAGGTTACCTAACGCACTACCATTTATTTTTAACGCATTGAAAATAAACTCAACTCTAGCCTTAATTGGAGCCATTGTAGCTGAGTTTTTTGGCACCCCGATTGTGGGTATGGGGTTCCGTATATCTATCGAAGTGGGGCGTATGAATATTGAAATGGTTTGGGCAACGATCGCCGTTGCAGCTTTAGCTGGCTCAAGCTTTTATGGCTTGCTGGCTTTGTTAGAAAGACGCGTGACTTTTTGGCATGCGTCCTTCAGGAAAGTCCATCACTAATTGGCATTTTGTTTGTGTAGACATGGATGACTATTAATTTTTTTTTGGAGTAGTATTTATAAACTGTTGGAGTTCGAATAATGAAAAATAAATATAATATTAGTAGCTTAATTGTTGGATTTACTATGGCTGCATCAAGCAGCTTAGCATTTGCAGCAGATGACGTAACACTGCAGCTGAAGTGGGTGACTCAAGCCCAGTTTGCTGGCTACTTTGTAGCCCAAGATCAAGGCTTTTATGAGGCAGAAAATCTTAATGTAACGATTAACCCAGGTGGACCAGATGTGTCCCCACCTCAGGTAATTGCCGGTGGTGGTGCAGATGTCGTGATTGACTGGATGCCATCAGCCCTAGCCTCTAGGGAAAAAGGTTTAGCATTGGTCAATATTGCCCAGCCTTTTAAAAGCTCAGGCATGATGCTCACGTGTCGCAAAGATAGTGGCATCACTTCACCAGCTGACCTATCAGATAAAACCTTAGGAGTTTGGTTTTATGGCAACGAGTACCCATTCTTAAGCTGGATGAGCAAACTAGGTTTGGCTACCGACGGCAGTGCTGGTGGAGTTAGTGTTTTAAGGCAAGGCTTTAACGTAGATCCCATTTTGCAAAAACAAGCTGAATGTGTCTCCACTATGACTTATAACGAGTACTGGCAGATTATTGATGCCGGCTTGGATGCTGATGAACTGGTCAATTTCAAGTACGAAGAACAAGGGGTAGCAACCTTAGAAGATGGTTTGTATGTGCTTGAAAAGAACCTTGCAGACGCAGCCTTCGTTGATAAAATGGCTCGTTTTGTTCGCGCCTCCATGAAGGGTTGGGAATGGGCCAGGGCTAATTCTGATGCTGCTGCTGATATCGTGCTAGAAAACGATCAGACGGGTGCGCAAACAGAAGAGCACCAGCGACGCATGATGGCTGAAGTTAATAAACTCACCACCAATGGTGGTAAGTTATCTACATCTGACTATCAGCGCACGGTTGAAACACTTATGAATGGTGGTTCTGATCCAGTGATCTCCTCTGTACCCAAAGGTGCTTGGACTCACAAAGTTTGGGATGCTGCGTTTTAATTCACTGTTTTTATAAACGCCCCGCGGTGGCCCTTAAAGTAATCACTTTAAGGGCCACCACAACAAACTATAATAAAATAATGTTTTACCAAAAGGTCAATAAGTTGTTGACCATTTGGTAAAACATTGGTAAACATATACCTACAGTAATGCTTAAACTATTTTTAGTGGGCATTATTTAAACAATAAAAAGAATCTAATCGGTTAAAGCGTAAGTCTAATGCCGGTACTAAAGATTAAGGAGACCTACTATGTCCTTACTAATAAAAGGTGGCACCGTTGTCACTGCAGATCAAAGTTTTTTGGCTGATGTTTATTGTGTTGATGGCAAAATAGCCCAAGTGGGTTTAGAGCTAACCGTGCCTGCTGATACGGAAGTCATCGATGCTTTTGAGCAATATGTGATGCCTGGTGGCATCGACCCACACACACATATGCAACTTCCGTTTATGGGCACTGTAGCCAGTGAAGACTTTTACTCAGGCACTGCTGCTGGACTTGCTGGTGGCACCACTTGCATTATTGATTTTGTGATTCCAGCACCGGGAACTTCGCTCATGTCAGCATTTCACCAATGGCGTGAATGGGCTGAGAAGTCAGTGTCTGATTATGCCTTTCATGTGGCAGTCACTTGGTGGGATGACAGTGTAGCAGCGGACATGGAGACCTTAGTTAAAGAACATGGTGTGAATAGCTTTAAGCATTTTATGGCTTACAAAGGCGCCATCATGGCAAACGACGAAATTTTAGTGAACAGCTTTAGCAAAGCTTGGGAATTAGGTGCATTGCCTACGGTGCACGCAGAAAATGGCGAGCTTGTGTACCAGCTGCAGAAAAAATTGTTAGCGATGGGCATAACTGGCCCAGAAGGTCATCCACAGTCGCGGCCTCCAGAAGTAGAAGGTGAAGCGGCTAATCGTGCGATTCGTATTGCTCAAGCATTAAAGACGCCAGTTTATTTGGTGCATGTATCTGCTGAAGAGTCTTTAGAAGCAGTCACGCGGGCACGCAGTGAAGGTCAGCGAGTGTTTGGTGAAGTCTTGGCAGGCCATCTTTTAATTGACGAGTCGGTGTACAGAAATAAAGATTTTGATGTGGCAGCTGCGCATGTTATGAGCCCTCCTTTTAGGCCTAAAAAAGCCCAAGACGCTCTATGGAAAGGGTTGCAGTCAGGTAACTTGCAAACCACGGCCACAGATCATTGTTGCTTCTGTGCAGATCAAAAAGCAGCGGGTAAAGATGACTTTACTAAAATTCCAAACGGCACAGCGGGCATAGAAAATCGCATGGAGGTGTTATGGAACGCTGGCGTTAATACGGGGCGTTTAACCATGAATGAGTTTGTTAAAGTGACCTCTACCAATGCAGCGCAAATTTTCAATATGTACCCACGCAAGGGTGCGATCGCTGCCGGCTCAGATGCAGACATTGTGGTTTGGGATCCCAAAGGCAAAAAAACAATTTCTGCCAAAACCCATCATCAAAATATAGATTACAACATTTTTGAAGGTATGGAAGTGACAGGCATTCCCTCTCATACCATCAGTCAGGGCAAGTTGGTGTATTGCAACGGCAAACTCACTGTTGAACGTGGGGCAGGCAATTACATCAAACGGCCGCCATTTGCGCCTTACTTTGACGCTATAGGCAAGATGCGTGATCTAGATCCGCCATTTTCTATTGATCGTGAAAACTAGATAAAAAGATGAGTATAAGTTAATGATAAGGCCTCCACTGCGCTGCCTAATAGGGGCGTTTTGGCTGAATTTTGTCCAAGTATTAGAAAAATAAAACTGAGGATCATTATTGTGACTACTTTGAGTTCCAACAGCTCTGAGCCATCTGTGCTGACAGGGCAACGCTTAAGTGAAGCAGACTATCAGACCAACTTTGCTGATATTCATACCCCATTGGATGCCCGTAGCGCTATTGTAGAGGCAGACCGGTGCTATAACTGTTATGGGGCACCCTGTCAGACGGCATGCCCCACGGGCATCGATGTGGCCAGTTTTATCCGCATGATCAGCCAAAATAATGCAGTTGGGGCAGCAGGAAAAATTCTGTCTGAAAATATTATGGGAGGCACCTGCGCTAGGGCTTGTCCAGTGGAAACTTTATGTGAAGATGCTTGTGTTAGACACGCGGAAGGTGACCAACCAATAAAGATTGGTTTGTTACAAAGGTTTGCGACTGATCGAGCGAGCGAATTAGGTGCTCAGTTCTTTACCCGTGAAGCTGCAACGGGATGCACTGTGGCTGTTGTTGGTGCTGGGCCCGCAGGATTATCCTGCGCTCACCGGTTAGCAACTTTGGGTCATGAGGTGGTGATTTATGAGGCTTTAGAAAAGTCTGGAGGCCTCAACGAATATGGTCTTGCTGCCTATAAAATGACTGAAGATTATGCCCAGCAAGAAGTTAAAGATATTCTGTCCATTGGTGGCATTAAGGTCAAACATGGCATCAGGGTGGGTCAAGACGTCAGTTTTGCAGAACTACAAACTAATTACGACGCCGTGTTTATGGGTGTGGGTTTAGGGGCTAATAAAGACATAAACTTAGATGGAGAAGAGGCGCCAGGAGTGATCAATGCGGTGGATTATATTCACCAATTACGCCAGTCTAACGACGTGGGGCAATTGCCTGTCGGCCAAAATGTAGTGGTGATTGGTGGTGGTATGACCGCTATTGATATTGCTATCCAAACTAAACGCCTTGGCGCACCCAATGTCACCATGGCATATAGGCGCGGTAAACAACACATGAATGCCAGCCTTGAGGAGCAAGAATTTGCGCTCAGCGAAGGGGTGCACATCGCCCACTGGGCCCAACCAATCAGTTTGATTGTTGAACAGGGGGCCATTACCGGGGTTGAGTTTAAGATGGCCAATAATGAGAGTGGGCAAACTTACATCACGCCCGCTGATATGCTTTTTAAGGCTATTGGACAAAATTTAGCTGCCATTAATATGGGCACCATCGAATTTGTCAAAAGTCATGGTAAATATGAAGTAGATCAAGATTTACGCACATCTCAACCTGGCATTTGGGCGGGTGGTGACTGTGTGGCTGGTAATGACGGCTTAGCTGTCAGTGCGGTGCAAGATGGCAAACTTGCTGCCTTGTCCATTCATCACACATTAACCCAAAGCTGAATATAAAGGAGTCGATTATGATTGACCTAAAATCTAATTTCATTGGCATTCAAACCCCTAATCCTTTTTGGCTAGCATCGGCCCCACCTACAGACAAAGCCTACAACATAAACCGCGCGTTTGAAGCTGGCTGGGGTGGAGTCATGTGGAAAACTTTAGGCGAAGCAGGTCTGCCTTTAGTTAATGTAAGTGGCCCTCGTTATGGCGCATGGCATGGTAAAGATCGTTCCTTAATGGGCTTTAACAATATTGAGTTGATTACCGATCGAGATTTGGAAGTTAACTTGGCAGAAATTATCCAAGTTAAAAAAGATTGGCCTGATCGTGGGGTGGTGGTGTCACTTATGGTGCCATGTGAGGAGCAAGCTTGGAAAGATATTTTGATGCGGGTGGAAGACACGGGCGCAGACGGTATTGAATTGAATTTTGGCTGTCCACACGGCATGTCAGAACGAGGTATGGGAGCAGCGGTTGGCCAAGTGCCAGAATATGTGGAAATGGTGGCGGCTTGGTGCAAACAATACTCCGATTTGCCGACCATAGTAAAACTCACACCTAATATTACTGACATTCGAACTGCTGCCAGAGGCGCTGTGCGCGGTGGCGCTGATGCAGTGTCATTGATTAATACCATTAACTCTGTCATGGGTGTTGATCTTGAGCAGATGAAGATGTCACCATCAGTAGGCTCGCAAGGGTCTCATGGCGGCTATTGTGGGCCAGCAGTTAAACCCATTGCTTTGCATATGTTAAGTGAAATAGCGCGTGATGCTGATTGTAAAAACATCCCTATTTCTGGCATTGGTGGCATTAGTAATTGGCGTGATGCCGCTGAATTTATGGCTTTGGGTGCGTCTAATGTGCAGGTTTGTACAGCCGTAATGACTTACGGTTTTCGTATTGTTGAAGATATGATTGATGGTTTAAGCCGTTACTTAGCTGAGCAAAAAATTAATTCAGTAGATGAACTAATTGGTGCCGCAGTGCCCAGTGTAACCTCTTGGAATCAGCTGGATTTAAACTATGTTGCAAAAGCTCAAATAGATCAGGATTCCTGTATTAAATGCGGTCGTTGCCATATTGTTTGTGAGGACACTTCACATCAGGCAATCAGCACCGAAATTGATGGTGTGCGTGGGTTTGAGGTGAGGGATGAAGATTGTGTAGGCTGTAACCTATGCGTAGTGGTCTGCCCTGTTGAAAACTGCATCACTTTGCGTGAACTTGATACCCATGAGATGGATGCTCGGACAGGTGAAAGAGTGAGTGGGGATTACCAAAACTGGTCTCATCATCCCAATAACACAGTGGCCTAGTTGTCATAGTTGGCTTAGTTGGCACTAATAGTGGATGCAGCAATCAATAATAAAAGGAACAATGCAATGTCTAATATGAGCATAAACGGGCAAAGACTATGGGACAGCCTCATGGAAATGGCCAAAATTGGTGCAACTGAAAAAGGTGGTTGTTGCCGCCTTGCCTTAACCGATTTAGACAAACAGTCTCGAGATCTTTTTGTGAGTTGGTGTGAAACGGAAGGCTGCAGTATAAAAGTTGATCAGATGGGCAATATATTTGCTCGTCGTGAGGGTAGTGACCCCAACATGGGTGCAGTAGTTATGGGTAGTCACTTAGACACACAGCCCACGGGTGGAAAATTTGATGGTGTCTATGGTGTTTTGGCAGGGCTAGAAGTGATCCGCAGTCTCAATGATCAAAACATTACCACTCAAGCCCCCATTGAAGCGAGTGTGTGGACCAACGAAGAAGGCTCGCGTTTTGCACCTGCTATGGTGGCCTCTGGCGTGTTTGCTGGAGTATTTGATCTGGAGTATGGATTAAGTCGTGCAGACCTAGATGGCTTAACCATGGGTGAGGAACTCAAGCGCATTGGTTATGATGGCAAAGAGCCTATGGGTGAGCGCCCTATAAAAGCCTTTTTTGAAGCGCACATAGAGCAAGGCCCGATACTTGAGCATGAAGACCTCACCATTGGTGTGGTCACTGACGCCCAAGGCCAACGGTGGTATGAAGTGACCCTAACGGGCCAAGAGTCTCATGCTGGGCCAACGCCCATGAAAACCCGCAAAGATGCATTGGTGGGTGCAGCAAAAATGATTACCCTAGTGAATGACATAGGCCTTAAATATGCACCTTTGGCCTGTTCTACAGTGGGTTTGATCCAATCCTTTCCCAACTCGCGCAACGTTATACCAGGGCAAGTATTTTTTACCATAGACATTCGTCATCCAGATGATGCAACTTTATCGGCCATGGATAAAGAGTTGAGAGAAGG
>DDCR01000126.1 GCA_002335115.1 Oceanospirillaceae bacterium UBA2001
TTACGTAGATGCTTCCATTAGCGCAGCAGACGATTTTACGTGGCCCCTACAGGAACTAGTGACCGAGTATTGTTGGGACAGTATTTGGAACCGTGATGGGCTGCCCCGAAAAACCCGAAGTTTGATTAATTTAGGTATGCTAACAGCACTCAATCGACCCCATGAACTCAAGCTTCACATCAGAGGGGCGTTTAATAATGGCTGCACCCAAAATGAAATACGGGAGGTGCTTTTGCAAAGTGCCATTTATTGTGGCGTGCCGGCCTCTATTGACGCGTTTCGTTGTGCTCGAGAAGTATTGGCAGACATCGCCTCAGAGTCAGACAAATGATCGCTGAGCTTGCAGATCTTAAGGTCACTCGTAATATCATTACCTTGCGCCAAATCGTATTAGATAAGCTGCGGGATGCCATCATCAGTAGTCAGCTTAAGCCTGGTCAACGCTTGGTGGAAAGAGAACTATGTCAGGCATTAGATGTGAGTCGGACCTCTGTGCGAGAGGCTTTACGTCACTTGGAATCAGAAGGCTTGGTGCAATACGTGGGTCAACGTGGCCCCAGTGTCAGCGTATTAAGTCAGCAAGATATTAAAAATATTTATGAATTACGTGCTGCTCTGGAAGGTTTGGCAGGCGAACTATTTTGTGAACGTGCTAGTGACCATCAAATTAATTTACTGCAAGCCACCACAGACGCATTAAAAGAAGCCTTTGACCTTGCCAGCATGGATAAAATTTTGGCATGCACCAAAGACTTTTATAAGCTATTACTTGAAGGCAGTTGTAATAGCGAACTTGATGCTAGCCTTAATCGTCTTTTAGCCCGCATTATGGTCTTGCGAGCGGGTACCATCGCCCAACCCGGCAGGTGGAAAGATAGTCTCAAAGAAATGCAGGCCATTATGCATGCGATTACCAAGCGTGATGGTGAAGCGGCTAGAAAAGCCTGTGTAGCTCACGTTCACGCTGCTGGTACTATCGCCCTAAAAAGAATAAGACAAACTGAAAATGAATTATTGTAGCCATTGCGGCTCTAGTCAGTTGCATAAAAAACAACCTAAGGAAGATACCCATACGCGCATTGTGTGTGGCCAATGCGCGCAGGTTCACTACCGTAACCCCACTATCATTTGCGGCTGTATTATAGAACAAGATGACAAAGTCGCTTTATGTTTGCGCGCGATCGAGCCACAAAAAAACACGTGGACCATTCCTGCAGGCTACCTAGAATTTGGTGAAAGCACAGAACTTGCTGCCCAAAGGGAGGCCTTGGAAGAGACCGGTATGGCGGTAGAAATATGTGAGCTTTACTCCGTATTTAATGTCCAGCATATGCACCAAGTTTACATCATTTACCGAGCCCAGTTTGTGCAAAAAACTCAAGAGATGGGCTCTGAATCTTCGGCTGTAAAGTGGTTTACCGAACACACATTACCTTTCGAGCAATTGTCCTACCCAGCAATTAAAACCATGCTCCTGCGTCATAGTAAAGAAAGAAAAACTGGCTGTTTCAGTTTATACCAAGGCGACGCCTCTGCTGGTCGTATTACTGGGTTACACCCTAACTAAATTAATTGTCCGTTGTACTTGCAAATTTAACCATGACCCCCGTTATTAGAAAGTTCTGGCTGATCGCGCATCAATCACTTGGTCGCAGATGGGGCGTGGGACGAAATTCTCCAGCAGTTACTGGTTCAGATAAAGGCAAACAACACTGAGGCTGGGCTCAATGTTGCAATCAGTGCCTGTGGTAAACTTTTGGCCGAGCAAGGCCCTCTACTCACGACCAAGGCGAAATGCCCAATCATTGGGTCATCTATCGTGAGTGAGCTAACCCATGGATATTTGATGGTCTGCAAGTTAAACAAACTGAACAATACTGGTATGGGGGTCTCGACTTTGTTTAGTTTGGTTTAACTGGTCTAAATATTCAGCCCAGTGTTGAGCTTGATTGACACTCAGGTCATGCAAGTAAGTCCAAGTGTATAAGCCAGAATCATGACCATCATCAAATTCCAGTTTAACTGCATAGTAGCCCACGCCCTCGATACCCACTAGCTTCACTTTGCTCTTGCCAACCTGCAGTATGGCTTGGTCTGGGCTATGACCCCGCACCTCTGCGCTTGGTGATGAAACTCGAAGGTATTCTGCACTTAAGGTGTAGCTCACTTCACCTGTATCTTCTGGAAAGCTAAGTTCTAAAGTGTTGCTGCTTTTATGAAGTTTAATCTTAGTCGGGTTCACGGAATATATCTCAGTTAACGTTTACGGCGAATTAAGTCGCGAATTATAAAGCGGTTTGGGTCTAAACCCCAAGCCACACATTGTGCCACAGGAAGACTCTGATTGGCCATTTGGCTAGCCAAAATCTCAGCACTCAAAGGGGCACTAATCAAACCCTTGGAGCCATGGCCAGCATTAATATACAGACCCGCTAAAAAAGGCATATTGTCGGCAAACTTATAATTGGCATCTTGGCGCAACTTTGCAAACCGATCTAGTATTTTAGCCTCATCAGCTAATTGACCAACCATGGGCAAATAATCTGGAGTCACTGCTCTAAAACCTACTCTACCACCCATCACAGAGTCGAGTCCAAGTTCTTTATGATGCGGCAAGACTTCCGTCAAACGAGCCAAGTTATCCAGATCATCTTGCCCCGATAAGTGGTCATCATCAGTGTGTAAATTATAACTGGCACCCACAGCGAACACACCTTGCTGAGCCGGCGTCACATAACCCTCGCCACATACCACCAGAGCAGGACTGGCTTCAGCTGCTACATAACTGACTTGGCCACGGATCGATTTAAGTGGAAGGGGTTGGTCTGGTAATAGCTGATTAGCCCCATTAGCATTGGCAATAACAATGGCATCAAATGTATGATCGCCTGCATGCTTGCCACTGAGTCGGAGTTGCCAGCCATGATGTGCAGTTTGTGGTTTTATTTGCACCATGGAGCCCACCTTTGTATTGAGCCATAAACGGGCGTTACTTTGGCTGTACAAAGCCTCACACCAGTGTGTAGGTGACACCCAGCCACTCCTGGGAAAATACAAACCACCCGCACTGAGAGGCTGTTTAGCCAGCTTTTCTGCTTGTGCCTGATTTAACCATTGTAGCCAAGAAGATGGATACTCACGTGCCATCACCCCTCGCATCTGCGCCTCTTGTTTTGCGCTAGTCGCTAACTGTAACAAGCCACAGGCTTGCCAATGCTCGGCATTTAAGCTGCGTTTTAACAACGCCATAGTGTGCTGTAAACCCTGTTGATGAAACTGACCAGCAATAGTGGCGTTATCTGGTAACTTGGCATAAAGCATACCTTGTCGATTACCTGAAGCCGCACTAGCAAGGGCAGGACCCTGTTCTATAAGTGTGACATCAAACCCCCGACGAGATAGGCTATACGCCGAAGCGACACCGCTGATACCAGCACCAATAATAGCCACTTTGCCTGCAGCAGTAGCACCCATAGATGACCTCTGCCATGGAGGTGTATATGCCTTATGCGGTTTTGACTCTGGGCCACCAAGAAACACATCAAACTGACTTTTAATTTGTTCAAGGGCCAAGGTAGACTCAGCTTGTACTATGGTTAATCTAACCTGACCAAAATCAAGTTGATGAAAACCTTTAATTGCTGGAGGGTATTGAACTTGGAGTTGCAGGCTTAACGTTTCTAATTGGGGCCAGTTTTGATGTAACTGCTGAAGGTCAGTGAGGCATAGAGGCTGTTCACACAAAGCCACATAGTTGAGACCCTGAAGTGGTTGATGGTCTTCCTTGGCTTGCAGCCAAAGCGTCCAAGTAAGTAGAAAGTCTAAGCCAGCACCAAAATTATGATCAAACACTTGCACCACAGAATGCACGGGGCTGCCGTCATTATTTTTTGGCGCTAAAGTTGAGGCTGAGGCTGAAATTGAGCCTGAAATTGAGCTTAGAGGTACCGTTGTTCGAGCACTGTTATTAGCGAATAAATCACTGTCAACCAAGACCCGCTTAAGTTGCTGCTGTCGTTGCTCTACTTGCAACGGTGTTTTTTGAAGTTGATCTTTAAGTCCAGCTGCAACTTTGGCGGTTACAGCCAGACTCTGAGGGTCAGCAAATGCTTTTTCAACCGAACTACTTTTCATACCCCGTGATTATTGGACTAGGTGGTAAGCTTTGTAAACTGAGACGGGTTCGATGGGCCAATCTCGAAACATACCCTTAGTAGTCGTAGGAAATTTTGCAATCAGATCAACAATGTCCATGCCTTTAATGACCTTACCAAACACTGCATAACCGGCACTTGAGGTGCTTTTATCTAAAAATGGGTTATCTTGATGATTAATGAAAAATTGAGCCGTAGCACTATCAGGATCACTTGTCCGAGCCATGGCAATGGTCCCTCGTAAATTAGACAAGCCATTGTCGGCTTCATTAACAATGGCATCGACAGTGCCTGGTTTGAGTATACCGTTAGGACTAAAGCCCCCTCCTTGAATCATAAATCCAGGGATCACCCGGTGGAATATAGTGTCATTGTAATAATCAGATTTTGCGTAGTATAAAAAATTTTCGACGCTTATCGGTGCCGCTTGGGCATCAAGTTCGATGATAATACTGCCATGAATGGTGGTTAATTCAACCTGAGGATTTTCTGCCCATGCAGTAAAACTAACAGTGAATGCCAATAGAGCGGTTAAAAGTTTTTTCATGAGTTCACCTTGTAGGCTGAAAATGCGTTATTAAATGGTTTAACTGTCACTTGGGCGTATACACCTGCCGCAACATAAGGGTCTTCAGCGACCCATGTTTGTGCTGCAGCAAGGTCAGAGAACTCTGCCACTATCAAACTGCCTGTAAAACCTTCTTCAGACTCATGAGGGTGAGGACCAGCCAGCGTTAGACGACTCTGCGAATCTAATTGCTTGAGCCTTTCTACGTGCGCTGGGCGAGCCTCTATGCGCGCAGCGAGACTATTCTCTACATCTTGAGCAAAAATGGCAAATAACATATTTAATCCTCTACTTCATTGTCTTTGGGCATAAAACGAGACATATAAATACCTTGAGCCAAAATAAATACAAAGGTCAGACCCAACATACCAAAAAGTTTGAAATCTACCCAAGTGGCTTCACTGTAATTAAAAGCCACGTATAAATTTAGGCTACCCATGACAGCAAAAAATACAAACCAAGCGAAATTAAGCTGCCGCCAAATGCGGCCAGGTAACTGTATCCCCTTCTCCATCAAACGCTGCACGACTGGCTTTTTGCCAATAAATTGGCTGCCTAAAAATGCCAATCCAAATAACCAGTTAACAATGGTCGGTTTCCACTTAATAAACTGCCCATCTTGCAAAGCTACCGTAAGACCACCTAACACCACGACCATTATCAGGGTCACCAGCTGCATTTTTTCTATCTTCTTGGTGGTTAACCAGGTGTAGCCCATTTGTAACATGGTTGCAGGGATTAATATCGCCGTAGCAAGAATCAAATCATTAGTCATTTTATAAACCACAAAAAAGATAACGATCGGTAAAAAATCGACAAGTAATTTCATGTATAGCAGTTCCTTTTGCGCTCAGGTTGTATAACAGTTAAAACCAAACGCATACAATATTAGGCTAATTAAGCCCAATTATTGTACCATGCAGTAATATGGACTTCTCACTTTCTATGCCTTATGACTGTACATAAATTTAGCTGTATTGATGCCCACACCTGTGGCAACCCTGTTCGCTTAGTCGCCAAAGGTGGCCCCCAACTCCAGGGTGACAGCATGAGTGCCAAGCGGCAAGATTTCTTAGCCAACCATGACTGGGTGCGCACAGCATTAATGTTTGAACCCCGCGGCCATGCAATGATGTCGGGATCGATACTCTACCCGCCTAATGATCCGCAGCACGATGGCGCTATTTTATTCATTGAAACCAGCGGCTGTCTGCCCATGTGTGGACATGGCACCATAGGCACAGTGACCACAGCATTGCAGGAAGGCTTGTGGACGCCGAAAATTGCGGGGCAACTCACCTTAGAGGTGCCAGCAGGAGTCATTCGCATTGAGTACCAGCAAAATAAAAATGGCCGCATTGATGCCGTTCGTATCTTTAATGTGGCGAGCTATTTGGCTCATCAAGGTCTGGTCATAGACTGCCCAGAATTGGGCCAACTCGTCATTGATGTAGCCTATGGGGGCAATTATTACGCCATTATTGAACCCCAAGCCAACTTTGCAGGACTGGAACAGTTTTCTGCCGCTCAGGTGTTGCGCTATAGCCCCTTAGTGAGAGAGGCCATCAATAAAGTCGCCACTTGCGTGCACCCAGAAGATGCAAGTGTGAATGGCATTAGTCATGTCATGTGGACTGGAAAACCTAGCCGACAAGATTCCAGTGCCGCCAACGCAGTGTTTTATGGCAGCGGTGCTATCGATCGATCTCCATGTGGCACTGGCACCAGCGCACGCATGGCTCAACTGCATGCCAAAGGTTTACTCAAAGAAGGTGAAGAATTTATTCACGAAAGTATTATTGGTAGCCAATTTGTGGGGCGAGTTGAATCGACCATTCAAATTGGCCCCCACCCTGGCATTATGCCCAGCGTTCAGGGTTGGGCTCAAGTGACAGGGTACAACACGATTATTGTTGATCCACGGGACCCTTACGCCCACGGATTTGAAGTTAATTAGGCAAACCTACTATGGATTTAACCACCTTAAAAAAGCAATATCCGGTGAGTATAGAGATTAAGGTTAAATGGGGCGAAATGGATGCCTTTCAACATCTTAATAACACCGTTTACATCCGCTACATTGAAGATAGCCGCATTGATTTATTTGAAAAACTAGGTTTGAGCAGTCATTTAAATAGTCAAAATATAGTGCCAATATTGGCCTCTGTGCAATGCGATTATCTGGCCCCTGTGACTTATCCAGACACATTAATCGTGTTTAGCACCGCCATACAGACTGGCCCTAAAAAGGTCGAGCTAGAACACAAACTATGGAGTACGAAACAAAACCGTCTGGTCGCTAAGGGCAAAGGAGTGGGCGTGTATTATGATTACATAGCACTGAAAAGCTGCACCATTCCAAGCGACATCGCCACTAAATTAGCGACCTTAAAGGATACCTAGTG
>DDCR01000034.1 GCA_002335115.1 Oceanospirillaceae bacterium UBA2001
TCAAGCTAGAGTCAGACACAGACACAGACACAGATGTAAATACAGAGCCCAATGATGTAATTAATGAAGGGCAGTCTGAAAACGATCAAGGTACGTCTACTCATGACTAATTTAGCTGATAAATTATCACAAAGCCTTAGCCAAATTCAGGTCCAGCGCGCAAGTTCGCAAGGTGTATTAACGCGGGTGGTGGGCTTAACCCTAGAAGCCACGGGTGTGAATGCCCCAGTGGGTTCTTATTGTGACATTATCAGCCCCAGTGGATCCACATTAGTGGCAGAAGTAGTCGGTTTTGGTGATGGAAAATTACTCTTAATGCCGTTTGGGAGCGTGCAAGGCATTGCTGCTGGTTTTAAGGTGAAACCGCAATCACAAACCCAAAGTACGGCCATGAGTCGGTCTATGCTCGGCCGCGTGTTAGACGGCATGGGCCAGCCACTCGATGGTGGCCCTGACATTGTGGCAGAAGAGCACCGCAGTATTTTGGGGCAATCTATTAATCCCCTGAAGCGGCGACCTATTGACCAAGCCTTAGATGTGGGCGTGCGCAGTATTAATGCATTACTTACTGTGGGTTGTGGCCAAAGACTCGGTTTGATGGCAGGTTCAGGTGTTGGTAAAAGTGTCCTCATGGGTATGATGACCCGTTTTACCCAAGCTGAAGTGATCGTTATCGGACTCATTGGTGAGCGGGGAAGAGAAGTTCAAGAATTTGTGCTCGATTCCCTGGGAGAAGCCGGGCTTGCTCGTTCTGTGGTCGTTGCAGCTCCTGGAGACACGTCTCCAGTCACACGCTTACATGCGGCTAGATTGGCCACCACCATCGCCGAGTTTTTTAGGGATCAAGGCAAATCTGTTTTGCTACTTATGGATTCTATTTCTCGTGTGGCCCAAGCCCAACGAGAAATTGGCTTGGCCATTGGCGAACCACCTACAACCAAAGGCTACCCTCCCTCAGTGTTTACCCTCATTCCAAACTTAATGGAGCGAG
The DNA here is from genome assembly GCA_002335115.1 of Oceanospirillaceae bacterium UBA2001. Taxonomy (GTDB): domain Bacteria; phylum Pseudomonadota; class Gammaproteobacteria; order Pseudomonadales; family Balneatricaceae; genus Njordibacter. Next base: position 992 of record DDCR01000034.1, read on the forward strand.
CAGGCAATGGCCATGAAGATGGGCAAGGTGCCATCACGGCTTTTTATACGGTGTTGGCAGAAGGTGATGATCAACAAGATCCCGTTGTTGATGCGGCTCGCTCTGTCCTTGATGGCCATATTGTCTTGAGCCGTGAGTTAGCTGGAGCGGGTCATTACCCAGCCATAGATATTAATCAGTCCATCAGTCGTTTAGCGCCAACTTTGCAAGGTTTAGGCCAGAAGCAGGCAGGGCAGCAACTCCGCCAGTGGTTAAATAGCTATGCAGAGAACAAAGATTTAATCACTGTGGGGGCTTATCAAGCAGGTAAAAATATGGTTTTAGACCAAGCCTTAGATAAAAAATTAAACATGGATCGATTCTTGCAACAAGGAATGCATGACTCGTGTGATATGGCAACCAGCTTGGATCATTTGCAAATCCTCGCACAACCGCCACAACACGAATTTCAGCAATCAGAAACGCTGCAGGCTATGCCCTAACTTTAGTTTAGTGCTGCGTCAGCAGCAATAAGTGGAGTAGGACTATGGCTATCAGCAAAATCGATCGTTTTACCAATTTGGGTAAAATACAGCATCAACAATACCAGCAAGCGTTAGAAAGTGAGCAAAAAGTTAGTCAGTTGATTGACAGTATCGATTCTTCAGTGGCGCAAATACGCCAATACCAACTGGACTATCAACAAGACTTGATCACGCTCCAGCAAGGTGCTAGTACCAATGAGAAACTCGTTAGAACACGCAAGTTTTTGCAGCAACTAATGCAAATGGAAGTTGATCAGTTGCGCCAGCGACAAGATTTAGATGAAAGGTTACAACAAGCCAAAGCTGTGAGCTTACAGAAATTACAAAAGGCTCGAATGAGTGAGAAGGTAACAGAAAAGGCTCACGTAGAGCATCTGGCGGCTAACAAAGCCTTAGATGCAAAACAGATGGATGCCATTGCCACACAAATGTATAATCGGCGTTAATTTAGTCGTATTGGAGCGATTCTTGCATAGTATTGTGTACATTAACGATGAATAGACCGTTTTTAGCTATTCTGACGAATAACTGACACTAGTGCAGGCTAAATTATTATGGCTCAAATAGATTTGCTAAATATACTCAAAGCAACCAACACCCCTAGTAACAAGGGTGTAGGGCCTAATGTGGCAACAAATCCAGCTGGGGCTGGCAAGTTTGAGCAAATATTAAGCGGCCAGAAAGAGGGGGCTGTCTCGGCAACACCCTTAGGCAATTCTATGCCAGCCGGCAAGGGCTTGCCGACTGCAGGTCTTTCGAAGTTGCAACAAGCGCAGACTTCTCAACAGCTGTTTGCCACCATTGCCCCTGCGCAGCAATCACAAATTGATGACTTGAGTTTTATGACTCATTTACAACCCTTGGTTGATATGCCACAGGTGCTCAAATCTGGATCTTTAACTGCATTACCTCAGCTTACGGATACAAAAATAAGTTTTTCTGATCAGCAACTTCAAGATTTAGCGGTTCAGCTAGGTGTAGATCCAGCAGTAGCTAAACTCGTTTTACAAAGCACGATTAAGCCTCAAGACACTGGGGACCTTGCTAATGCTCAAGTTAGTTCCACCTTGGGGATGGGTTTTAAACCAGGTCAAGTTCAAACGGCTTCTCCAATACTTGCACTCGAAGGTGCATCAGACACTATTACAACAAATGTGGTGTTGCCAGCTATGGCAAAAACTGTGCTGCAACCTTCAGCCTCAGGTCAAGTTCAGCGACA
>DDCR01000089.1:0-4074 GCA_002335115.1 Oceanospirillaceae bacterium UBA2001
AATGGGCACAGCAAGGGGTGCTCATGTTGAACACTGTGCTCACTGTCGCACAGAGCCAAGCGGGGGCCCACCAAGGTCAAGGGTGGGAAAGTCTGACGGATGAGGTGATTAGGGCGCTCAATAAGCAACGATCAGGCCTCGTGTTTTTGTTGTGGGGCCAACCGGCACAAAATAAAGCGGCTCTTATTGACGCTAAAAAACATTGTGTACTCAAAGCCGTTCATCCATCACCTTTATCAGCCTATCGAGGGTTCTTAGGCTGTGGCCACTTTTCTAAAACTAATGTCTATTTAGTAGGGCAGGGCCTAAACCCTATCGATTGGCAACGCACGCCAATCGACCCATCAGCGAACCAAATTCAATTGTTGTGATGGTTTTTAGGTGATCTACCAAGGGTGACTTCATCAAGCGTCCATGGTCACCAATGACTGGCGGTAAAAATTCACGCCATGGCCTGTAATACAAGGGCTAAACCCGCTGATGTAGCCAAAACTGGGGCGATGCCCCAACGTCTTTTAAGTAGTAAGTAAGCACACGCTAAGGTGAGTCCAACGACAGGCCAATCTAGGCTTAGCACATCAGGTGTCCAAAGCATCAACCACCCAAATTTGTGAAGTTCTACACGAGTGAAAAATACATGTAAGCCAAACCAAACTGATAAATTTAAAATAACACCAACAACAGCCGCTGTGATACCCACTAACGCGCCTTTTAATCGGGGTTGATGGTTGATCCATTCGATGTAAGGAGCACCAGCAAATATCCACATAAAACAAGGAATAAAGGTCACCCAAATGGCCACCATTGCGCCATAAATCCCCATTACCCAACTATTGTGGTCACCCGCTTGAAATGCGGCTAAATAGCCAACAAATTCAGTCACTAAAATAAGGGGGCCAGGCGTTGTTTCTGCTAAACCCAAACCGTCCATCATTTGCCCAGCACTAAGCCAACCGTGAGTGACCACAACATCTTGACCCATATAAGCTAATACTGCATAAGCTCCCCCGAAGGTGACAATGGCCAGCTTTGAAAAAAACCAGCCGATGTCACTTAATATCTGATCTGGTCCGAGTGCCCACATCAATAAAAACTGTGGCAGTAGCCAAAGAGTTAACCAAAAGGTGAGGGTCTTAATGGTTTGGGAAAAAGGTGGGTGGCTCTGGTTGACAAGGCTGTTATCCAAATGACTTTGAAAGCGCAAAAACCCATAGGTGGCTGCCAACAATATAATGAGGGGAAAAGGTAACGCTAAAAAGAAAATTGAAATAAAAGACACTAAAGCTAATAGCCAATGCTCAGCGCCTTTGAGCGCTTTTTTTGATACCCGGAACAAGGCGTCAATGACAATCACTACCACAGCGGCCTTAATGCCCCAAAAAAGGCTTTCAACCCAGGAGATATTGCCAAAAGATGCGTAGATCATGGCGAGCACTAACACCACAACTGCTCCAGGTATGATAAACAACAGACCGGCTGTCATTCCCCCCCGCCAACCGTGTAAACGCCAACCTACATAGGTGCCCAGTTGCATTGCCTCTGGGCCAGGTAGGAGCATACAAAAACTCAGGGCGTTTAAAAATTGGGCTTCGCTTAGCCATTTTTTTTGTTCCACCACAATCCTGTGCATTAAGGCTATTTGTGCGGTAGGTCCACCAAACGATAGAAGGCCAATTTTTGCCCATGCACGGGTTGCCTCATTAAAGCAGACTTGTTTGGTTTCATGGTGATGCGCCATCGTTCTGTGCCTTTTGGGTTGGTGAACCAATTTGGTGAACCCAGCATGAGTGGTTATCACAGAAAATAGAGGGTTGTGTATACACGCTTCTTTTTCCAATGATGGAAACTTTCCATAAGCTACCTCAACGGCCTTGATCTGGCAATTAAAAAGACTAAACCTGAGTCTGCCAGATTTAACACAAACTCACTCAATGCGTATAATATAAATCTGTTAAGCTAATACTTAAGTCAACGTAGGGTTTAAAATGACAAACACACTAGGGTATCGCGGTTGGCTTTACTCCGTACTTATCGCCATTGATCAACTTGGTAATGCCTTAGCTGGTGGTTATGCAGATTCAACTATTTCTGCCCGCGTGGGCTACAACGTTCGACATGCGGCACCTCAGAGGCAAAACTATTGGCGCCTATTAGAGGGCATCATTAATTATACATTCTTACCTTTGGATGGTCCTGATCATTGCTACCAAGCTTACTTGGCAGGTAATCAGACCTACTACCGAGATGGTAGCGACTTAATGCGGGTCATCTTGAGTAGTTTAATTATTTTCAATGCCATTCCCATTGCCATAGTTACTCGTGTTGTGGCTTGGCACAGAAATCGTCATCAACATTAAGACTAACTCTGCTGTGTCCAGTTTAAGCTAACCGTATTGAAGCAAACCCTAGGTTAACCCGATTAAAAGCGCTCAGGCACGCGCAGCGACTAAAGGCGGCATGCTGGTCTCACTCGATGGGGTTGATGAATACATAATCTTGCCTTAGGTAGTTGCGCAAATGAGTATTAGCTATGAGCTTCTTAGATGCCTTGTGTGCCAAAGCCTCATCAGAGAAGACGTAGTTATTAGTGTGAGCAATTTCCCTCCAAGAATAAGTTTTCCCTGGCGCGAGATTGAGTCTAATGCCGTCAAGTTTTTGAGTTAACAATAGTTTGGTGATTGAGACGATGTCATCGACGTGTATTAAATTCACCTCTTTATTGGCGTTTTTGATGCGGCCCGTGTTAAGCCAGTTTATGGGGCTTCGACCAGGGCCTGAAATACCACAAAGGGTTAAAAGGCAAGCCCCCTGTTGCCGATAGTTTTCTTCCGCCAAGGCGCGGGCTTTAGTGCGGTCAATAGCACTCATTTCGTCAATCACTTGTCCTTCAAACTTATGTTCGTAGACTGAGGTGGTTGAATAAATAAAGACTTGTTCACAGCGCTGTGTGAGAAACGTGAAAAAACGGTTTTCTAAGTCACTATTGCAGCAAGCAAAAGTCCACAAAACTTGCTTGGATGTTGGAATGTTTTGCCAGGACGTCTGATCGTCTAATTGGAAATAAATGTGTTCATCAAGGGTTGGTGTGCGACTCGTTATGCGAGCGTTACTATGGTTTGCATACAGGCGCGAACCGCAGTAGCCATTGCCTAATATAGTCAGCTCACTTATGGGTGCCTTCATGGTTATTCCTATGCTTAATCTTGTGCTTAATCTAAGGCTTAATAAAAGCCAAGGCCTGGCTTAGTTGATTAAGCCAGGCCTCACTAAGTGGTAGGTTTTGTTGCAAATGCGATATGTATTATTGACTGGGGCGCAGCAAAGCGCATGGAATTAAAGTTTGATGCGTTCAAAAACTTGCGGATCAATTTCATAGGGCAAAGGAGACAAAGAAATAATGCCCTTGTCTTGTTCATGCAGATGCAGTTCTTCTGCTTGCGCCTCTGTACGATTAATGACGGCGGTAAACCTGTAGGAGTGCTCTCCATTAGACGCTGCACTGGTGATGCGACCCACATTTTTACGCTTATTAGCGTCAATCTGTTGGCCCACCATCACGGCTTGACTTGAATGGACCTGGCCAATAAATAAGTGACGCTTTAATTTGCCTAAATATTGCATGCGCGCCACAATTTCTTGGCCCGTATAACAGCCTTTTTTAAAATCGATAGCCCCTGTAGCCTGTAAATTAAGCATTTGTGGAACGTAGCTGTCACTGATATCTGGCGTGACATACATCAGCCCTTGATTAATTTGTAGCGTCTCCCACGCATTGACTTCGGCTAAGCTTGCGCGTTGTTCCAATAACCCTATGACCTGTGCTTTATCTTCTGGGCGACAATAAGCAATAAATTCACTGGCCTCTGATTGCATGCCCCAAGCTAAGCTGCGTTCATTTTGAATGCTACCAAGGTGACTGTTTGGCGCTGAACCAAAGGCCTCTGTGATACATTCGGTTGCAGCGTCCCCCCAGATGGCGAAACGACACCAAGCTGCGCTACTGTCGTGCAGTTCGGCCTTAGAGAATACAATATACTTAGCGAAAGCTTGTTGTACACTGGGCACTATGCTCAA
>DDCR01000089.1:4083-12061 GCA_002335115.1 Oceanospirillaceae bacterium UBA2001
ACGTTACCTTTAGGGGTGCAATAAGCGCCTGATTGCCCCTGTGATGGAGTAACTTTATTGACGTCACATGTGATCTGGCCTTGCAAAAACGTCTGGGCATCTTGGCCACTTAAACTGACACTACCAAAATGATCTAATGGGCAAAAATAGGTTTGTTTCATGGTTTTTAATGATCTAAATAGGGATGCCTAGCAGGCATGTTTTTGCGCTTTGCGCTAACATAGCACTCTGCCCCTATGGTATGGGTTAAAACGGAGGAATTCAATGTTGAATGAAACAGAATTAAAGCGACAAGTTTGGCACAGTCGCCGTGGCATGTTGGAATTAGATGTTTTGCTGGGACCATTTGCGGCTCATGCACTGCCTTTAATCAGTGCTAATCAGCAGCAAGTCTATGTGCGTTTGCTGAGTCAGCAAGATCCTGATTTATTTACTTGGTTTATGGGTCATGCCCACAGTGATGATGAAGAGTTAGCAGCGATGGTTCAGCAAGTGAAAGACTATGCTCAGTCGAGCCAAATTCCAGCTTAAGGCTTCAATCCATCTAACTTACTGCGCGATCATAGTTTGGATTGGGTTAAGTCTTTGCAGTATAGGAATTTTGCGTGAGTTTTGGCTGATACTGGCGTATTTTTCATTGACGGGGTCAGTCATTGGTGGCTGGGTCTGGCGCTACGCTTGGCTCAATGCTGGCACGAGTGTGGTGGCAATGAGATGGACGCCCAATGAATTTTGTTGTTATTTAAAAAATGGTCAGCAGGTACAGGGTCAGTTAATGGCTAAGTCTGGTTTTAGCCCTTACTTCATTACCCTGCATATCGCAGTGACTGGAGGCGGTCAGTTTTGGTGGCCCTTAATGATTGATAGTGGTCCAGTCAATGAGCTGCGTAAACTCAGAGTATTTGGTCGCTGGTATCAGCAAATTCCTATTGCCAATCGAAGTTAGTTGGCGTCAAAATAGTGTTACGGGCTACGGGCAAGGAATGTGGGTAGTCTAAGGTGAAGTGTAATCCTCGACTTTCTTTACGTTGCTGGGCGCTATGGATAATGATCGAGGCGACTAAGGCTAAATTACGAAGTTCAATCAGGTCACCACTGATACGATAGTTACTGTAAAACTCATTTATTTCACTTAATAACATTTCGACGCGGTGTTGGGCCCTCGTCAAACGTTTGTCCGTTCGCACTATACCTACATAATCCCACATAAAACGCCGTAATTCGTCCCAATTGTGGGAGATGATCACGTCCTCATCGGAGTCCTTCACTTGGCTTTCATCCCAGGCTGGGATAAGCTCATCTAATGCCGCTTGGCTCCAGTTAGTTTCGATGTGCCGAGCCGCAGCGTGGCCATAGACAAAACATTCCAACAATGAATTACTCGCCAAACGATTGGCGCCATGCAAACCGGTAAATGCTGTTTCACCCACGGCATATAGTCCATCAATATCGGTCATACCATCTTGGTTAGTAATAATGCCACCGCAGGTATAATGGGCTGCAGGAACCACGGGGATGGGATCCTTAGCGATGTCTATACCAAGGTCCATACAGCGTTGGTATATGTTGGGGAAGTGGGATTGCACAAAATCTCGTCCTCGGTGACTGATGTCCAGATAAACACAGTCATCGCCCAGACGTTTCATTTCATGGTCTATGGCTCGGGCTACAATATCCCTTGGCGCTAACTCTAAGCGGTCATCGAAGCGATGCATAAAAGGCTCGCCATCAGCGAGCACTAATTTGCCCCCTTCACCACGAATGGCCTCTGAAATTAAAAATGACTTTGCTTGAGAATGATATAGGCAGGTCGGGTGGAATTGGTTGAATTCCATGTTAGCTAATCGACAACCAGCCCGCCAAGCCATGGCAATGCCGTCACCGGATGAACCGTCTAAGTTGCTTGTGTAAAGGTATACCTTACTCGCACCTCCTGTTGCCAAAATCACACAGGGGGCTTTAAAGGTATTCACATGGCCAGTTTTTTGATCCAACACATAGGCGCCCAAGCAGCGGTTGCCGGATAATCCTAGCTTCGCACGGGTAATCAGGTCGATCGCCACCTGATGGCTTAACAAATCTAGATTCTCTGCTTCTGTAGCGCGTTCAATTAGGGTGCTGGTGACGGCGAGTCCAGTCCAGTCGGCGGCATGAATTATGCGCCGATGACTGTGGCCTCCTTCTTGAGTTAGGTGGTAACCAGAGGCATCATCTTGGTCCTCAGTAAAAGGTACTCGTTGTTCAATAAGCCAATCTATGCTCGCCTTGGCTTGTTCGACAGTAAACTGAATGGCCTCTGGGTCACCTAAGTTAGCTCCAGCAATTAGGGTATCTTGAATATGATTATCAATGCGGTCTTGTTTATCTAATACTGCCGCAATGCCACCCTGAGCTTTAGCCGAGGCGCCAGCATCCAATTCGTCTTTACTGATAATAGCTACTTTGCGCGTAGTAGATAGCTGTAAACCTAAGCTTAGGCCAGCGGCGCCCGATCCAATGATCAGTACATCGTATTGAATATCGTGTTGCATAAGGGAAATCAAGGTATAAGCCAGATCACTTATTATAGCTTGGAGATCGGCAATGTTAAAAGCTAATTGTGGCAGAAATTCGTGCCAGCTGAGTCAATCTACTGTACTCTTGTTACATTATTGAAATGAAGATGTTGTGTTAATTGTATATCCATAATTTTCAGGATAAGGAAATTAAATGCCTGATGCCAAGGCGTTAACCTCACTACCCACACAGACTGACCAGCAGCTTGTCGAACGAGTTCAAGCTGGAGATAAGCGTGCCTTCGATTTACTGGTACTTAAGTATCAGCATAAAATCATTAGCTTGGTAGGCCGCTATGTCAAAGATCATCATGAGTCGATGGATGTAAGCCAAGAGGCCTTTATTAAGGCTTACCGAGCATTGGCTAACTTTCGTGGGGATAGTCAATTTTATACATGGCTCTATCGGATTGCGATTAATACGGCAAAAAACTATTTGGTGGCACGTAACCGCAGACCCCCTGATGTGGATGTCGATGTTAACGACTACGGTGACTACGGCAGTGCAGATGTGATGGCTGATGTTGATACGCCTGAAAACCTAATGGCCCGTGACCAATTGCAAGACAAAGTTTTTGCTACCCTAGAAAAATTGCCTGATGATTTGAGGACAGCGCTAACTTTGAGAGAGTTTGAAGGCATGAGTTATGAACAAATTGCGGAAGTCATGGACTGCCCCGTTGGCACTGTTCGCTCGCGTATATTTCGGGCGAGAGATGCCATAGACAAAGAAGTGGCTAAGTTAATGGACCGTGATTAGTCAGGGATTTAAACGCTTTGAAAATAAAATTGAACCAAATAGCCTAGTTGACGTCCAACTTGGGTAAGTTAAATTTAGGAAGCTACATTTTGACATCTACTCATACCAACGCCGATTCAATCAGCGAGTCATTATCTGCAGTAATGGATGATGCAGCCCAGCCACTGGAACTTCAGCGTGTGTTAAAAGCGAGTCAGACCGACGAGCAAATGCGCCTTAAATGGGCGCGTTATCAGTTGGCGAGTGCGGCTTTAAAGCGTGAAGCTAATCATGCATCATTAAACTTAGATTTAGCGCATAGGGTGCGTCATGCCATTGACACCGAGACAACCTACACTCAATTAGGGGCTGATACCAAGACAAAAATGAGTAAGCTTGACCGTTTCTGGCATCCTGTTGCTGGTTTGGCAGTTGCTGCAAGTGTGACGTTAGTGATGGTGTTGGGCGGTCAACGCTTGGGAGTTGCAATGCAGCCTCAAATGATTCCAGCGCAACCTGGGGTGGTTTTACTAGAGCCAAGAAATAGCAACACTAGCATTGCCTTATCTAGTGTTGGAAAGACTCGCTCTGTGGTTGAAAATACGAATGACATTATCCGCCTTCCTGTGCCTTTAGAAGCCGTTAACGCGTCCCAAGCACGTTGGTCAGTGGCAGGCTTACCGGCGGGGTTTGTGTTAACCCAGCATAATCTAGAAACAGCAGATCAGGCCCCTAGAGAAGTATTAACCTATAGTAATGGAGATGCCAGCTTTACGCTTTATATTGAAGCACTAAATGGCCGTACTATCGCAGAAGGATATGCTTTTGCTGGGTCAAATCTTGTTTTGGGTCAATCTATGATGCATGCTGGCGAGCCCATGTTTGTCACCATAGTAGGCCAATTGAGTTTGCAGCAGGGTGAGCAAGTTGCAGGCTCTGTGGTATCCTTTAAGCCTAAATAAACGTCTCGCAAGAGCGAAGGGCTTTACCCATGGCTAACACCCCCAGTTCTGATATTGAAAATTCTTTTGATATTCAAAATGCTATGATTGAGCAAGTTGCTCATGTGCAAGCAATTGATCAGACCTCAGTCTGGTTAGATACGCTGCGCCTTAGCACCTGTAATTCATGCAGCATGAAAAGTGGCTGTGGTCAACGACTCATGAATCAAGCGACCGACTGTAAGCGTTCGCGTATTGAATTGCCTATACCGCAGCACATGACCCTTAATGTGGGAGACGAAGTGGTGCTTGGTGTTCCCCAAAAAGCCTTTATCAAAGCCAGTGTATTGACCTTTGCTATGCCATTGGTATGGATGCTGGCCTGTGCTTTGTTAGCGCAATGGTTGACATTGTCTGAGCCGGCAACTGTGGTCGCCGCTTTGTTAGGTTTAGGCCTTGGTTTATGGTTCTTGCGCGGGTACAGCCAAAGTGAGGCAGTCCTCGCCTCTAAACAATGGCAGCCCGTTATACTGCGCCAGCAGTCCTCAGAATATGTGCAAGCACTACAATTGATGACAGACTAATTTTGCAGTAGCTCACCTTAGATTGAGCACAGGCCATCGCTAACTGAAAAACTTTGTAAAGGATAACTTTTGAAGCGACCCGTGTTATCAAACTGGCGTATGCTTGTTATCAATTATTTAGATTTTAAAGGAACAGCGCTATGACGCAACGAGTCTCCATAAACTATAAAATCACGGCTATTTTGCTGGGGTCATTGCTTTACGCGAGTTTAAGTTGGTCTGCAAGGCTGCCCGACTTTACAAAATTAGTTGAACAAGCATCACCAGCGGTTGTCAATATCAGCACCTCTCGTGTTGCTGCTCAAAGGCCGACAGGTAACCAGTTTGAAATGCCTGGACAAGAGCAGTTGCCTGATATATTTAAACACTTCTTTGAGCGTCAGTTTCCGCAGCAAAAATCGCCACGGCAAGGTCAGGAGCCTGAAGCGCGTTCATCGGGCTCAGGTTTCTTGATTAGTGAAGATGGTTACCTGTTAACCAACCACCATGTGGTCAAAGACGCAGATAAAATTTTCGTCGCCTTAAATGACCGCCGTGAAATGGAAGCAGAATTGATTGGCTCAGATCCTCGTTCTGATCTAGCCTTGTTAAAAATTGATGGAAAAGATCTACCTTATCTAGAGATGGCAGACTCTGATAAGTTGAAAGTCGGGGAGTGGGTGTTGGCCATTGGCTCTCCATTTGGCTTTGATTATTCGGTCACGGCCGGCATAGTAAGTGCCATAGGTCGCAGTCTTCGCTCGGAAACCTACGTGCCTTTTATCCAAACGGACGTGGCCATTAACCCGGGTAATTCTGGTGGTCCCTTATTTAACCTAGACGGTGAAGTGGTTGGTATCAATTCGCAAATATATACCCGCTCAGGCGGTTTTATGGGGCTTAGCTTCGCCATCCCTAGTAATACAGCCATCTCAGTAGTTGCTCAGTTAAGGGCGACTGGAGAAGTGGCGCGTGGCTGGTTGGGTGTGCAAATTCAAGAAGTGAGCCAAGATTTAGCAGAGTCATTTGGCTTGGATAAGGCTGCGGGGGCTCTGATTGCTCAAGTGTTTGACAATAGTCCAGCCCTCGAGGCAGGTCTGAAGGCAGGAGATGTCATCACTCAAATCAATGGCAATGACATCATTATGTCGGCCCAAGTGGCACATTTTATAGGGGCTATAGCGCCGGATCAATCGGTGGTGATCCAATTGGTCAGAGATGGAAAAAGTATAGAGGTGGACGTGGTTATTGGACATCTGCCTAAAAACATCGCGGAGACTCTAAGTGCCGCCGAACCTGGAGAGTATGTCGAACGCATTGGTTTGCGGGTGGTGGCTTTGAAACCAGAGAAAGCAAAGGCTATGCGTATACGCAATGGTATCGATATTTTGGAAGTGGACGCGGGGGTAGCTCAAGAATTGGGTCTAAAGCCTGGGGATGTTATTACGAGTATGGCAAACCAGCCCATTTCTAGTGTTCAGCAGTTTGTTGAATTAGCAGCAGCATTGCCGATACAACGTTCAATTTCCCTGCGTATTGTGCGTGAGGGAAGACCACTGTTTGTGGCCTTCCGGCTGAATCAATAATAGGAAAGAATCGTACTATTGAATTTGATTGCCCACGCGAACGACTTTTAAAGTGTTTGTGCCGCCGTGGGCCTTCACGTAATCCCCTTTAGTAATAAGTACGATGTCACCATCTTTGACCACACCTAAGGCCTTAAGTTGTTCTACTGCGATGTGGTTTACCTCAGAGTTTTCCAGTACATCAGAGTCGAATGGGTGAGTAATTACTCCGCGATATAAACATACACGCCGCTGGGTTTCTGCTTCTGGGGTAAAGGCAAAGATGGGGATGCCTGAGCGAATGCGTGACATGAGTAGTGGGGTTTGCCCGCTCTGGGTCATGCAGATAATGGCTTTAACACCATCGAGGTGGTTGGCGGCATACATGGCACTCAAAGCCACACTTTCATCGATGTTATGCACAGAAATATCAACCCGATGAGATGATTTGTAGGCATTCCGATGTTGCTCAGCGCCTAAACAGACCCGCGCCATGGCTTCTACAGTTTGAGCGGGAAAGTCCCCCACTGCAGTTTCAGCAGACAGCATGACTGCGTCTGTACCATCCATGACTGCGTTAGCAACGTCAGACACTTCTGCTCGAGTAGGCATGGGGCTGGTGATCATAGATTCCATCATTTGTGTGGCTGTAATGACAATACGGTTGAGGCGCCGGGTGTGTTTGATGATGTCTTTTTGAACACCCACTAACAAAGCATCGCCAATTTCCACAGCCAAATCCCCACGGGCCACCATCACCCCTTCAGAAGCTTCAATGATGCCTTCTAGGACCACTGAATCTATGGCCTCTGCACGCTCTATTTTAGCAATTAAACTGGCATTGCTATGGGCTTGTTCAAGCAAAGCCCTTGCTTCATGCATGTCTTCTGCATTGCGTACGAAAGAAATAGCGATGTAGTCTACGCCAATCTTTGCAGCGGTAATTAAGTCAGCACGATCTTTGGGTGTTAATGCCGCTGCAGATAAACCTCCACCTTGTAAGTTAATGCCTTTATTGTTGGAAAGTGGGCCACCAATTTCTACTTGGGTATACACTTTTTCTTCGCTGACACGCACCACTTTAAGCACGATGCGGCCATCATCTAGTAGCAGAATGTCATTTTTATGCAGGTCTTTGCCTAATTCAGGAAAGTCTAAACCAACCGCTTCCTCTGTGCCCGCCTCAAGATCCATAGAGGGGTCTAACAGAAAGTCTTGACCTTCTTGCAGTTGCACTTTGTTGTTAGTGAATCTGGCCACCCGAACCTTAGGTCCCTGCAAGTCTGCCAGCAAGGCAACGTGGCGTCCAACTTCCTTGGCAGCTTGAAGCACCATGGCCGCACGTTGTTGATGATCGGCTGGAGTACCATGAGAAAAGTTAAGCCTTACTACGTCGGCACCCGCTGCAATAATACTCTTGAGAACTTCTGGGCTACTGGTAGCAGGGCCTAAGGTAGCGACAATCTTAGTACGTCGTAATTGCATAATATAAAGGTCTATCCTTGATAGTAAGGTGGTGCCAAATTAGCACAGGAACACCTGAAGGTTAATGTTGCATTAGGGCTAGGCTAGTGTCCAGCATTCTGTTACTGAAGCCCCATTCATTATCATACCA
>DDCR01000089.1:12147-12783 GCA_002335115.1 Oceanospirillaceae bacterium UBA2001
TAGTGCTCGTTTCTTGGCCTGCAACGAAAGTTAGGTCAACCAATGACACGTTAATCGTTGGTACACGAATTGCCATACCATCTAAACGGCCATTAAGTTGGGGTAATACCAAACCAACGGCTGCTGCGGCACCCGTTTTAGTTGGGATCATGGAACTGGTAGCAGAGCGAGCGCGATATAAATCACTATGTTGACCATCTGTGAGCAGTTGATCGTTGGTGTAAGCGTGGATGGTGGTCATCTGGCCTTGTTTTATGCCCACAGCTTGGTCGAGTATCTTAGCTAAGGGGGCTAGGCAGTTAGTGGTGCAGGAGGCGTTAGAGATAATGCGCTCATTACCTGTCAGTGTATGGTGATTAACACCATACACAATAGTGGCATCTAAATCTTGCCCAGGGGCAGAAATTAAAACTTTGTGCGCACCTGCGTCAATATGAGCTTGGGCATGGTTGCGCTGGGTAAATAGACCAGTACACTCTAAGACTAAGTCTATATTGAGTGCTTGCCATGGTAGCTTACTCGGGTCTCTTTGCTGAAAGAGTTGGATTTTGTCTTGGTTGACGAACAGATGCTTGTCATCGTATTCGATGTTGCCGTTGAAGCGGCCATGCACACTATCAAATTGTAGCAGATGAG
>DDCR01000146.1 GCA_002335115.1 Oceanospirillaceae bacterium UBA2001
GCAAACGTTAGCCCTATAAATCGCGTATGCATGTTGGCTCAATTACGCTGCTTTGGTATTTATTTTAGCCCCGTTAACTTTTTCTTTTTGTATGAAAACGAAACCGCCAAATACCTTGTGGCCGAAGTTAGCAATACACCTTGGAATAAGAGCCACTGTTACTTGATTGATTTAATATCACCCGTCGCTACAGAAAAAGCATTCCATGTATCACCCTTTATGGATTTAGACATGGAGTACCGATGGCAAGTTAAAGAACCCACAACGCGCACAGAAATTGTTATTGAAAGCTGGCGCGAGCATCACCTATTTACGGCATCGTTTTGCGCAACCCGCTATAACATTGACGCTAAAAAAATTACAGCAGTATTCTTTCGCTGGCCAATTGTATCCCTTAGCATTGTAAGGGCTATATACTGGCAAGCTTTAAAGTTGTATTTGAAAGGTATCCGTTATGTGCCTTACCAAATAAAAAAAACCGAATCACCTACCTTGTCGACTAGCAAGCCCAATACGAAGAGTAAAATATGAGCATCTCCAACATTAAAGATATTGAGCAAATGGGAAAGTCCTCGTTGAGTAAAAAAGTAGTCTTTTCATTACTCAAGAAACTCACTGATGGCCATATTAGGTTGATTGAAAATGGGCAAGAAATCTCGTTTGGTAACAGTGATGCAAACATTAAAGCCACTGTTACTGTGCACGACCAAAAAGCCTACTCACGTATTTTATGGGGTGGCAGTATTGGTGCAGGTGAAGCCTATGTCGAGGGTATGTGGAGTAGTGATAATTTAGTTGACGTGATCCGCCTATTTTCTAGAAATTTAGCAACCCTAGAAAAGCACGAGCAGCGCTTTGGATTTTTATTAAACATTGTCAACATGTTCAAGCATCGCTCAAACCGCAATAGTAAGGCAGGCAGTCGAACTAACATTGCCGCACATTACGACTTAAGTAATGAAATGTATGAGGTGTTCTTAGATAAGGCCATGCAATATTCATCTGCTATTTTTCCACACGAGACCACAACTCTTGAGGAAGCTCAGCAGCACAAGCTTAAAACTATTTGTGAGTCGCTAGACCTTAGCGAAAACGATCACCTGCTTGAAATAGGCACTGGGTGGGGTGGGTTAGCCTGTTATGCCGCTCAAAACTATGGCTGCCAAGTCACCACAACAACCATATCAGACGCCCAGTTTGACCTCGCACAAAAACGTATCAATGACGCCGACTTGCATCAAAAAATAACCTTGTTAAAAAAGGATTATCGAGATTTAACAGGTGAATACTCTAAAATTGTGTCTATCGAAATGATTGAAGCTGTAGGGCATAAATTTATGCCAACCTATTTTGGCATGTTAGATAAGTTATTAAAACCAGGTGGAAAATCGTTTATTCAAGCCATCACTATGAACGACCAACGCTATGACAGCTACGTGAACAATGTTGACTTCATTCAGCGTAATATATTCCCGGGTGGCCACTTGCCTTCGGTCAGCGTCATTTGTGACTTAGTAAAGAACAACACCAACATGTATATGAAACAGCTTTCAGATTACCGTATTGACTATGCAAGAACACTCAGCGCTTGGCGAGCGACTTTTTTAGCCAATCGTGAAGCCATTCAATCGTTGGGCTTTAGTGATGACTTCATCCGTTTGTGGGATTATTATTTCTGCTATTGTGAAGGTGGCTTCCGAGAGTCAGCCATTGGCTTGGCGCATATCCAACTGATAAAAAACGAGTACTAGGGCTAATGTAATGACAAAATGGTTGTGGTTTCAGCTGATCAGCTTTCAAGTGATGTGGCTAACACTAATTTTAGGTGGTAACACTTGGCTGCCTGTCACCCTAGCTATTTTGGCTATGCATTTTGTTTTTACACCGAGTCGAATTGACGATAGTAAGGTTCTTATACTGGCCTTGGGTGGATTTATTATCGACTTATCAATGATGCAATTGGGCTTCTTCAACTTTTCTGCATGGCCAGTTTGGCTACTATTTTTATGGGCTGCTTTTATTCTGAACTTAGGCCATAGCATGCGTTTCTTGCGCAAGTTCAAGTGGATTTACCTGATCAGTTTCAGCGCTCTAGGTGGTGTCTATGCGTATTGGGCCAGTTGGAAGTTGGGCGCCGTTATTTTCCCCCAAGGGTCTTTGGTTACTCTGACTATAGTGGGCATCCTTTGGGGCATCTGGTTACCTATGTGTGTCAAAATGGACGTTTTAATGAGGCAAAAATCCCATGGATAAACTCAAACAATCAACACTAACATGGGCGATTCTTGGCCTTCTGCTGCTCCCTAGTCAGCATGCCTTGAGTACACAAACAGTAAGTAACCAAACATTGAACGCCAATGCCTCCGTTGCAACGACCCCTTTACCTAGCTTTAAATTAGTGGGCTCAGCTAATATGAAATGGCTGTGGTTTGAAATTTATGAAGCCAAAGTACTCACTCCTTCAGGTGCCTATGTTGCTAATCAACGGCCCCTCGCACTTGAGCTGCTCTATAAGCGCAGTATTAGCGCTGAGCAACTCATCGATTCAACGATTGATGAGTGGCGTCGTCAAAAAATAGATTACCAAGCTGACTGGGTCAGCATATTAACTGACATTTGGCCTAATATTGAACCCCAAGACCAACTCATATTGTACGTNNATATGGCTCTCTGAGAACACGCTAAAACCAAAACTTCGCAATCAATTAATAGGACTAAACCCATGATCAATTTTAAACTTTTTAGGCGTTATTTTTCGCGTTCACTTGCCACTGTTTGTTTAGGATTTCTGCTAATTGGGTGCAGTGCCAAGATTTCTGATTACCAATCCACTACCCCCGAATTTGACATGAAAACGTTTTTTGATGGCAAACTTGAAGCCTATGGCATGGTGCAAAATAGAGACGGCAAGGTGATCCGACGTTTTCGTGCTGATTTAATTGGCTCATGGGAGGGGAACAAGGGTGTGCTGGAGGAAGACTTTTTTTATGACGATGGTGAGACTCAGCGAAGAGTCTGGAATTTGGTAGAACACGCTGACAATCGTTACACTGGTGTAGCCTCTGATTCTGTCGGTGAAGCCTCGGGCCAAAGCCGAGGCTTTGCCTTTAATTGGCAATATACTTTAGCCATAGAAGTTGATGACACGGTATGGGATATCCACTTAAATGATTGGATCTATCAGCTGGATGAGTCTCGTTTGATTAATCAAACTGAAATGACCAAATGGGGTTTTAAGGTTGGTCAAATCACTCTTGTCATTGAAAAAATAAAGTAAGGTGCCTATGAATCATCCAGTTTCAATTATCTGGTTCCGACAAGACCTACGATTAAACCACAACCCCGCACTCACAGCAGCGTGCAAGGCCAAGCGAGTGTTACCCATCTATATTTTAGACGACGACACCGCAGGCGCTTATAAGATGGGAAGAGCCAGTCGGTGGTGGTTGCATCATTCGTTAGCCGCATTGAATAGATCCTTAGACCATGCACTCAATGTGTATCGTGGTGACGCTGC
>DDCR01000123.1:0-11274 GCA_002335115.1 Oceanospirillaceae bacterium UBA2001
TGACTGCGATTAAGATCAACGCCCACATTTTGGAGCAGGCACAAACCACAGAGCTAGTGGGGACTTACGCCCAAGACATTACCTCTCAAGCCGATGCTTTGTATGCAACCATGCGTGATATGATTCAACGCTTAAGGCCAGAGGCCTTAGATGAGTTTGGTCTGAAGGCGGCTGTTGAGCAATGCATGATTGCCTTCCACTTAGATGAACAAAACATTGATTTAGCCCTGACCATTGATGATTCAGTCAACGACCTAGAAGAAATATATAGCATTGCCAGCTACCGTATTGTGCAAGAACTGGTCAATAATGCCGTTAAACATGCTCAGCTAAGTTGGCTCAAAGTGCATTTAACTATAACTGACCAACACATGCACATAACGGTTGAAGATAATGGTGTGGGCTTTGATCCCATAGAGAAAAAACTTGGGTTTGGGTTATCTGGTGTAGACGAACGTGCGCGTTCGTTAGGTGGAGTCGTTGATATAAATACTGCAATTGGCAAGGGCGTGAGGGTGTGCGTAAGCATTCCACTCTAGGCATGCTGAGTTATTGAAATATAGGGAGTTAAGACTTTGGACTTAGGAGCTAGATTAAAAACCATTCGTAAACGTTTAGGGCTGTCACAGCGCGAATTAGGTAAGCGTGCAGGAGTCACTAACAGCACCATTTCCATGATTGAAAAAAACACTGTAAGCCCATCTTTTAGCTCATTACTTAAGGTGCTTAAGGGTTTTCCGATGGGAGTGGAAGAGTTTTTTACCACCGATCTAGTGATGAGTAATCAGGTCGTTTTTAAGGCTGATGAACAGGCTGACATGAGTGCTCAAGGAGTCGCCATAAAGCTCATTGGCCACGGTGTGGCAGAGCGAAACATCTCTTTACTTAGTGAAACTTATCCGCCTGGAGCTGATACTGGTGCCGAGATGATTAAGTACGATGGAGAAGAAGCGGGTATTGTGGTGCAAGGCGAGATTGAACTAACAGTGGATCAGCAGGTTTATCATTTGGTCACTGGAGATGGTTATTTTTTTCGTACCCATCTGCCCCACCGCTTTCGCAACTTAGGTGAGACAACGGCTAAGGTTGTGAGTGCCAACAATGGCAACCTATCCCAATAACAATACACCCCGATGTACTACAACATATCCCGCAAGCGATACCAAGTCATGGCTAACATGAGTGCGGGGGTTTTTAATAAAGAACCACCAGGGAAAGGTAGATGGCTAATTTCTTTAAATAAATCAAATCGTTCAGCTTGCCCAGCTACGGCTTCTGCTAGCAGCTTACCGGCCAAGCCCGTGGCTGCAATGCCGTGTCCTGAAAAGCCTTGTGCAAAGTATAAGTCTTGACCAACGCGGCCAAAGTGAGGGCCTCGATTCATAGTTATAGCGACATTACCACCCCATGAATAGGCCATTTTAACGTCAGCCAACTGTGGAAAAACACCCAACATACGCTGACGCATAGAGTGCATGAGGTTTGGTGGTGCTAAGGTAGAGTAGCTAACACGACCACCAAAAAGCATCCGATAGTCTGCTGATAAGCGAAAGTAATCTAATACAAAATTAACGTCAGCAATGGCCATATTATTATTGATTAGGGCTTTGGCTCGCGCTTCCCCCAAGGGCTCTGTGGCGCCAATATAAGTGCCAACTGGCATTATTTTATTGCTAATTTCAGGCACTAGTTTACCCATATAGGCGTTACCACAAAAAAGCACTTGTTGGGCTTTAATTTGCCCTTGAGCGGTCTGACAAACATTCGCTTGAGATTTTCTAGTTACCTTAGTTACGGCAGAGTCAGTATAAATAGTCACGCCTGCATCAAGGGCTGCTTGGGCTAAGCCTAAAGTGTAATTGAGGGGATGAATATGGCCTGAGTTGGCATCAAAAAGACCACCAAGATAACGCTCACTCTGCATTTTTAATTGCACGTCCTGCTGGTCCCACAGGGTTAAACTATCATAGCCATAATCTTTTTCTAGGCCGTGTTGCCACTCTTCAAGTTCGTTCATTTGGCGGGGCTTTATAGCAGCATGCAAATGGCCTTGCTGCAAATCACACCGTATGTGGTGCTGTTCTACACGCTCTCGAAGAACGTCAATGGCCTCAACCGACATGTCCCACATGCTTCTAGCCGCTACCTTACCCGCAGACTTTTCGATCACAGACATGTCACAGCCATAACCAAAAATCATCTGTCCACCACTGCGTCCAGAAGCACCCCACCCCACCAAATTAGCTTCAAGCACCGTGACCTTATAGCCCCTTTCTGCAAGATTTAAAGCCGCACTAAGGCCAGTAATGCCTGCGCCTACAATGCAGATATCCGCACTGTGATGGCCCTGTAAAGTGGGGCATTGCAACTCTTGGTTAGCGCTGGCGGCATAATAAGAGTGGGTATGGGTTTGGCTCATAAAAATCCTACGGGTTAGAGTGTTCGTTGGTACCAGTCTATTTCTAAACTGCTGACGTGGCGGTTAAACTCGGCGTATTCATGTTGCTGCACTTGGCTGTAAACGTGGATGAATTTAGCGCCAAAAGCGTTTGCAGAAAACTCACTATCATTCAACATAGCATAGGCATCCACCCAATTTAGTGGCAAGCTAGAAGTCACTTTTTGAGCTCCATTACCCATCGTTTGGGGGCCTGCAGATAAATTGTGGTTGATACCGTGAAGGGCGCCTGCAAGTAATGCAGACATGGCCAAATAAGGGTTGGCATCAGCGCCTGCCACACGGTGTTCAATGCGGGTAGCTGCACTTGGGCCATTGGGGACACGCAAGGCAACCGTGCGGTTATCCACTCCCCATGTTGGCGCCATGGCGACAAAGAAGTCAGGTTGAAAGCGACGATATGAATTCACTTTGGGGCACAGCAGAGCCATAGTTTCAGCCATGGTGGCTTGTAAGCCAGCTAAAGCTTTGCTGAGCATCGGATTGGGCTGATGTTGCTGACTGCAAGCGAATACATTGGTGCTAGAAGCATCGAGTAAACTCATGTGAATGTGCAGACCACTACCTGCTTGATCAGCGTAAGGCTTGGCCATAAAGGTAGCGCCAAAACCATGCTTGCGACTCAGACTTTTAATAATCCGTTTCAGTAAAATAGCTTGGTCGCAAGCCAGCAGGGGATCTGCAACATGCTGTAAATTGATTTCAAACTGTCCAGGGGCATACTCAGCCACGGCTGTAGATGTGGGTATGTTTTGCGCTTGGGCAGCCAGCATGATGTCATCCAAAAGAGCACTATAGTCATCGATATTGTCAATCGCATAAACTTGCGTGTCTACTTCGCGAAGGCCTGTTATCGGCGCAATTGGTGGCTGCAATAGGCCTGAGTCAAGGCGTTTCAAATCGGTGAGGTAGAACTCTAATTCAACCGCTACCACGGGAGTTAAGTTTTGGGCTTGATACTGATCACAAATTTGATTCAATACCTGGCGTGGGTTAGCAAAGTAAGCCTCACCAGGGGCCTGTTCCATGGTAATTAAACACTGTGCTATGGGCTTATCCTGCCATGGCACCATGGTTAAGGTATGAGCAATGACTCTGCAGGGCTGGTCACAATCTCCTGTGTCAAAGCCAATACCCGTACTTTCAACCGTATTACCATTAATATCCAATGCAAATACTGACCCGGGTAAATAAATACCTTGTTCATACACTTTGATTAACTCGTTTGCCGGCACCCGCTTGCCTCGCAAAATGCCATGTTGGTCTGGCAATAAGATATCCACACTCACAAGGTCTGGGTGAGCGCTCAAAAAAGCTTCAGCCTCACTAGGGGAGGCAATGGTATGGGGCATGAGCTAAAAATCTCTTTCATGGGTCTTTCTAAGATGGTATCAGAATAGAGGTGATAGACAAGCATTCACAGCTTAATGTTTGGAATAATGTAATTATTTTTTTATAAAAAAGTTGGAATATGAATTAAATTCAATCTTTATTCTTTAATAATTTTATATAAAACATAATATTGGATGTCTTTATCAAGTATATACCGAGCAGAACACAGGTGTTCAAAATAATATACACAGCTATTGAAGGTTAAAACCGCTTTATGCTATGGTCAAACGTCTAACAACAGGTGCCTACGAGGCCATTTAAATCTATGCCAAAACCCCTCATCGGCCTCGTTTGCGAAGTGAACCAAGACGGCCTGCACCCATACCATCGTGTGAGCGAGAAATATGCTCGTGCAGTGGTTGATGCAATGGGAGCCATACCAGTTCTCATCCCCGCCTTAATCAACAAAAACAATCAGTTAGACATTGATATAGAGGACTTGTTAAGTCATCTTCATGGTGTGTTATTGCCTGGTGGCTACAGTAATATAGAACCACATCACTACGGGGCAGCGAGCCGAGCAGGGACTCAGCACGATAAGGCCAGAGATAACCTTGCATTAGCTTTAATTCCGGCGGCTATAAAACGAGGTGTGCCTCTGCTCGCCATTTGCCGAGGCTTTCAAGAAATGAATGTTGCATATGGTGGTAGTTTACATCAGCATGTACAAGAGTTGACCCACTTTAATGACCATCGAGAAAACAAGGCTGATCCCATGGACATTCAATATGGCCATAGTCATCACATTAAGTTAACTGACCATGGATTGCTCCATACTCTCTATGGTCAGCCAGAAGTGCGGGTCAACTCATTACATGGGCAAGGTATCAATCAATTGGCGCCTGGCTTGAGGGTTGAGGCGATAGCCGAAGATGGTTTGGTGGAAGCCGTTACTGATCCCAACGGCCAAGCCTTTAATCTGGCAGTGCAATGGCATCCCGAGTATCAAGTGACTCAGGATGCCTTTTACCAATCTATTTTTACTGCCTTTGCAAGGGCCTGTAATGGGCACCAGCAAAGCCAAGGCGGTCGGTGATTTATGACTAATTTTAATGGCTTACAAAAATGGTTGCAAGAACATAAAATAACAGAAGTTGAATGTATTGTGAGCGACCTTACCGGTATGGCGCGGGGGAAAATTATGCCTGCGGCCAAGTTCTGTGATGGCGAAGGCATTCGATTACCAGAAGGCGTTTTAGTCGCCACGGTGACAGGCGACTATCTAGATGACTATAGTATGATCGACCCTGCAGAAATTGATGTTTATTTAAAGCCAGATCCTAATGCTGCGCATCTATTGCCATGGGCTACTGAGCCTACGGCGCAGATTATTCATGATTGTTATGATCGCCATGGTGAGTTAGTCGATTTGGCGCCACGCACTATATTGCGCAAGGTGCTGAAGTTATATGCAGATATGGGGCTAACACCTATTGTTGCACCTGAAGCTGAGTTTTACCTGACCCAAAGAAGCCATAATCCAGACTCTCCCTTGCAAGCCCCTAAAGGTAGAACAGGCCGCGCTGAGACGGGACGTCAGTCTTACAGCATTGATGCTGTGAACGAATTTGATCCTCTTTTTGAGGATGTCTATGACTACTGCGAAGCGCAAAATCTTGATGTTGAAACCCTAATTCACGAAGAGGGCTTAGGGCAAATGGAAATCAACTTTCATCATGGAGAGGCCTTATCCCTAGCAGACCAAGTATTCTTGTTTAAGCGTACCTTGCGAGAGGCTGCCTTTAAACATGATCTATCAGCTACCTTCATGGCCAAACCATTGCAGAATCAGCCTGGCAGTTCCATGCACATTCATCAAAGTTTACTCGATGCACAGGGTAATAATATTTTTGTAGGGGCGGATGGTGGTATCAGTGAAGCTTTAAAGCACTACATTGG
Source organism: Oceanospirillaceae bacterium UBA2001 (assembly GCA_002335115.1). GTDB lineage: Bacteria > Pseudomonadota > Gammaproteobacteria > Pseudomonadales > Balneatricaceae > Njordibacter. The sequence goes on from DDCR01000123.1 coordinate 5,750, forward strand.
CGGTCTACAAAAATACACCAAAGCGGTCACTGCATTATTTGCTCCCAACGTTAACTCTTACCGACGCTTTTTGAAAGATGAGTCAGCACCAGTCAATATGCACTGGGGCTTTGATAATCGCACGGTTGGTTTGCGTGTGCCAGAAACTTCAGGCCCTAATATTCGGGTTGAGAATCGAGTTGGGGGCGCTGACGCCAATCCGTATTTAGCCATGGCGGCAACCCTAGCTTGTGGTTATTTAGGTATGCAGGAACAGCTGGAACCAAGCGCCCCAGTTGAAGGCAGTGCCTATGATAAAGGCACCAGAGAATTACCCCGCAGTCTTACGGAGGCCCTCATCCAGTTGGATCGATGTGAGCCCCTGCGAGAAATTTTCGGCGACCGATTTGTGAAAGCTTATGTGGCCGTGAAAGAAAAAGAGAATGATAATTTTATGCAAGTCATCAGTTCTTGGGAACGTGAATACTTGCTCTTAAGTGTGTAATAGGGAATTAACAAGATGAACGCAAAACAACACGACACTAAAGCTTTACAAGACCTTGATAAACAGCATTATATGCATCCGTTCACTGATTCAAAGGCCATGCACAAAAAAGGCACCCGCATTATTACGGGCGCAGATGGCTGTTATATATATGATTCTGAAGGTGGAAAAGTCCTCGATGGCATGGCAGGACTTTGGTGTGTAGCCATTGGTTATGGGCGCCATGAGCTTGCTGATGTAGCGGCTCAACAGATGCGCGAACTGCCTTACTATAATAGTTTTTTTGGTACTGCGCACCCACCTGTCATTAAGCTAGCGGCGCAACTCAAAAAACTAGCCCCTGCCCATATTAGCCATGTATTTTTCACGGGTTCTGGCTCTGAGTCTAACGACACTAACGTGCGTTTGGTGCGCCACTACTGGCAGGCCAAAGGCCAGCCAAAGAAGCGCACTATTATCTCCCGTTATAATGCATACCATGGCAGCACTATGGCGGCTATGAGCTTGGGAGGCATGAAAGGTATGCACGACCAAGGTGGTATCATCGATGGCATAGAGCACATTATGCAGCCCCACTGGTACCATGAAACCTTGGCGGGTGAAAGTGAAGAAGACTTTGGTTTGCGTGCCGCACAGGCCCTAGAAACGAAGATTTTAGAGGTTGGTGCAGATCACGTGGGCGCCTTTATTGGTGAGCCAGTACAAGGTGCGGGCGCTGTTATTGTGCCACCCACGTCTTACTGGCCAGAAATTCAGCGCATCTGCAAAAAATACGATATTTTACTGATTGCTGATGAAGTTATTACGGGGTTTGGTCGCACAGGTAATTGGTTTGCATCCGAAACTCTGGGTATTGAGGCGGACCTTATGACTATTGCTAAGGGCTTATCTTCAGGTTATATGCCCATTGGTGGTGTATTAATAAGTGATCGAGTGGCTGAGGTTGTCATTGAAGGGGGTGAGTTTGCCCATGGCTATACCTATTCTGGCCACCCTGTGGCAGCTGCTGTGGCTTCTGCAAATTTGACTATCATTGAAGATGAAGGCCTAGTCGAAAAAGTTAGAGACGAGACAGGGCCCTACCTACAACAAAGGCTGCTTGAATTATTAGACCATCCATTGGTGGGCCAAGTGCGGGGTATCGGTTTAATGGGAGCGTTAGAATTAGTGCAAGATAAAGCCAGCCATACTAACTACCCCAAAGAGGTTGGTATTGGCAGTATTTGCCGTGATTATGCCTTAGCAAACAGCTTGGTGATGCGAGCAGTGGGAGACAGCATGATCATGTGTCCACCATTGATTATTAGTAAGTTAGAGATTGATGAATTAATGGAGAAGACGAAAAAGTCTCTGGATCAGACTCTAGCCCATGTAGAGGGTTAGCCTTGACCCTGGGCCTGCCTATGGATAACTGATGGACAACCTATGGGAAATTTAGTGACTGCCACTAGTGTGTCTGTGCACTGGCTCTGACCTCTGACCTTTGAGGTTGAGGGTAATCTTTTAGGCGGTCAAAGGTGCTTTTGCAGGCTTAAATCGAAGGTGATAGCATAGGATTCACATAGGTAAAAATTTATGGGGACAAGGGGCATATGAACTTAAGGCAAAAGCTAATCCTATTGATCCTTATGGCGGGTATATTACCCGCCTTAGGCATTGGCTTAATTAGCCTACAGAATAGCCGCGCTGCCTTAGAGCAACAAATATTTGACCAGTTGGAAGCCCAACGGACCATTAAAGCTAATCAAATTACCCAACATTTTGCTAGTGCGGAGCATGACATTCAAACTCTGGCAGATAACCTTGCACTGATGATTGAGAAACAAGGCTTAGAAACAGCAATTAGTCAGGTTGATCAAAATGGACAGACCCTATTCAGCCGTTACATAGAACGTAACGACTACTATGATCTCTTCTTACTCGATACTGAAGGCTACTGTTTTTACAGTGTCACTGAAGAAGCTGATTACCAAACCAACCTCATTTCTGGCAAGTTTAAAGATTCTGGACTTGGTGAAGTGGTGCAGAAGGCTTTATTTGATAGCCAATATCACATGTCAGATCTGGCCCCCTATGCCCCCAGTAATGGCGATCCTGCAGCCTTCATCGCAGCACCTGTTATGGTGCAAAATGAATTAGTGATGATCTTGGCTATGCAACTCTCCTTAGATGGCATTGATGCCATTATGTCTGAGCGCACAGGCCTTGGTAATACTGGGGAAACTTATTTAGTTGGCGCTGATTTACTAATGCGGTCCAATTCATTTTTAGATCCAATCAACCACAGCGTAGAGGGCTCTTTTGCTAATCCAGAGCTAGGCAAAGTTGATACAGAGGCCGTCAAGCAGGCGGGGCTGGGTAATTTAGGTAGTCAGATAGTAATTGACTATAATGGTAATCCAGTACTTTCTGCTTATGCACCATTAAGGTTAAATGATGACGTAATGTGGACCATTCTTGCTGAAATTGATGAAGCAGAAGCCTTTGCCCCTATTGCTGCGTTGCAGATCACCATGTTGATTGTTGCAGGTGTAGGAGTGGTGCTGATTATTTTTTTAGCCTTTGTATTTGGAGCAATCATCTCTAAGCCAATGCTAAATTTGGCCCATGTTATGAGCAAAATTGAACACACGGGTGATCTTTCACTGCGCTTTAAAGATCCCAGCAAAGATGAAACAGGTCAAGCGGGGCATGCCCTTAATGCCCTTCTTGTGAGGCAACAAAACGCTATTACAGAAGTTAATTTGGTGATGGGCGCAATTGCTGCTGGCGATTTTAGTCGTCGAGTAGACATGGATTTAGTCGGTGACTTTAATAGTTTAAAGCATGCCACCAATAATTTTGCAGACAGTGTTGCGAATACCATGCACTCTTTGGGTCAGGTCATGAGCAGCTTGTCTGCAGGTGACTTTAGTGCTCGGATGACAGGCAACATAGAGGCCAACTTTCGCAAACAAGTCGATGATGCCATGACCAGTATGGAAGTGGCGTTAGGTGAAATAGGACAGGTTATGCAGGCTTTGGCGCAAGGACGTTTTAATCGGCGCATAGAGGTGCAGTTAGACGGCGACCTAAACCTACTGAAACAGAACATCAACGACTCTATGGACGCCTTAGAGCAAGCGTTAGAAGAAGTGACTCAGGTTGCCTCGGCTATTAGTAAGGGTGACTTAAATCAAACTATGAGTAATCACTATGAAGGCGATCTTAATAATATTGCCATTGCCCTCAATGGCACAAGTGTCAGTGTGGCAGGTATTGTTGGTGAAGTAAGATTGATGGCACAAAATGTGGGACAAGGTGCAGATGAAATTGCCAAAGGTGGACAAGACCTCACTAATCGCACGGCCGCCCAAGCCTCCTCGCTTGAGGAAACTGCGGCAAGTATGGAGCAAATGGCAGGCTCTGTTCGACTGAATGCAAACAATGCAGACAAGGCCAATGACTTGATGAAGGACTCCATGGAACAAGCTGAAACGAGTGGCATGGTAGTCAGCCAAGCTGTTGAAGCTATGGGTAAAATTGCTCATGCGAGTCAAAAAATAGCGGATATTATAAGTTTGATTGATGGCATTGCCTTTCAAACCAATTTATTAGCACTCAATGCATCAGTTGAGGCCGCGAGAGCAGGTGAACATGGCCGAGGGTTTGCTGTGGTTGCAGGCGAGGTAAGGTCCTTAGCACAGCGAGCTGCTGGAGCAGCAAAGGACATCACGGATCTGATTCATGACAGCAGTGACCGCGTGGAGCAAGGCAGTTTGCTGGTCAATCAAATGGGCACCTCCTTGGATAAAATCCGTAGCTCGCTTAGTTATGTTTCCACTACCGTGAGTGAAATAGCGGCAGCGAGTAATGAACAGGCATCAGGTATCGAGCAGGTGAATCATGCGGTGTCTCAATTGGATTCACTCAACCAACAAAACTCTGCATTAGTCGAGGAATCTGCAGCTGCAGCTGATGCATTAACTGAACAGGCTGCAGAACTTAACAACTTAATGCAGTTCTTTAGTATGGATGCTTCAGCGCCAAGCACAGGAGAAGCCAAGTCAATGCCAGAGCATTTAGAGATAAAAACACTAGTATCAGACCTTAATGGTCCATAGAACGCGAGTAGCCTAGCGCATGATCATTTAAATAAAACTAGGGCCGCTCATGTAAACTAAGCGTATTTGATCTTGTCTAAGCTATTCGGTTCAGAGGCGTGCCTCAAATTTAGGTAGTATTGACCGCACTAAGACTACATACTATTTAACTATCGCTCTCCAAATCGCCATACCCACCAACTTCACTCCTACTGTGAAGCATTTGGCTAGTGCAGTCATTCGAATTAAACGCCGTTATAAGTAGTTGTGATTAACAGCTACGAGAAAGTATTGAACATGACATTAAAGCCAAAGTTTTTATCGGTTAAAGCCGTCCCAACACTGTTTTGGAGTTCGCCTAAAGCGCTAACCATAACGCCACCGTTATTGTCTGTTGTGTTTTTAGTGGCAGGACTCATACTGTTTGGACTAGGCGAAGCTTTACTGGTTGCCGCAGGCGTTGGCGTGAGTCCTTGGACTGTTTTAGCTCAAGGTATTATGCAGGTGACAGGTTGGAGTATTGGCTTTGCAACTTTTGTGACTAGCGTTGTGGTTCTGCTCTTATGGGTACCTTTAAAGCAAACACCGGGTATGGGCACTATTCTAAATGCCATTATAATTTCCTTAGTGTTGGAATTCTTACTGCCCTTTCTGCCTACTTTTGATCACCTTGGGCTGCAGCTTGCAGAAGCCACTCTTGGTGTTTTGGTGACGGGCTTTGGTGGTGGCTTATATTTAATTTCAAATTTGGGCCCAGGTCCAAGAGATGGCCTAATGACTGGGCTTCAAAGAGTCACAGACTTACCCATTGCTTGGGTTCGGAGTGGCATTGAGCTATCAGTTATTGCTGCTGGGTGGGCCCTAGGCGGAACTGTTGGTTTTGGAACTGTGTTATTTGCCTTAGGCATTGGTCCCTCGGTAGCCGCTAGCATGTATGGCTTAAATAGTATGTTTGGTCA
>DDCR01000123.1:11298-12430 GCA_002335115.1 Oceanospirillaceae bacterium UBA2001
GAGCAGCCAAAAGGCGATGGGTAAGCTTGTTAACTCAGCAGCAAAGCCTAACATGGCAGGACCAATTAAAACTCCAGCATAGGCTGTAGTTGTCACCGCAGCAATGGCTAAGCCAGGAGGCATTATTGTTTGTCTGCCAGCGGCACTGAAAAAGATAGGCACCAAATTAGCAGCGCCCAAACCCAGCCATAAAAATCCAGTAAGAGCGACTAATGGTGCGCTAGCAAGCAACACCACGGCAATCCCTATGATGGACATAATACCCCCTACCACAAGCACCCAGAACTCACCTAAAACCCGAATGATATGATCTCCCGTTAAACGTGCGAGCACCATGGCGGCTGAAAACAGAATGTACCCTATACCGGCGCTTGATGGATTGGTTAGCTGACGATCAATAATCAAAAGAGCACCCCAATCAAGCACAGCCCCTTCCACCAAAAACATAATGGCACCCAAACCACCTAATAAAAGTACAATGCCATGGGGCCAGACAAATGCAGTTTGCGGCCTGATGCTCACGGGTGATAAGCGCTTAATAGTAGGTAAAATAGCCCCTAATGTTACTACGGAGCCTATTAATGCGCTCATAGTCACTGACAGGCCGATGGATAATAGTAGCGTCATCAAGCCTGCTCCAGATAATCCACCAATGCTAAATTGTGCATGAAAACTGGACATCAAAGATCGCTTTTCTTGGCCCTCTAAATGAGCCCCATGAAGATTCATTGAAACGTCAATGGTGCCTAGTGCCGCTCCAAAAATGAACAGCATCATCGCCAAAGTCCAAAGGCTTTGGGCCATGGCTAAAGTCGGTAGAAAAATAATAAGCCCAAAGCCTCCTAGCAACATCATAGATCGGGGGCCTTGCCGTGCAGCTAATAACCCAGCCACTGGCATTGCAAATATAGAGCCCAGTCCGAAGCAAAGTAAAAGCAATCCGAACTGGCTTTCATTAGCCCCTACATTTTGTTTTATAAATGGAATAAGTGGCGCACAGCAAGCCATTGCAAAGCCAGCTGCAAAAAATGTAAGCCGGGTTGCAAGTCTTGCTGGCGCTGTATTAGCAAATGCGCTCATTAAATGTCCTATGGTTGGATTATTAACCCTAGATTGAGGTTAGGTAGGAAAA
>DDCR01000185.1 GCA_002335115.1 Oceanospirillaceae bacterium UBA2001
GGTTTTGGCGTACCTACTTTGATTGCTGTGCACGAGGATAATGATCCCCAAGGCCAAGGTTTAGCCTTAGCTAAAGCCTACGCAGTAGGCACGGGTGGCCACAAGGCGGGTGTCTTAATGTCATCCTTTATCGCTGAAGTAAAATCTGACCTGATGGGTGAACAAACCATTCTTTGTGGCATGCTACAAACAGGCTCTTTATTATGCTTTGACAAAATGATCGACAAGGGCATTGACCCTGCTTATGCCTCAAAGCTCATCCAATACGGTTGGGAAACCATTACTGAAGCACTAAAATATGGTGGCGTAACCAACATGCTAGATCGCCTATCTAACCCTGCGAAGATCAAAGCTTTCGATCTGTCTGAAACCTTGAAAGACATCATGCGCCCCCTCTACAACAAACACCAAGACGATATTATTAATGGTACTTTTTCTAGCACTATGATGGCAGACTGGGCTAACGATGACGTTAACCTGCTTGGCTGGCGCGCAGAAACAGGACAAACGGCTTTTGAAAAAACCCCCGCGGGTGAGATGGAAATTTCAGAGCAAGAGTACTTTGACCATGGCATCCTCATGGTTGCGATGGTTAAGGCTGGCGTAGAACTCGCCTTTGAAACCATGACTGCTGCAGGCATTATTGCAGACTCTGCTTACTATGAATCCTTGCATGAAACACCACTAATCGCTAACACCATCGCCCGCAAAAAGTTGTATGAAATGAATGCCACTATTTCTGATACTGCAGAATATGGCTGTTACCTATACAACCATGCGTGCTTACCATTATTGAGTGATTTCATGCAGGACATTGATACAGACGTCATTGGGCGTGGCCTTAGTGGTGATGACAATGGTGTGGATAATGCGCGCCTAATTGAAGTCAACCATGCCCTTCGGAGTCACCCTGTAGAAGCCATAGGCGCCACATTGCGTGGCCACATGGCTGATATGAAGAAGATCATCTAAGCGAGATCTTTTATGTTAAAGCTGCACGATTTGTCCGTAGAATTTGATGAAGGTTTTCAACTTAAACACATTAATTGGCAAATCGAGCAGCATCAGCATTGGTTAATTACCGGCGCTAATGGCGCTGGCAAGTCTGCCCTTGCTGCCGTGTTAGTTGGCTATGGGGATATTCTGGCGGGTCACACTGAGGGCATGCCAGTGACGATTGGTTGGGTCTCCTTCGAAGCTCAAGCCGAACTCATTCAAGCCGAACTCAAAAAGGATGACGCCGATATTCTCGACGTTATTAGCCTCGGAACACCCGTGTCTGAAATCATCTTTACAGATGACATAGACCCCCTGATAGCAAAAAATTTGATTGAAAAATTTGAGCTAAATTATATCCTCGAACGGGCCTTTCGAAAGTTATCTACCGGTGAATCACGTAAAGTTATGCTCGTTAGGGCCTTGTCTTGTCATGCTGATTTATTGGTCTTAGACGAACCCTTTGATGGCCTTGATCGCGAGGCCCACGTCATGTTGCAAGACCACCTCACAGAAGTAGTGCAGCACACGCCCGTGGTCATGGTGCTCAATCGTTTTGACGAAATACCAAATTTTATCAGCCATATTGCCTACATGGAACAAGGTGAACTGCGCCATCAAGTGAAACGTGATGACGCACAAGCGTTTGCTGAGCTATACCAGCTACTGCATCTTAAAACGACAGACATGCAAGTGCCTGCGGCAGATACAGACAAGGCTGCCGCAACGTTAATGCCTCAACAGCCTCTAGTAAAACTCACCAATATCAGTATTAAACACTCTGAAATGGTGTTGATTAAGGACCTCAATTGGACCATTGAGCCCAACCAACACTGGCAATTGAGTGGGCCTAATGGCAGTGGTAAAACTGCCCTTTTGTCCCTCATTACGGGTGATCATCCCCAATGTTACTCCAACGATATTTTTGTATTTGGTTACCAGCGGGGGCATGGTGAGAGTATTTGGCAGATCAAACAACACATCGGTTACGTCTCCACTGCATTGCAATGGGAGTATCGAGTGGGCACTAGTTTGCGCAATGTGATCATCTCTGGTTTTTACGATTCGATTGGCTTGTACAGTAAAAGTAGTGACCGACAAAAGCATATTGCAGATCAGTGGTTGGCTTTATTAGGTATGCACAAGCGTGGTGATGAGCCATTTAATAAGCTATCTTACGGTGACCAACGCCTGCTTCTCATTGCTAGAGCGATGGTCAAGCACCCCCCGTTATTAATTTTAGATGAACCTTGCTTGGGCCTAGACGACATCAACCGCCAACTCGTCTTAGCCTTGATCGAAAAGATCTGTGGGGCTAAAGAAACGGCAGTTATTTACGTCAATCACCATGCTCAAGATCGTATCTTAGGTATCGATCATTATTTAGCCTTAGAAAAATCTGCAGACAATCGCTAATTGTCTCGCACGGTGACCCCGCATCAGGTAAAGTGAATTTCTTCAAACTGTACAGATTCAAGGATTAGTAATGAAAAGTTGGCTATTACTGCTTGCGGCGGTAGTGAGTGAAGTGATTGGTACCTCTGCAATTAAATATTCTGAAGGTTTCACCAAAGTCATTCCATCCATTATCGTGTTTGTTGGTTTTGGGGTGGCATTTTATCTACTTTCAATCACTCTAAAAGTCATACCTGTTGGCATTACTTATGCCGTGTGGTCGGGTTTAGGTATTGTATTTATTTCAATTGTAGGTCACTTTGTATTTCAAGAAAGGCTGGATGCTCCTGCGTTCATAGGGATGAGCTTTATTTTAGCAGGCGTCATCATTATGCAAGTGTTTTCAAAATCTGTGGCACACTAGCTTAATCAGTAATAGGTGTTCGTTATGCCCAAAGTTGGAATGCCAGAAATTAGACGTCCACAACTCATTCGTGCAACTATGGAAGTCATCAATCAAGTGGGATTCCTCAATGCATCAGTGGCCAGAATCGGTCAGCAAGCTGGAATTTCTCCCAGTATCATCAATCACTATTTTGGTGGTAAAAGTGGTCTTGTAGAAGCGACTATGCGCAGCATATTGAAAGACCTTGCGACAGGTATTAACCAGCGTTTGATCAAAGTGCCTAAGGACGATCTGGTCGCACGCATCGAAGCGATTGTAGTAGAAAATTTTAGTTCTAATCAACAAGATGAAGCGGTGGTTAAGACTTGGCTAGCGTTTTGGGCTCAAGCCATGCATGACCCCGCACTCAATCGCTTACAGCGGGTCAATGAGAAACGCCTTCTGTCTTACCTGACTTTTGAATTAAAGCGCTGCATGCCCCGTCACGAAGCACAGATGGTAGCGACTAGCATAGCGGCCCTGATTGATGGCATTTGGTTGCGCACTGCCCTCAACCCAAAAGGCATTGATCCAAGCCTTGCTCGTCAGGTGATCACGGATTACTTATCCTTGTACTTAAAAAACTGACCTCTCAACCCTAGGTAACCCACTGGGTCGATGAGTTGATCATAACAATGACTTTCAGCAGCCATCTTAGGTAAAGCTTTGCAGTTTACCCGTTTTTAGATTCGACCCTTGGTAAGCAACGGTTGTTAATTTTGGCTAACGACTTAAATTATATAAAGCCCAAAACTCATCCACTCGCGCACCATTATAATGGTCTGTGTATTCATCTGGTAGTCGTGTTAAATCACCTTGGGTGGCTGGATGACAAATGATTTCCGTTGGTTCAACGACATTAGTTAACTGCCGTTGCCATCGGTTACGGAAAATAAACTGCTTACGCCCTGGGTATTTAAATGGCAGGTAAGATAAACCTGCGCGTTTTACAGCGCCCTTAGCTCGAAGGGAAAACCAGCACAACAGGAACTGAGGTTTACCCAACAAAGTCCAATCAAGTACCAATCGGGTATGGCCTAAGCCTAAGTTTTTAGCTTGCGGTGCGATTTGATCGATCACGCCTGGCAATAAGTGAACATGGTGATGGGAGTCAAAATAGTTCAAGGTCACACCCTGCTCCTGCAACCTCTTCACTTGGAGGGTAAATTCCACTTCGATATCTTTAAGTAACACCATCGGAAGGGAGCGACACCCAAACCAACTTTGCTTAATTAAATGCAACAAAGGTCGGGTTTGGGCGAGTCCATCCAGTTGATGTTGGCCTGTTTTTTGTCCTAACAGTAGGCCATTGGTGACGTTAAAGTGCAAGCCTAACTGAATTTGAGGCACGGCCTTCAATTCATCAAGTAGATAATCTTTATGCAGACTATTGGCCATAATAGACACCCGTTTTATGATTCCAGCTTGCGCCAACCTGAGCATGCCCTCGTTCACAGCAGGTGATATTCCCCAATCATCAGAGGTGATTTGTAGTAACTTATTTTGGCTTTGACTTAAAGCAGGTCGTGGTTGATATTCTCCTCGTAACTTTTTGTATTTGAGATGCGCTAAAGACGTAGCTGATCGAATCAGTTCACGACTTAAACTTAGGGTCGACTGAGCGTTATCATGGAGCAAGGTCACAGGTATCGAGGACACTTTGTCATTGTGACCTTGGGCCAATAGAAACATTTCTACATCATAAGAAAAGCCATGACACGTCAAATGACAAAACAACTTGGTGGCAAATTCACGGGTCATGAGTTTGATGCCACACTGGGTGTCTGATTGGTCGATACCAAATAAAAGTCTTACAGCCCGATTGTAGAGCAGGCCAAAAAGATGCCGCTTAAATAGCGCTGGTAAAAGTTCTGTGGGTAAATGGACCCGACTCGTGGGTAGTCGGCGATTGCCCACGACTAAACTTGATCCACTTTTTATGACGTCTTCAGCGTCGGTCAAAAATACCAAATTAAAAGGTAGATCTGCATCGATAAAGGCAATTAATTTATACTGCGTCGATAAAAAAGCAGATTGTAGGGCTGCACCTTTGCCTGCTGGCGCCAAGTGCTGATGCAACACAATGCGCGACTCATCTTTAAAATGAGTCAGTAACAAGGCGTGAGTCGCTTCTACTTCACTGAGCTCGCCATTGACACAAACCACCACTTCAAACAGACCATGCCAATGCTGCTGCAAATAGTCCAGCAACACGCCGACCTTCTTTACAATAAATTCGCCGCTCGCTTTAGCGGGAATAATAATAGATAAGTCTTGATGAACCATAGCGCAGTCACTAGCTCTTTGAATAAATACACGGGCTTAGTGTAATACAATCACCCCGCTCTGTCGTGATTTATCCACCCGTTTATGGCCCGCTCAGACTAACGGTTCTGGGCGGAGTCTAGGGCCCGCAAAGGACTGCCTGTGCGCTGTTTTTCATGCCATTGATCGGCAATCCAAACTTTTGCATTGGTGGGTGCTAGAGGTGTTTTACCTAAGATTAAATCAGCCGCTTTCTCTGCGACCATGATGGTGGGTGCGTTTAAGTTACCATTAGTAATGACAGGGAAAATGGACGAATCGACTACCCTTAGGCCGCTGACACCTCGGACTTTACACTCATTATCAAGCACTGCCATAACGTCATCATCTGCACCCATTTTACAGGTGCATGATGGATGGTAAGCACTTTCAACATTGGTTTTAACCCAAGCATCGATTTCATTATCAGTTTGAACGTTAGCGCCAGGCTGAATTTCTTCTCCTTTAAAAGGGTCAAGTGAGGGCTGATTTAGCAACTCTCGGGTCAACCGAATACAATCTCGCCAATCTTGTTTATCTTGCTCGGTCGTAATGTAATTAAAGGTTATTTTAGGTGCATCACTAGCTTGGTTAGACACAATGCGGATATGGCCACGACTACTGGGCTTATTGGGCCCCACGTGCACTTGATAGCCATGGCCGTCAAAGGCAGCATTGCCGTCATAACGCATCGCTGCTGGTAGAAAATGGTACTGGATATTAGGCCATTTGAGCCCAGCTCTTGAGCGAATAAAGCCACAGGATTCAAAGTGGTTGGTTGCTCCTAATCCCGTTTTAGTGAGCAGCCAGCGGGCTCCTATTAAGCCCATATTAAAGTAGTCAAGTTTGCTGTTAAGGCTGATGGGCTGTTTACATCGATATTGAAAATAAACTTCTAAGTGATCCTGCAGATTTTCACCAACGCCGGGTAAATCATGCACTAAGGGCACCTGAGCATCCGCTAATACTTGGGCGGGGCCAATTCCTGAGAGTTGCAGTAAATGGGGCGAGCCTACTGAACCTGCGCTAAGTATCACTTCGGTGTTGGCATGCACTTGCTTAATTTGTCCACCTTGAAGGTATTCTATGCCCGTGGCCTGCTTACCGTTAAACAGCACCTTTTGAGCCGTCACTTTTTTCAGCAAAGTAAGGTTGGACCGTTTGAGCGCTTTGCGTAAATGGGCATTACTAGTACTGGAGCGGACACCTTTCTTGACGGTCATGTGCATGGCGCCGAACCCTTCTTGTTGCTCTCCATTAAAATCTTTGGTGTAGGGGTAACCTGCTTCTTGGCCCGCATCAATAAAGGCTTTATAGAGGGGATTAAGGCGCATATTATTACCACCGCAGGTGCCCACTGGTCCACTCCCACCACGGTATTCGTCTTCTCCACCTTGCCAGGTTTCGGCTTGTTTAAAATAAGGTAAGCAGTCCGCATAATTCCAGCCCACTGCACCTTGTTCTTGCCATTGCTCATAATCCATGGCATG
>DDCR01000100.1 GCA_002335115.1 Oceanospirillaceae bacterium UBA2001
GCATTGGGCATTAATTTCCTGAGCATATTGGGCCACCGAAGTGGGGCAATCTAAGGCTCCGACAATGGCAGGTTTATGGGCCCTGTAAATACCCGCCTTCTCCCGTCCAATAAGCTCTACATTATCACCGAGCCAATCTACATGATCAACCGAGATACTGGTCACCACAGCGACATCCGCATCAATCAGATTAACCGCATCCAAGCGGCCACCGAGACCAATTTCTAACACAGCAACATCAATGTCTGCCCGTTGCATGAGGTCAAAGGCTAACAGCGCATTAAACTCAAAGTAAGTCAGCACCGTCGCCACACCCGCTAAATCATAACGAGCTCGATTGACACGCTCAAAGCTAGCACATAAAGCCATGTCATCAACCGGTTCACCTTGCAACTGAATACGCTCATTAAAGCGCACAAAGTGGGGTGAGGTAAGGCTGGCATAGGATAATCCAGCCTCTTCTAGAATCGCAGTTAAAAACGCCACACTAGAGCCCTTGCCGTTAGTACCAGCAACGGTAATGACCTGTTTAGCGATGGGTTCATCTCGAAGTAAGCGTTTTGACACTTGTCGAATACGCTGGAGTCCCATGTCTATTTCATGGCTTGGGTGCTGAAGTTCTAACCAAGTGAGCCAATCATCAGCATGGTCAAAAGAGAGTGTTTGTGACATCAAGGTTAGGCTTCAATTACTGGAGCTGGCTGCTGTGTCATGGCACTCAATAAGCGGCACACAGTGGTGCGCATTTCATGCCTAGGTACGATCATATCAATCGCTCCATGGTCCAGTAAAAACTCACTCTTTTGAAAGCCTTCTGGCAAGGTTTCACGCACAGTTTGTTCAATAACCCGCGGACCAGCAAAACCCATGCGTGCGCCAGGTTCGGCAATGTTTACATCCCCTAACATCGCTAAACTCGCTGATACACCACCATAAACTGGGTCTGTCAGTACCGAGACATAGGGAATGCCCTGTTGTTTAAGCTTTTCTAAAGCAGCACTGGTTTTTGCCATTTGAAAAAGAGAGGTTAAAGCCTCTTGCATGCGCGCCCCTCCAGAGGCAGAGAAACACACCAAAGGTATGCCTTGCTCCATACTCACATTAGCTGCTCGAACAAAACGTTCACCTACGACCGCGCCCATAGACCCACCTAAAAAGTTAAATTCAAAGGCCACGGCCACCACATCTAACCCTCCTAACTTACCTTTCATTGCCACCAGTGCATCTTTTTCTTCAGTGGCTTTTTGGGCAGCAGTTAAGCGATCTTTGTACTTTTTTACGTCTTTAAACTTAAGTTTATCAACAGGCTCTGTTTCTGCTGCTATTTCGGCTCCAGAATGAGCATCTAAAAACATAGTCAATCGATTGCGAGCCGTGACTCGCATGTGATGTTCACATTTTGTGCACACCTCTAAATTTTTTTCTAATTCTGGTTTATACAAAGCCGCTGCGCACTTGGGACACTTTTTCCATACGCCTTCTGGAATATTACTCTGTCGATCTTTATTACCTAGGTTGGTCAAAATACCCGCAGGTACAATTTTATCTAACCAGCTACTCATAACTTCCCCCGTCGTGACCTTAAATCACGGCATCAAAATAATTTAGTGATTGAGCCATTAAAAGTATGGCTTGACACCTTGTTAATGACTTTGACTCTAGTCACTCAGGTGTCTCTTACTTTGTTATGATCTGGTGAAGACGCAGATACATCAGACCAGTAGGGCTTTGCTTGGCCCATAAAAGCCGCAATTTTAGCACGATCTTTCACCCCTTTGTGGCTTTCAACACCACCACTCACATCAATCGCCCAAGGTTTAACTTGTTGTATTGCTTGCCTTACATTACCCACATGGATACCTCCCGCCAACACGACATCGGCAGCAATGTCGTTCGGAATACGGTGCCAATCAAATTGATCACCTGTTCCACCTGGCACACCCGTCTTATAGGCATCAAGTAACAAACCCTGAGCACCGCCATAGTATTCACGCTGTTGATGTAAGTTAATCTTGTCACGCATTCTCACAGCTTTAATCCAAGGTAGCTGAAATTGCTCACAAAATTGCGCTGATTCTTGGCCGTGAAATTGTAATAAAGAGAGAGGGACTTGGGAAAGGATTTCATCGATGTCTGCTGCAGTCGCATCCACAAATAAGCCGACACTGGACACGAAAGGAGGCAAGGCCCTTGCAATCTCTGCCGCCGTATCGATGTCTACAGACCTAGGGCTGGGCCCATAAAACACCAAGCCTATGGCATCCGCTCCAGCTTGGGCAGCGAAAACTGCATCATCTGCGTGGCGCAGGCCACATATTTTTACGCGAGATTGAGTCAAAGTGAGTCGCTGTTATTATTCAGTAAGGTGCCAAGGTATGAACGTCAATGTTAGCAGATAAATCAACCCGAGGGATTACTATTTGAGTTTATTAAGACACTCTTTCAAACATTCATCCACGGCGCCAAAAAATGTGGCCCCAAGGGCCCCTTTGGTAAGCCAAAACTTGTATCGTATTCAGCATCTACAAAGTATAAACCATAAGGTGGTGCAGTGGCAGCATTGACCTTTCGATTTTTCGCCATTAAAACTTCTAAGGCCCACTCGGGCGCTGCTTCACCCGTACCAACTTTCATCAGCAACCCAGCCAAGTTTCGAATCATATGTTGTAAAAAAGCATTAGCACGAACGTCTAAAACAATGTAATTCCCAGCAGCAACAACATTAAGATGGTGAATGGTGCGAATGGGGTTATTGGCCTGACAGGCAGACGCTCGAAAGGAGCTAAAATCGTGGGTTCCAAGCAAGTAGTCAGCAGCTGTTTGCATTTGGTTCACGTCTAAAGCCCGATAGTTCCAGCTGACTTCTTTGTCCATCAAAGCTGGCCGCATAGGATGGTTATAAATCACGTAGCGGTACCTGCGGGCTGAAGCACCAAAGCGTGCATGAAACTTTTCGCTCACAGGATGCGCCCACTGGATAGCAACATCATCCGGTAAGTTCATATTGCCACCATGGGTCCATGCTCGCAGAGGTCTTTGTGCCAAAGTATCAAAATGAACCACTTGCGCGCTGGCATGCACTCCCGCATCTGTGCGACCTGCACACATGACTTTAACAGGCTCGTTGGCCACCTTAGTGAGGGCATCTTCAAGCTTTTCTTGTACACTAACATGACCATGGGGCTGGCGTTGCCAGCCATGATAATGACGACCGTTATAAGCCACTCCTAAGGCAATGCGCTGATGCCCATGAGCTAAAAACTCAGATGCATCAGCTTTAAAGGATGTAGTCATATCAATTAGACTTTGTTAATGCTAGATAATAAAGCTTGTGCTTGCGCTTTTTGTTCACGGTTACCTTGCTGCATGATTTCTTGCAAGATCGCCCTGCTTTGTGAAATCTCACCCATATCGCGGTAACTTGAGGCTAAATCTAACTTGGTGTTCATTTCTTCCTCATGGGTCAGGTATTCCAATGGTTCATCCGCTTGGTTCTGCATATGCTTTTGGCCAGTTAACATGGCCTCTATGTCAGTCGACAAATGCAATTGATCATCTTTAATTTCAGAACTAAACCCTTGCCGCGCTAACTCTGCTTCTTCTCGCTCTTGCTCACGCAATAACTCTTCAATAAAGCTGCGCTCTGGCATGCCCCCTTGCATTTTTTTAGCCCCTGTATGCAAATCAGCTTGTTTAGCACTAGGCGCAGAATCATAGTCAGTCAAAGGCTCAAGGCTCACAGTCTCTGTTTCTGCAATCTCTGGCGTGATTGGTGGTGTCGTTTTATTTTTTCTGCGCCGAATCAACCACCAAACTAAGGTCATGCCAAGCAGTGCAGGTGCCCAGATAAATGCCCATATTTTTGCAACATCAAGCCACGCATAAAACTGGTCATATTGGCTGTTTTCTTCTTCAATTTGTGCCGCCATATCAATCTTTTCTTGTGTTGCTAACAACTCCTGTTTGGCCGTTTCTAGATCTTGCTCTGCCTTGTTTAGATCGGCTTGAGTAGATTCGAACTGCTGATCTAGGCCCAGCATGTTCATTTCTAGCTGAGTTCTCTGGGTATTAAGTTCTTTAATACCTTGCTCTTGCGCAGCCACACCTTGAGCTAAATTCTCATTAGTTGTGGCTAACAATTCCTGTTGGGTGACTGCCGAATTATAATCAGCTTGCAGACTTTTAACTTCTTCTTCCAGTGCCTGGGACTGAGTCGATAAAAGTTTGAGTTTATCCTGCTCAACTTTTAATAAGTCAGTGGTTAAAGGTTGATTAGACGCAGTTTCATTAGCCGTTTTTGGGGTGGCGACTGCAGGCTTTGGTGTTTTCTTAACGGGGGCTGGAATTAAAGCGTCATAAGCCGTTTTTGCTTGTTTAGCATTGAGGGCGTTAACTTCTTCAGGCGTGGGTAAGCGCAGCTGACTATTGACTAACAATTGACGAATATCACCCTCCTTATAAGCCGAAGGATTAGCTTTATAAAGGGCCATTAAGGTTTGCCAAGGACTGATGCCTTGGGGACTATTATTAACTGCAATACGCCATAAAGTTTGCCCTGGCTTAACCACTACTAGAGGTGGAGCAACCACAACTGTGTCTAATTCAGTGGTTTCAGCCTGAGATGCCACTAATTGCGCCACCGCTTCTTCGAGCTTAACCTCAGCTTCTAATGTTTCTGTGGGTGTTGCTTCCTGCTCTGGGGTGGGTTGTATGGGGCTTTCATTAATGGTTATAGGGCTACCAAACGGCGGCAGTGTAACGGCATATTCGGCTAATAACCGGCCACCCAGATAATCGACTTCAAAAATAAGATCAAGCGTTGCTTGCTCCACTGGTTGTTGACCAAATACTTCAATAAAATAACGACCCTCTTCTTTAACAACTTTGACATCGAGCTGCGAGTACCATTGTTGGTAAGGTAAACTGGCCGCCATAAATTGCGCTGGTCCTGCTACCCGAGCGGCCATCGAGTTTGGCAAAACACCTTCTGCCTCTACCAATTCTACCTGTAATTGCAAAGACTGCTGCTGGGTCGAATATAACTGTATTTTTCCTAAGGCAATCGCTTGCACGTTTACGCTTAAAAAAACACTAGTGAAACCAAGCAAATAAATTGCTCGCTTCAAGGTTATGGATATCATGTTTGCGCCTACTCCAGCCGAAAGAACCACCATTGTCGCAGCCTTGGGGCTACAAAAAAAGACGCCTGAGCGCCTTTTTTAAACGTTAACACATTTATGTATCTAACAAAATTCGCAACATCCGGCGCAACGGCTCTGCTGCACCCCACAAAAGTTGATCACCTACGGTAAATGCTGATAAATATTCAGGCCCCATATTGAGCTTACGTAAACGCCCTATAGGCACATCCATAGTTCCTGTCACCCGCGCTGGGGTCAGTTCAGACATGGTCATTTCACGATCATTGGGTATTACTTTAACCCAATCATTGGCCTTGGCAAGCATGTCTTCAATCTCGTCCATAGGCACATTTTGCTTCATTTTTATGGTTAGCGCCTGACTGTGACAGCGCATAGCCCCTACCCGAACGCACAAGCCATCTACTGGAATAATCGTATTAGTGCGACCCAATATTTTGTTAGTTTCGGCTTGAGCCTTCCATTCTTCCCGACTTTGGCCATTATCTAACTGCGAGTCAATCCAAGGAATCAAACTGCCGGCTAAAGGCGCACCAAACTGACTGGCATCATTGTCACCGGCATTAATGGCAGCTGAAACTTTGCGATCAATGTCTAAAATGGCAGACGCTGGATCAGCCAACTCACCTGCCACAGAGTGGTTAATGTAACCCATTTGATTGAGCAGTTCTCGCATATGGCGAGCGCCACCACCTGACGCTGATTGATAGGTCATGGCTGACATCCATTCAATCTGGTCAGCAGCAAATAAA
Organism: Oceanospirillaceae bacterium UBA2001; assembly: GCA_002335115.1. Lineage (GTDB taxonomy): Bacteria > Pseudomonadota > Gammaproteobacteria > Pseudomonadales > Balneatricaceae > Njordibacter. Next base: position 5,912 of record DDCR01000100.1, read on the forward strand.
CCACCTAAAGCCAACATCATTAAGCTGACAGTGCAGTTGCCACCAATAAAATCGGTTTTACCCTGAGCTAAGGCCTGATCAATCANNACTGCGGTTAACTGGATCCAAAATAATCACACTGGCATCTTGCATGCGCAAGCTAGACGCTGCATCGATCCAATAGCCTTTCCAACCAGCCTGACGCAAGGGGGTAAATACACGATCCGTATAGTCGCCACCCTGACATGAAATAATAATATCCATGGTTTTAAGGGTGTCAATGTCGTGGGCATCTTGCAAAACCGGTGTATCGACACCAAATTCAGGCGCCACTTGGCCAGCCTGAGAGGTGGTAAAGAATATCGGTTCGATGATCTGTAAATCATTTTCTTCTTGCATACGTTGCATCAATACTGACCCAACCATGCCGCGCCAACCTACGAGTCCTACACGCTTCATTTGCTTCAACCCT
>DDCR01000038.1 GCA_002335115.1 Oceanospirillaceae bacterium UBA2001
TCTGATCCCTTTGGCCACTCGGGAACCCCACCTTTAAAATTCTTTATCAGGAACTGGTGCCGGCACGAGGAGTCGAACCCCGGACCTACTGATTACAAGTCAGTTGCTCTACCGTCTGAGCTATACCGGCTAAATTGCCTGTGCCCCTGAACTCAGGAGGGGCGTATAATACTGAACGTATTAGTAGGATGCAAGCATGAATGATGATTTTATTAAAGTTTTTCAGTGTTTAACCAAGCCGGCCACTCGTGCTAAGCCATCTAATACCAGTTCTTCTAAATAAGGCAGGTCAAGCTCCCCAGCAATGGCCATAGCATCACCCCCACAAAGCAGTATCTCATAGCCTGAAGCTTGAGCGTCTTTGATTAAACCACCGACCCCATAATGAACCATTTGTTGGCAACCTGCTGACACAGCCGGGCCTGTAGCCGTCCCTGGCTCAGTGGACTCCACAACTGCATGAGTGACATTAATCTGTGCCGTATCATGCACCAAAGCCTGTCTCATCAATTTAGTGCCAGGCATGATGTAGCTACCTTCATGCTGGCCCTCAGCACTCACATAGTCGAAGGTGATCGCACTGCCACAATCCACTATGCAAACAGCCCTGCGAGTATGCTGTCTTGCCGCGATCATGGCCAACCATCGATCCACACCCAATTGTTTTGGCTGCTCATAACCATTGCGTAGATCTTGCCACTGATGTTGGGTCGTCATTTGCTGACATGGAATATTTTTTTGTTGCGCCCAAGCTTCCAGGCATAGACCTATTTCAACCACTGCAACACTGGCCCAATACAATGCGCCTACTTCATCTGGCAAGCAGGCCTGCAATTGCGTCAGGTTGATATCTCTTACTAACATGACACCAGAACGCTGTACCACACCCTGCTCTTGCAGCCGCCACTTAAGGCGTGTGTTTCCACAGTCAATCAGTAAGTCAGTCATGTCGACCTCTCTTGGGAGGGTGTATGGGGTCTCAACAACGGCCTCAAACTAATTTCGCCACCACTATAGGTAGTGACTGCACCATCATGTTCGATCATTAGTGCCCCCACTGAATCCACTCCTCGGCAGACCCCCTCAACGATTCGACTGGGCAGCAAAAGTTGGACCTTTTTATCCTGATAATAATGACACTGCTGCCACTCATCACGCACGGTTACAAAACCATATTGCACAAACCGCTGTAGATACTGATGCAAATGCAGGAGCGTTTGTGCCACTAAATCATTACGGTTTAACTGATAGCCTAACTGCTTTAAGCTGACCCAGGGTTGATCAATGGTTTTATGCTCAGTTAAGTGGACATTAAGACCAATACCAATCACCACATGACAGGGGCCTGTGGCATCGCCACGCATCTCCAGCAGAATACCAGCCAGCTTGCGATCATCGACCAGCACATCGTTGGGCCATTTGAGTTTTACCAAACCCACACCTAAGTCAGTTAATGCGCGTTTTAGAGCCAACCCAACTACTAAACTCAATCCCTCTAGGGCGGTCGCACCGCCAACAAAGTCCCAACCCAGTGATAATGCAATATTTTGACCAAACGGCGAATGCCATTGGCGGCCTAAACGTCCTCGTCCTGACGTTTGTACTTCAGCCAGCACCACCTCACCATGAATAGATCCTTGGTGCTGGCGTTGCATTAAAGTTTCATTAGTGGAGGCAAGGGACATGTGCAACTGCACATTAAAAGCAGGGTTTAGGATGGGCAATTGACGCTGGATAGCTTCAACATCTAGTAAGTCGAGACCACCCGCAATCCGATAGCCACGGCCTCGTACACGATGTAATTTAACGCCTAGTGCTTCCACGCCTTTGAGCTGCTTCCAGACAGCAGCTCGGCTCATATTAAGGTGATGCCCTAGGGCAGTACCTGAGTGAAACTCGCCATCAGCTAGTAGGTGTAATAATTGATTAAGGCTCGTCAGCGACATAGGTATCGCACCATCACTGCGCTCCTCATTATGGTGAGGGAGAGTAAGCTCATCGCAGTGATTCTAAACATTACTTCTTTTTAGCCTTTTTCTTAGCTTTATTGACGTGCTTCACTAAACGCTGTTTCTTAGTGATTTGGCGCTGAGACAATTGGTTCTTTTTGCCATCAAATGGGTTATCACTCGTGCGAAATTCGAAGCGCACTGGCGTACCACGAATTTTAAGTACCTTAATAAATTTGTTTTCTAGGTACCGCTTGTAAGTGGTGGGCAAGGCATTGGTTTGGTTGCCATGCACAATAAATAACGGTGGATTAGAGCCGCCAAGGTGGGCGTAACGTAACTTAATTCTGCGACCATGCACAAGCGGTGGCTGATGGTCTAGAATGGCATCCTCAAGTAAAGTGGTTAACTTGTTAGTGCTCCACTTAGTAAAGGCACAATCGTGCGCCTCCTCAACAGATTGGTATAAATCACCCACACCAGAGCCATGCAGGGCTGAGATAAAGTGAATGCGGGCAAACTTAGCAAACTCTAAGCGGGCCTGCAACTCATGCTTAACATGAGCTTTGTCGTCCACAGTCATGCCATCCCACTTATTAACTGCAATCACCATCCCAGCACCCGCGTCTAGTGCGTACTCAAGCACATGCAGGTCTTGCTCAACCAAGCCTTCGGAAGCATCGATAACTAGGACCACCACATGGGCGCGTTGCATGGCGTCCAGTGCTTTAACCACAGAGAACTTTTCAGTGATCTCCGAGACCTTACCTTTGCGTCGAACGCCGGCTGTATCAATTAGCACGTAGTCCACATCGTCTTTGGTGAAGGGAATGTCGATGGCATCTTTTGTGGTACCCGGCATATCAAATACCACCTGACGGTCTTCGCCGATCAAGCGATTGACCAAGGTAGATTTACCTACATTAGGCCGCCCCACTACTGCCACACGAATACCAGATCCATAGGACAGATCGTCGGGCTCTTGAGGCAGATTAAGGTCTGCTAAGCGCTGCTCTAAAACTTCGCGAAGTTGCTTGAGGCCCCGGCTGTGACTGGCTGAAATCAGCACGTATTCAGGGAAACCAAAACGCTCAAAATCTAAAGCGACTTGGTCCTCTGGCAGGCCATCGATTTTGTTAATGACCGGAAGAAATTTGACGTTGGCTTTGCGCAAGTACATGACCCCATCTTCGTCTGCTGCGGTTACCCCTTCCCGGCCATCGAGCAGTAAAAGCACCAAGTCCGCTTCGTTTACGGCCAGTTCGGTTTGTCCGGTTAGTGCCTCGGCAAGAACGTGCTCGCCAAAAACACCGCCGGTATCAATGAGGGTCGCCGACTGCTCTTCTAACTCCATGCGACCTTATCTACGGTCTCGAGTTAACCCAGGCACATCTGCAACTAAAGCATCACGACTACGCGTTAACTTATTGAAAAGTGTAGACTTTCCAACGTTC
>DDCR01000181.1 GCA_002335115.1 Oceanospirillaceae bacterium UBA2001
CGCAAGAGCAACTAGCTACTGGGACCCCTCACCCATGCAGGCCCGCGCGATGGTACTTCCCAATTCCACCGAAGAAATAAGTGCGGTACTTGCCCTATGTAACACAATGCAACAACCAGTGGTCATCATTGGTGGGAATACCGGTGGAGTTCAAGGGCAATACCCAAGTAGTAACGAGCTTGTAATTTCTCTTGAACAGTTGAACCAAATTGAAGAAATAGATGAGGCGAATGCCACGGCGATTGTACAGGCAGGATGTGTTTTGGAAACGGTTCAGCAAGCCGTTGCGGACAAAGGCTTGTTGTATCCTCTTGATCTTGGTGGGCGCGGCTCTGCCACCGTAGGAGGGAATGTGTCAAGTAATGCTGGAGGCATTAATGTTATTCGCCATGGCATGATGCGCAACGTGACCTTAGGTTTGGAGGTGGTGCTCGCCGATGGCACTGTCCTTTCATCCATGAATCAAATGATCAAAAACAATACCGGTTATGACTTGAAACAACTATTTATTGGTAGTGAAGGAACCCTTGGCGTAGTCACCAAAGTGGTTGTAAAACTTGAAGAACCAACTACGACTATCAATACAGCAATGCTGTCATTGAGTTCCTTTGAGAATGTTCTGAAATTGCTGCGCCATATGCGACGCTATATGGGAAATGTTCTGAACGCGTTTGAATACATGGATAATGATTATTACTGTGCGGTGACAGTAGAAGGAGGCAATCGTGCACCAATGGACGCAAGCTCAGCGTGCTACATAGTTACAGAAGTAAGAGGTAATAATTTTGAATTTGACGAAGAGTTGTTTCAAGAAACGTTGGCGGAGGCAATCGAGCTAGGAATAATAGACGAAGTCGTAATTGCTCAATCAGAGCGACAACGCCAGGAAATATGGGAAGTGCGAGAAAATTTTGAACCGATTCTTCACAATTCGCCGTATTTTCTATACGACGTGAGTCTGCCAATCGGAGTGATGGATCAATACCTAAAGCAAGTGAAGGCTGAAATTAAGGCATTGTGGCCGAACTCCTTGTGTGCATCATTGGCTCACGTAGGTGATAATAATTTACACTTTTTCATTGCGCCAAGAGAAGAAGGTAATATTGACGAAAATAGCAGCCATGTTAAGGCCAATGAAATAGTCTACGCACCTTTAACTGAGCTAAATGGGTCTGTTTCAGCGGAGCATGGTATCGGTATTGAGAAAAAGAATTACCTTCCCATGTCACGCACACCGCAGGAGCTTGAGTTGATGAAAGTTCTTAAACGTACTCTCGATCCAAATAACATTCTTGCACCTGGCAGAATATTTGACCTCTGAGCGGAAATTTCGAGCTACCAATACCGCAAGATAAAGGTTGCCTCTGCCAGATGATCCTTGCTTTCAAGCTCATCGAAAGAAACCTGATAAATAACTTCTACGCCACGAGTTCTGTCTAGAACTTCCGTAATGGTTGATGTGATGGTCAATTGTGTTTTCATATAAACCGGTCTGAAAATCCTTATTTTGTCTATTCCTTTAACTATTATGTGGTCAACATTGTCTAGCTCAACATGATCCCAAAAAACCTGAGGATAGAGTGATGGCAAGTATAGGCCCGGGGTTATTAGCCCTTCGAGACCAGATTCCTTGCTGGCTTCCTCATCCCAGTGCACCCACTCCTGATTATTCACTGACGTACAGTATTGCTGTATACGCTCGCGACTTATTTCAATTGGGGGCGATGTGAACAGTGGCTTGCCCACGTGCGCAGCAAAGCCGGTTACTCCTTCGATTAATATTTTTTTTGTCATAGTTAAGTTCACAAACTTTAATGGAAAATCTCTGATTCAGTTATAGCAGTGACATTCTATACTTTATTCGAGACACCTTGCCGAGTGTGTACTGAATGCCTGTCATTATGCCTAATTTGCAAGGTGTTTCCAGTACGCAATGTTTTTGCGGTGCTAAGATATGTTTCATACAAATAGTTTTATCCAGAGGTTAGTATTTTGGCGACAGCGAACTCAAATCAACAACTTAAAACCCCACAACTAGACGCCGATGTAGAAGCAGCGATGATTGCTCGCATTGAGTCTGGTGAGCTAATCGAAAATGTAGAGGACATGAGCCCAGGTTATAAGGAGGCGCTAAAACAGGTAATTCATATCGCCGCCATTAGCGAAGTAACGGTTCTTACTTGGGGTCATACGGCCTACGATAGTGCTCCTGACATTGGCGCTAAAATTGCCGTTTGTGCAACCATTCAAGACGAAGTGGGGCATGCACATCAGCAGGGTTTGTTGGCAGAGAGATTCGGGGTAGATATTCACCACGGCACCTTTGTCGATAGCATAGATAAGATTTTCACCTGGCCAATCATGGAATTCCCGATCAGAAACTATGTGGAATTTGTTGTAATGCAATGTTTGTTAGACCGAGCAGGTTTACATTGGACCAAGGATATTGAGTTGCATTCTAGCTTTGCGCCTTACCGCCGCACCTTGCGTAAAGTAAATTTTGAAGAAGGATTCCATATGCGTCATGGAGCGCATTGGACTGAATTCTATTGGAATAATTCGGAAGAAACCAAACAAGCGGTACAGGATGCCTTTGATTGGCTATTCCCGCACGGAGTCATGTGGTTTGGTAAACCGGACGATTTAAAATCACGACCAGCTATGTTGCAGTATCAGATTCGAAAATGGACCAACGATTTTATGCGTGAAAAGTGGTTGCAGTCGGCATGTGCTTTTGCAGCCAAGCATGATATTAAAGTGCCGGCACACTATGATGAAGAGCAGAAAAAATATGTTCTGGATATGCCGTACCCCATGTTGTACAAGCGCGATTACACCTGGACCAATGAAGAGACAACCCAGCAAGAATACTGGTCAAATGCACGCAAGGGTGGGCCTATGAGGCCAGCGGCCTATGAACGCTTGCGCCAGGAAGAGTGGGGCGATCTACTCTGGTAGGTATTTGCTTTATGACTATAGAACAACAGATCTCTGCTGCCCTTGATCAAGTAATGGACCCTCACATGGGTGTCGGCCTAAATGATATGGGCATGATTACAAATATTGAAGTGGATGCGGAAGGTCAGGCAAATATTGGCATCGTGTTTCCTTGTATCGGTTGCCCGGCATGGACACTTATTCAAGACAATATTAAATCCGCTGTAAATCAATTAGACGCCGTTAAGTCAGTCTCTGTAAGTGTTGAGTGGGACAAACAATGGACTCGAGACCAAATGAGTGACAAGGCTCGCTCCCATGCGCAGACCCATGGCTACCGAATTTAGATCTAATAAACCGAAGAAGATTGACAAGATTATGACAGAAAAAAAAACAGGCTCTACCTCAAAAGGCGAAAATTACGAAGTATTCGCGCGCGATAACCCAGAACGGCCTCTACAGCACATTGGCACTGTTCAAGCCGAGAACAAAGAGTTGGCAATCGCTCATGCTCGTTTTGTTTATTCCGAACGAATTTGGGTTGAATTGCTGATAGCACCAACCAACAGCTTTTCCAATTGCATGAAACCACAGCTTCAAGGCGTGGTGGGAATGGCTTAGTCAGCCTCTGGGTGGTTAATTAACATGCGTAAGCCAAAGAAGATTCAGAACACCCCGACACCAAATAAAATCTTTGCGGGGCGCTATAACGGCACCGTTGATTGCCCTTGGTGTGAGTCTTCTAACTCCAATTTATCCAGTCCCTTCGGCAGCACTGTTTCTGAAATGATTTTCACCTGTGCCGATTGCGGTGAAACCTTTGGCTGGATGAAGTGGGAAGAAAAAAGAAATCACAACGAAACACATAAAACGAGAACAGAAAATGAATCAGACTAGTACCGATCAAACCGTACTCGCCGAAATGCTGTGTCTTGCAGACACTAAATGGGTTTTAGGCCACTGGTACGCCAAAATTATTCTTAATGGGCGGACTGTGCCTGATTTTTCATCGATGGCAGGTATGGCACAAGATGAGTTAGGCCACACCCGGGCGATCATGAACTACCTGGAACAGTCTAATGGATTGCCTGAGCACCAATTGGAATTTGGCCGCCGGATGGATCAAATACACAATATGCAATTGCTTGATCAAGCACCTACTAGCTGGGCCGATTTTGTAGTGACTGTATACTTGGCTGAGCATGCACTGTGGTGCATGCTAGAATCCTATACGCAGGGGGCATCTGTAGCAGTGTCAAACTTTTGTCGGAAATTTGCCGAAGAAGGGTATTTTCATCGCATATACATTGAGGGCTGGATAGCAGCCTTGGACGAAGAAGAAAAATTAGAAGCAGTTGAATCCTTAAAAGCCCGTTTGGATTTGGCTCGCCAATGGTTTTCAACGCCAGACAGTGAACCCCTGCTCGAGTCAGAAGTTAGAACACTGTCATTAGCCCATTGTGGTGTAACTTTTGAACATAGTGTAGGCCAGCTGACTTCGCTGATAGGCGCTGAAAATGTGGTCGTAGATTCCAGCCGAACAGACACCAGTTGGGATTCTGTTCGACGCAGACCAGAGGGTTCAAGTATGCCCGCCAGATTGTGGGAATATGTAGTGCCAACCAGCGAAGCGGCAAAAATGGCTAGACGACCCTTAGCAGTCAGTATTGAAGACAACATTGACCTGTTTAATGTGAAAAAAGTTAAAGACGAAACTGCACCTTTTTTTGATCAATAGGATTGGGGAATCTTGATTGGTAAATCTCATCTTTAAAAACCGTCAAGGTGATTCCTTCGAGGTGCGTTCGGAACCCGAGTATTCGGTGATGGAAGCAGCCTACAATAATGATGTGCCTGGTATTCTTGCTGAGTGCGGCGGTGCGGCGGCCTGTGGCACTTGCCATGTCTACATAAAAACCGAAGACAAACATAAGCTAGCACCGGTCGGCGACAATGAAGACGCCATGTTGTTCATGGTTGAGCAACGCCACGCCAATAGTCGCCTGTCGTGTCAGATAAAAATAACCGATGAGATGGAAGGTATGGAATTTTTCATAGCTGACAATGGCTGATTCCTACCTGTTTCGCGTCATAGCGATTCCAGCAGCTGTATTCCTATCGGTGATTTTCGGCGCTTCGTATGGCTCCGGCCGAGAAGTGGTCGAATTCGTCAGCAGTAATGGTCCCCGCGCCGGATTGGTTGCGCTTTGCACGGTCGCGCTGACGCATGCTGTATTGCTGGTGCTTAGCTTTGAAATTGCACGTCTGTACCGCAGTTATGACTACCAAAGCTTCTGCAAGGTCTTGCTGGGTCCCGGCTGGATTGTGTATGAGATTGTGATCCTGTGCGGCATGTTGATCGCGTTATCGATCACAACCACTGTAGGCGGTACTGTGCTGGGCGACCATTTCAGTATTGCAAACTGGGTTGGTGGACTGCTGATCTTCCTTTTCGTGGTGGTGTTCAGCTACTGGGGACGCGAAACTATTGAGAAATCCATGATGCTCTCCATCGTCGCGCTGTTCTGTGTGTTAGCCGTGCTGGTGGTGCAACTGTTCAGCGGTCATGCGAACACTGTGGCCAATGCTTTTGCCACCGAACCTTATCAGGCTGGCGCAGTAATGAACGGCCTGAAGTACGCGATTGGCGGTGGTGGTTATATCCCAATATTACTGTACTGCGCCATCGGGCTGCGCACCCGCGCCGAGGCCGTGACCGCAGGAATTGTTGCTGCGTTTTTCGCAATCATTCCTGCCACCATCTTTCATTTTGCCTTTATGGCCGGCTACCCCGAGGTAATCGACCAATCGCTACCTGCCTATTGGATGTTCGGGTTTGTTAGTACTCCCTTGCTATTGAACGTTTATGTGGTGGTTATGTTCGTTTTAGTGGCGCAAACCGGCATCGGCCTGCTGCAAGGTTTGATTGAACGTATAGACCACTGGAAGGTAGTGCACAGCGGCAAGGAATTGGCCGCCAGTGGTCACGCTGGCATTGCCGCGCTAGCCATCATCGTCAGCATGGCTCTAGGCAGCATGGGCATAGTGGCACTGATCCTGCGCGGTTATACCATTATGTTTATGAGTTTTATCGTTGTGTTTGTTATGCCATTGATCAGCTACGGGCTCTATTTGGTGGTGCGCGGTCGTCGCACATAAGGGTTATTGGTGAACGCGGTTAAACGAGGTGCTGGAATTCCCGGTTGGAAAACCACCCAATTTTAAAGAGCTTCCTGAATATCCGCTGAGGGATTAACGAAGTTCTACGCTGAACTTGTTTTCCGCTAGTTTTTTAAATCAATAGATATTATTTACTAACTTAACTTAAATAAGAGGAGTACTCATGTTTCGAGTCTTGATGATCACTACATTGTTTCTATCTGTGCCAATAAATGCTTTAGCCGATTGGTCAATTATACATGCAGGACAACTGTTGGCTGTGCCGGGTAAAGCGCCATTGGAAAATGCAAGCGTCGTTATTCATGACGGGGTGATTACGGAGGTAATAGAAGGGTTCGTTTCATCAGACCAGGTTGAAACCGATAATGAATCCGTCAAAATCATAGATCTTTCCAAACAGTTTGTTTTGCCGGGGCTTATTGATGCCCACGTCCATCTTACGAATCAATACAGCTTGGGTAATACACCGTATCTATTCATGCAACCTGAGGAGTTTCACACTATAACTGGCGTGAAAAATGCGGGTTTAACCCTGAGGTCAGGTTTTACAACTGTGTCAGATGTGGGGTCAGGTGCTTATACCGTATACGCAGTCCGGGATGCTATCAATGCAGGCATGATTGAAGGGCCACATATCATAGCCAGCGGCCTGTCTATGAGCGTAACAGGTGGCCATGCAGACCGAACGTCACATCTGCCTGACCATCTATGGAAAACGCGCGACGATGTCCAAAATAGCCAGTGTGATAGCGTTGAAGAATGCCGTTACCGAGTTCGTACATTATCAAAGCGCGGAGCTGACATCATTAAAATCACCGCAACCGGTGGTGGTGGGTCGATGCAAAATCGGGGTATGTCACAGCATTTCACTGATGAAGAAATGCGCTCCATCGTAGAAACAGCCCATATGTTGGGCTTAAAAGTAACCGCCCATGCCCATGGCGGCGGTGGGGTGAGCGCTGCTTTGCGCGCTGGTGTAGATAGTATTCAACATGGAACGCTATCTAATAAAGAATCTATTGCTCTTTTCAAAAAAACAGGCGCTTATCTTGTACCAACCTTACTTGCGTTAAAAGGTAGCCAGGAATTTTTAGATAATGGTACTTTTCCAGCTATACCAGCCGCTAAAATAAAGGCAACGTTGCCTGCAATGCACGCCAATAGGGAGCGTCTATTTAACAGTGGTCTAAAGATCGCTTTCGGCACCGACTCTGGTGTGACGGATCATGGTCGTAACGCTGAAGAATTCGGCCTCTTGGTTGAGTGGGGCGGAATGACGCCGATGGAAGCGATTAAAACAGCCACAGTGAATGGAGCCGATAATTTAGGTATTTCTGACACGCGTGGAACACTTGAGGCGGGTAAGTACGCCGATATTATTGCCGTGGACGGTAATCCGCTTAAAGATGTTAAAGCCCTGGAGTCTGTAGCCTTCGTGATGAAAATGGGTAAGGTCGTTAAACTAATGCCGTAATCTCGGTTTCCTGAATAACTGTTGAGCGATCCTACTGCCACTGACCAACACGTTCATCCCGTTGTACAGATGATCGTGTTTGCATTCAAAAATATTTACATCGGCAAATAGCAACTGAGCCTCAGGTGCAGGGTCGACTGCCGGTGCTCCAATCGAAGCCGATAACAGCAGCATCAGCAAATTGGCTGTAAAAAAATCTATTGAGTACGTTTCCTCTGATTTTAATGATTAATGCGGATATTTGGCCGTTTCCACCCACGGGCCTTCATTTTTCAATTGCACAAATTTGCTCTTGTTCACCACGGGATAGCGGATAGGTTGCCCTGGCATGACGCCCTCAAGCACTCTGGAGTCATCTACTACTACCACACCACTCACCAACACGTAAGGGATACCAGTTGCAGGCAAGCCATTTTTTCCTTCTGCATAATCTGAATTATCCGTCACGGTTTCGGGGTTAAATACGGTGATATCGGCGACCATGCCTACCTGCATTCTGCCGCGCACCTGCATCGATTTAAGCCCGGCATCACCCAGATGCTTAGCCGCGTTGTAACTGAGTATGCTCGCCATCTGCATCCAGGAAATATTGTTTTCTCTAGCTAAACGCAATGTCTTAGCTTGCGTTCCTGAAGTTCTTGGATGAAAAGCGCCAAGAGCATAATCATCCTGCCAATTCAGCAGTCGGCCCGCTTTGTCGATGGGCAACATTGCATCACCAGCTACAGTTACACCCGGTAATTGTAGCCAAGGAACAACCCACTCTTCTGGGCGAACAAAGGCCACCACTGTATGGCCGGGATCATCTTTGCGCATCTGAACAATTTCTTCTTCGGTCAGGTAGCGTCCTTGTTGCGGATCAAGAATTTTATTTTCAAAGGAGCCGAAAGTAGCTTTCCACTGCGCTGGTTCATAAAAATCTGCACCAATATTACTGGAACCAGAGGTGTAAGGATAAACCTCACCCCAAACATTCAGCCCACGCTTGCGCGCACCCACCAATAACTCCTGCACCAATGGCCAGTTATCCACATTAAAATGGCAGTACAGTAACGGGGCATTTAACACAAAAGCATTGTTCATTATCTCAGCACCTGCCATTGAGTTCTCTTTGGGAGGCGATGTTTCCAGATACCTCACATGCGCTGCCGTCAGACGACCGTAATTAGCGGCCACTTTTTGAGTTTCGTACATTTCTCGAGTGGTAATACCCTTTGATGCGTAGCCCAATAGCGAACCAATACCAATGGCACCCTCCATTAACCCTAGATCCAAAATGGTCAGAGTTTGGTTGAGCTCATCAACGGTGGATATGTGGGTTGACCAGGAAGATTCGCCATCTTGACCTGCTGTACCTCGCATTTGGAAAAAATCACGCATATCACGTAACGATTTCTGTTCAAATCCATCCAATACAATCGCGCGGGCGAATTCCTGAGCGATGGTGGTGCCGAAATTGAGCTGCCATTTGCCGTCTCTCTCAGCGTACCAATCGGCAATATTCATGGAGCCCGCTTCCAAATCCATAGCGGTAGTAACGCCGCCGCGCAAACTCAATTTGCCGCCGTGCGGGGTAACAGCACCGTGATTGTGCGTGTCGACAAACCCTGGAGAGACTATATGTTCGCTTGCGTCAATGAGCCGCTCACCAGATAGCACTTCGGTGCTGATGGCGGCAATAACACCATCTTTGATACCTACATTGCGTATAGCGTCCAAGTCAGTTTCCGGGTCTATCACCCGTCCATTGGCAATCACAATATCAAAGGTGGTTTTTGCTTCTGGTCCAGCTGCTACAGAAGATTGATTGTCACCACTGCAAGCGGATAAATAGACAGCCAAAATAGTGATAAAAGCCAATGCTCTTTTTGATAATTTCATAAGATACTCCTCAATAATTTTTACAATATAGTAACCCTATAATCAGTTTGATCAGGCGCTGGCCTCTGCAGAATAGGATTCCTTAGCTCGCCGCTTGAGGGCAGACTTGCACTTTTTAGTTGGATTGCTGAATTAAGATCAGCTTATCAATCGAGCTGTCAGCAGGCTCAGCATATACGGCATTTTAGTTGTCAAAATTTTGACTATTGGGATTCTCTTTTACAGTGCCTTGATCAGACAGGCTGGCAAAGGCCAAGGGAAAAAATCAAGGATGCATTCGGGAAAAGCGAAACCCTAACATTTTTAGTGATAGTCCCTTTTCCTATATTCTTCGGTGGCATCTCCTTGAGTTACAGTGACTCCTATTTTACGGAAGGCACTTTGGATCCGGCTGCTAGCCACGATTCATACTCTAAGCTCAATGCCAACTTTGGTATTAGGGACGCGGATGATAAATGGGATGTTTCAATTATTGGTCGCAATCTCGATGATGAGTATGTATTGAACATATCTCAGCCAGGGTCCTTCGGTGGCTATATTGGATATGGCAGTCGGCCAAAAATAATAACGCTACAAGGTCGCTACAGATTTTAAAAAAGTTTGAATCCCCTCTGTTTAAGCGGTTTACGGTAAACGTGAATCGCTTTTTTTTAAACTAAGAGTTCGACTGTCCAGTCCTGCTACCAATAGTCTAAAGACGCGAAATATTGCGACAAGCGAAAATGATTTGGAAAATCCAGCATAATCATCCAAGGGCTGCAATAGACGCTTGCCGTGCGTCAGGTGTTCGAGCGTTTGTTTGAGGAATAAATTGAGGCCTGTGAAAATATAGCCGCCATCATTCGAGATTTGATCTAAGGGTTTAAAACTGGCGGAAGGGCCAGTTACCAGCGGTTTTACTTTTTAAATACAGTCTTTCCGCGAGAGATTGTCTCGACAACAGCGATGTCTTTAATGGTAGACCCATCAGCGATCAAAGACAGCGCCATTTTGGAAACCATCTTTAAAGGGCAAAACCACATTTAAGAAGTAAGCACTGCGTTTTTTGACTGACCGGTAGTAGCCCTTGCTGCCAGAGCCGTTCGCAAAGCCAGATGAACACATTACGTTATTGACTGGGTGAAACGAGTGGAGAAATCTCCAAAGTAAGATGATGTCTCTCCATGCACTGCGCTTCCGAGAATTGCTCCTGCATTCCTCTCGGTCTCTGTTCATACTCGGCTCTACCGTTTACGTCGTGTAAGCGTAATAAGCTACATACCCCGTAGGGCACCTAGTCCATGTAGTAAAGTCGAGAAGACAGCCGTGGCAAATAGCTGGCCGCCCGATTAGGTCTCAATTAAGCTCATAACGTTGTCATGCTAGGCATAAGTTACTACATTTAATGTGGCAGAGATCCTTTTGGTATTGCAGGCAGCCACATCATAAAGTGCACGTCAGCAACTTCATCGCGCATTATTTTCGCTTCTTGAAACTCTGGTGAATTAATAAAGCGATTTAAGCCTTCTAACGAGTCGTATCGCTCAATGAAAAATCCGCCTGGGGCGGGTAATTTCCCCTCAATCATATTTGGTTTGGAGAAAGCCAAAGGAACGTATCCGCCAGACAAAGCCGCGAGCGGTCCGCTAACCTTCTGGTATTCAGGCAGTCTCTTAGCATCGGTGACCGTTGCTGAACCGATTAAATAAACAGATTGGTCCGACAACCCACCGTTGACGTTTAGTTTTTGAGTGATTAAGGAGCTGGCTACTGCAACTACCACCAGGCTAAGTAAATAGATCAAACCATTCTTGATGTTCATTTACTTATCGCCTCCTTCACAACTATCATCTTGCAAACACAAAGCATCACCATTGGCAGGTGCGTGGCCTGTTTTATCCAGCATGCCGTTGAGTTTGATATTCAAATAGCTCGGTTTGTCTTGCAAACTTACCCACATGATGTGATCCATATTTTTGGCCGAACTTTTTATCATCTCTCCACCAGTGGTTGCCAATTGAATATAGTCTTGGCCAAGGCGCATTGTATATTCATAACCATGCACATGACCATTAAACACGGTGTAGTTCTTGCTCTTTAAAGCTTTTTCAATTTTTTTGAAATTAGTTTCGTTTTCATTCTTCCAGACTGGCTTATGCATAAACAGAAAAGTCCAACGCGCATCTTTATTCGCCGCTATCGTGCCTAATATATATTTGGTCTGAGCATCACTAATCTCGCCGTATTTACGCTGTGGCATTTTCGCATATTCAGTATTAGGGAACTCAGCGGGATTGGTTTTATAGACTTCAATTGCTGCGTTACGTTTAATTTGCAATTCAGGGAAAAATTGATCGGTAAAATCCTCACTATCCAGTACCAAAAATAAGGCATCTTTGTACACAAAATGATAGAAACGAGGTGCGACCTTCTTTTCATACCAACGACGCATAGCGGTGTTGGAAATATCATGATTTCCAACAACAGGGTAAAAATCCAAATCGCCTTTGTTTAAATTTTCATTGAAGGTTGACCATTCCTTGTTCATTTGATCGATATCTTCAGTACCTCCTTCGATCAAATCGCCAATGCTCATAATGAAATCAGGCTTCATTGCATTAATGGCCTTTGCACCAACCTTAAACACTCCGGCTCGTTCACCTCCAGTAAGGTCGGCGATTATAGCAAAGCGAACTAAACTGTTATCTGTAGTTGGAGCTCTGTATTGTTCAGCTTGTGTTGCAGTCGATACAAAACTACTACACCCGGAAACCAGAAACAATGCCGCAAAAAATATACGTGCAAAACCTAATATTATAAGCCTAAACATCTATTTCTTCTTTTCTGATGTTTGGTAAGGAACACATGCTGCTAGTTTTCATTCACAAAAAAACGGTCAAGTCAGAGTTGAGCAATAGAATAACTATATACTACACCGCCATCAATTTGTTAGAGCCTGTGTAAGGAAAATCGGCTAACTAAAATATTTTTCTGGTGTGTGCGACAAACTGTAAAGGTATATAGGTTCCTTAAGCGTACTAGACAAGTTAGTTCTCAGAAAAAAATAACAATAGGCAAAGAAATTAAGGAGAGAAAGACACCAAGATCGCCTCAATTGAATAGAGGCTAGAAAATAACTAGTGTTAAGGTCGATCCCATTATAATTTTTGGAGGAGTTATGCCTGAACATCCTTATATGTTGAAACCGGCCAGCGTGGTCAATTTCGGACTTAACGCCGCTCAGGAAGTTCGCGCTCAACAATTGCATAAAGACATTATTGTTTTTGATTCATTAATGGAATGCTCTTGGTACGATGGGATGGTCGATTTGTGCAAGCGAGGCGGCGCGACGGCTGGTAATCTTTCTCTCGGAATTACCGACATGCATGGCATGTTGAAAGGTGACACATTTGGACTTAATCAGTGGTGGTCTTGGGATTCGTTGGTCAATGACTTGCGGGCCTTGCTAGACGTAGTACAGTCACATTCAGATGATTTGATGATCTGCCTAAATGGCGATGATATTAGAGCTGCCAAAAAAAACGGTCGTATAGGATTGATGCCAGGTGTACAAAACACAGAGTTTTTAGGTAAGGATATTGGCCGACTATCGAAGGCCTATCACAAAGGGCTCAGAATTGTTCAGCTGACTTATAACCGTGTGAATTTTGTTGGTTCAGGGTGTATGGAAAATGGCGCCGCACAATACCCACTAAGCCGATTTGGTGAGGAGGTGGTTGGTGAACTCAATCAATTAGGCATGTTAGTCGATACAGGTCATAGCTCCACGGCGACACTGCTGGCTGCCATTGATGTGTCAGAAAAACCAATCGCTTGCACACATGCAGGCGTTCGGTCGATGGTCGATCAACCTAGATCACATACCGATGAGGCTCTCATTAAACTTGCTGATAATGGCGGTGTGTTTGGCATCCTCAGTACTCCTGGAGCGCTGAACGGAAAAGATAAATGCACTGTGCACGACTATCTGGATAGCATTGAATATGCGATCAATTTAATAGGTGTTGATCACGTGGGTTTTGGCACAGACTTTGTTCTGCCTGCTTCACTTGATCAAATTTTAGATGGCCCAGATTGGAGCGACGCGGAGAGAGAGATGGTTGGCGTTTCTTTGGACGTTTGGCCATGGTCAGACGGGCATAAGGGTATGGAAAATAACTCGGGCTATCCGAACCTGACACGTGGTTTGGTTGCGCGAGGTTATAGTGATGGAGATATTGCTAAAGTTATGGGTGGCAACTGGCTGCGATTGATCGACGAGACCATCAGGTGAAAGGGCGGGGAAACTTGCGGTTAGTAAAATCAGAAAGTTGAACGTATGAAGGTCCCGAATTATTAAATATCAATTTAAAAAAAGGCAAAATTATGAAAATCGTTGTATCAATGGCCATTTTATGGCTGATTAGTAGTTTATCGATGATGGGCACCGCTGCGGCAGAGCCGCAGGCTGTCAATACTGAAGTGTTGTTTACCGACGTCAATATCTTCGACGGCAAAAATAATCGTTTGCATACGGGTCAGCATGTACTGGTTAGCGGCAATAAAATCACCAAAATCAGTGATGTTCCTGTCAGTGTTGGTGAAGGGGCTGTGGTGGTGGACGGCAGTGGAAGAACTCTGATGCCAGGTTTAATTGATGCTCACAGCCATATTGCGGTTAATGCCAGCCCCACTGAAATGGAATCATCCATGGACCTAGCTGATGCCGGTATTCGCATGACCCTGAAGGCAAATAACTATCTGATGGACGGTTTTACTGCCATTAGAGACATGGGTGGTCATGCTGCTCCAATTCACAGAGCAATAGAAGCCGGGTTGGTGCCAGGGCCTCGAGTTTATTCTTCAGAAGCCTTTATATCGCAAACTTCAGGCCACGGTGATTTGCGTCATTATGGTGATCCAAATCCCACCTTAAGTGGTGTTGATGTAACTAATCTAGCAAGAATGGGTGTCACCCATGTGGTTGATGGCCGAGCAAGAGTGTTGGCAGCTGTTCGCCAAAGCCTGATGCAAGGCGCTACTCAGATTAAAATTATGGCAGGGGGGGGTGGGGCCTCTAAATATGACCCTATTGATACTACACAGTTCACCGAGGACGAAATTCGTGCAGCAGTTCAGGCAGCCGAAGATTGGGGAACCTATGTTACTGCGCATATATTTACGTCGAAAGCGATACAGCGAGCAGTGAATGCTGGAGTGAAGGGTTTGGAGCACGGCTTTTTTATGGATGAAGAAACTGTAAAGCTCGTGGCTAAAAGAGGTGTTTACGTGATGCCACAAATGTGGGGAATGTCGCCTGAACTTTTCAAAAACCCATACGTTACTAAAAGCAAGCACGGTGCTATTAGGGAAATGCAGAAAAACGCACCTAATTTTGTCAAATGGTTGATGAAGCACAAGGTGAAAGTAGTGTTTGGCACAGATGATGTGGGCGATATGGTTATCGGTCAAAATTCTCGTCGTTATGAATTGTTTTACCGTGCGGAAGTGTTTGGGAATTTTGAAACTTTGAAGCAGGCTACTTCAGTGGCGGGCGAGTTGTTGGCGTTAACCGGGTTGCGTAATCCGTACGAGGGCAAGCAGGGTGTCGTTGAAGAAGGAGCATTGGCCGATTTGTTGTTAGTTGACGGTAATCCGCTGGAAGATATTTCAGTATTAGGTGCTCAGTCAGAGTGGTTCAGTGCGCCACCTCCAGAGCCGATTGAAACGCTACGAGTAATTATGAAAGATGGTGTGGTGTATAAGAATACTTTGTAGTTTTTTATAACAGATAAGTTGAGAAGGCGCTAGGCAACGGTATGTGCTCCCCCACTGGTTTTGATGATAACTTGCCAACAACACCTGTGACATCAACTCAAGTCGATTGAGCAGATAGTGGTGCAGTTTTTGCAGTATGTTTTGGCTCAAATGACGAGAGTGAAAGCATAAGGAAAGGCATGATGTGTTTTTAGAATAGAGAGGCCGAATGATGAGTGAACTGACTATCGAAACGTTTTTAACTCGCCGTAAGGTATTATTTGGAGATTGTGATGCCTCCAAATTTATGTATGCGCCTAGGCTCTCGCACTACATAGTAGAATCTGTTGGCGAATTTATGGATCGAGCGTTTGGTCGCCCACATGTCCGTTATGCTTTTGAAATAAATGTTTCTCTACCTTGCAGGGCGTTGACTTCGGAATTCACCCGACCCATGACTTGGGACGATGAGGTAAATGTGCATGCATGGGTTGGAGAGATTGGAACTAAGTCATTTTCGATTGATGTGATGGGTGTCAATGATGATGGCTTGGAAATGTTTAAAGGTCGATTAGCCTATGTGTGTGTCAGTATGGAAACAGGCAAGGCGATGGAAATTCCTGAGCCTTGGCGGAATGCGTTAGAGTCGTAACATCTATGTGCAAACCATCAAGCTAAATAAAATCCTAGGGAGTGCAGCCAATGCTACAAGTTGAAAAATACGGATTTAACGAAGATATTCAGCAAATATACGACGCTGTCTTCAAAATTAGCCGTGAAGAATTATATCCATTGGCTGAAAGAATGGATATTGAAGACTGGTTTCCAGAAGAAAAAATGCGTTCCTTGAAGGAGTATGGATTAGCCGGTGTTTGTAGTGGCATAGTAAATTTGGCCACTTAATTATAGGTGATATTATCACCTTGGAGATTAAGTGAGTAAAACTATGAGAAGCAAAACACGCCGTACTTTCAGCCCAGAATTTCGTCTTGAATCAGCGCAATTGGTGGTTGATCAGAACTACAGTATCCGTGAAGCAGCCACCGCTGTCGGAGTTGGTCACTCAACCATGGATAAGTGGGTCAGGCAGTTACGTCAGGAGCGTAATGGGCAAACACCGAAGGCCAGAGCAATGACGCCAGAGCATCAAAGAATCAAGGAATTAGAGAAGCACATCCGTAAAATTGAGGAGCATAACGAAATATTAAAAAAGGCTACCGCTCTC
>DDCR01000045.1 GCA_002335115.1 Oceanospirillaceae bacterium UBA2001
CTGACTAGCAATGTAGGTGCTGCCGCCTTTATCAGGGTGGTTTTTGGCCATCAATCGTTTGTGTGCTGATATAATCTCTTCATGACTTGCATTATCACCCACCTCTAAAATTTGTCGAGCTTGAGGTTTGTCCATCATTGAGGCATTACTGCTGCTGCGGCCACTGCGGCCACCGTCACTGCTGTCTTTAATTTTAGGACGAAAGCGTTTAATCATTTGCCAGATGCCAAAAGCGCGCATCAATGGTCGACCATAAACAACCAATCCCCCTAGCAGGCTCATAGCCACTGGCCATAAACCACTCAGCCCTAGACCAATAGCAAGTAACAAGATCGCTACTACCCCAGCGCGCAATAAAAAAGGTTTGCCATGAGTGGGGGCTTTTACTAGCAGTAAGCGCACCAGCAAAGCGACTATGACAATGCCTAAAATCCATAATATCAAAATCATCTTAATTTTTCCTTATCCATTAAATCGTCAATATCAACATCACATATATCTATTTTTTGAGCCCTAACCTCACGGGATGGGTTGGCTTGGTTGGGGCTTTAAATTGAGACGTATAAGGTTGCCTCGCTCTCGCAATGCAAAATAAATCACCACAATAAAAGCCGTGACGTCGGCCACTGGAAATGAGTACCAAATACCATCAATGCCATACACTTTGGGTAAAATCAGCAACGCAGGAATCAGCACTATATAAATTCTTAATGACGATAGAAAAATCGCCTGACGAGCCTTACCGAGGGCTTGAAATAAAGAGCTAATGAGACTGTGTGCGTTGGATAGAGGAAACAATAAAAAAGACCAAAAGGCAATGCTGGCAGTAGTGGTTAAAAGGGCTGAGTTTTGGGTAAAAATTCCAATAATGAGTTCAGGCACTAAGAGCATTATGGCACTCACACAGAGGCCATAGCTGAGGCTGGAAAAGATACCAAGTTTAACCATGGCAAGTACTCGATCATACTGTTGAGCGCCATAGTTGTAACCTGCAATGGTTTGAAAGGCAATGGTCATGGCAATGGCTGGCAAGATAAAAAAGATCATTAAACGGCCAATAAGACCATAAGCACTCACATACAAGTCGCTATCAACTGTAGTAAATTGGGTGACGGAGTAGTTGGTTAAGCCTATAAAAACCGATACCCCAGCATGGGAAATCAAAATAGGCACACCCAATAAACAAATATCTTTAACAATTATCCAATCCATGGCGTAAGCAAACGGGCGTAACTTTAACTGTGTTTTGCCCCCCAAAATAAAGTACAACATAAGCCCAATAGCAAAAATTTGAGACAATACAGTGGCATAAGCAACACCCTCCACACCCATGCCGAGCACGAAGATAAACAGGGCATCTAAAACAATATTCAAAAGTGCAGAGGAGACCATGCTCGCCATCATTAACACGGCTTTACCTTCAGCTCTGAGAAGGTCGCTGGGGACGCTGCTAATAAGCACGATGGGAAAACTAAACAAGACCAAAGGCACTAGATAAGCCGACGCATAGGGCCACAATGCATTCGAAACACCTAAAACTTCAAGTAGCGCATCAATATTAAAGTAAATGCCCAAAGTCAGGGCAAGGGCCATGACTAGGCCAAAACGAAAAGCCATATCAATAGTGGTGTTGGCCGCATTCTCCTGCTTTGCACCGAGTTGCCGAGCAACGATAGACGCCATGCCGCTACCCACTAAGGTGGCCAAAGCAAAAATAAACATTTGAATTGGAAATACAATGGAAATGCCACCCATGGCATTAACACCCATAACACGGGTTACGAAAATGGCATCAACGACATTGTAAAGACCATGTACCATCATGCCCACAGCGATAGGTGCAGCCATACCAAAAAATAACCCAAGGATGGGCTTCGTACCTAATTGGCCAGAGTGTTGGCTCATTAATGCTTCCTTATAGAATTCTCAGTGGTGTTAGCGATAGCCAAAATACGATAGGCATGCATGAGACATGAACCATGATGAGTGTAGCTTTACCTCATCCCCATTCAGTTACTCACCCTAGGGGCGGCACTTCAGCTATCTAGCGCCGTCACTGATTACTGCTGAGTCACATGGGTCAGGGTGGTGATGACTTGATCAACGTCTGCCGCCCAAGCCATTGCTGCAGCATTCACCTCTTTCAACGGATGCACTATATCTTCGCTATGCAAGGTGATAAAGGGGATACCCAAGGCCGCACAATAGCCAGCATCAAAAGCGGCATTCCATTGCTTATACTGATCACCAAATCGAATGATAGCGATATCAGCTTGGGCAATGAGATTCTTTGTGCGGATCGCATTCACTTTAGCCGATTGATTGTCACGCCAAAAGCTAGTCGCTGTATCTGCTAAGTGGTCGCCAGCGGCATCACTGGCTGCATGATCAGTAATGGCAGATGAGAAATTCACAGGTAGTTTGAGGGCTTCACAACGACTAATAATTTGCTCGCGCCAGTCGGTATGTATTTCGCCAGATAAGTAGATATTCCACATGGTGTTGTCTCATTTTAGTATTAATTTTCTTGCCAGGATGCGCATGTTTTGTGTTTAGCAACCGTTAATGCCTAACCTATTTTGGAGGCACGAACTAAGCCGACTTAGGGCATTTATAGGGTGGTGTTTACTGCACACACTGCAGACGTAATATAGCAGTCAGCGCACCTCTTAGTCTCGAAAATGTGAGTAGTAATGAGTAAAGTATTGGTCTTTACATTCTTGCTGCAGCGTAAGTGAATTGGGAACCCTTTAGTTATATCTCATGTCATACCTAATCTAACGGCTAAAAGGGCCTAAACTTGTGACTTAGGAAAACTTTACGTATAATGCGCCATCACATTTTTAGGTGTGATTTTCCTCCTTGCTTTAAGGTGGTAAGCCAATAATGGCCTACTAAACGCTTAAGGCTATTTAACCCATAAGGAGCAGCAATGCGTCATTATGAAATTATCTTTTTGGTCCATCCTGACCAAAGCGAACAAGTACCCTCTATGATTGAGCGTTACACTGCAACTATCGAAGCTGATGGTGGCGTCATTCATCGTTTAGAAGATTGGGGCCGCCGTCACTTGGCATATCCAATTAACAAAATTCACAAAGCTCACTATGTGCTAATGAACATTGAATGTTCAAACGTTGCATTAGACGAGTTAGACAGTAACTTCCGTTACAACGATGCGGTCATCCGCAACATGGTTGTGCGCATGAAAGCGCCAGAAACAGGTGATTCTCCTGTTAAGGCTGCTGAAAGTCGTGAAGATCGTCGTCGTCAAGAACGCGCGCCTCGTGCCGATGCCACTGAAGCAGATGCTCCTCTAGCAGACGCTCCTGAAGCAGACGCTCCGCAAACTGAAGCTCCGCAAGTAGAAGCCCAAGCTGAAGAAACATCAGTGGCCGAAGCAGCAGCTGAATAATTAACTGGAGATATTGACCATGGCACGTTTTTTCCGTCGTCGTAAGTACTGTCGTTTCACCGCTGAAGGTGTAACTCAAATTGATTATAAAGATATCGAAGTCCTAAAAGGCTATGTATCTGAAACTGGCAAAATTGTACCTAGCCGTATCACGGGTACTAAAGCACGCTATCAGCGTCAGCTTTCTACTGCTATTAAGCGCGCTCGTTATGTGGCTTTGCTACCTTATACTGACGCGCATCAGTAAGCTGTATTAACCGATGCGCAAACTCGCTCAATACGCCATGCGTGGTACCAAACAAGCAACGATAGTTGCTGTTTTGTTTGCCATTATTCCAGTGTTGTTTTGGATAAGCGCAGCACTTGTGGCTCTGGTGATCTTAAGAAAAGGTTATCGAGACGGTGCTCAGGTTTTTATGTGGAGCCTACTACCTGCCATCGCTTGGTGGAGTAATGGTGATCCGACACCTGCTTTAACCTTAATTGGGGCAGCAGGTTTGGCCAGCGTCCTTCGCTATAGTGCCTCTTGGGCCTATGTGTTGGTAGCTAGCTTAGTCGCAGCAATCGTATCTATGCCTATTTTGGCAAGTTACTTGCAAGATGTAATGGTGGCATTTGCTGAAGCTGGAATCCAACTGGAAGCGCAACAAAAGTTGCCTGAAAATGTGGATAAGAAGTTGCTGCAAACCCTTATGGAAGGTGTGTTAGGTGCAGTGCATATGGCTATATTGTTAGCCTGTGTTGTGTTGGCACGCTGGTGGCAGGCGGCTTTGTTTAACCCAGGTGGTTTTCAAACTGAATTTCACCAGTTACGTTTGCCCCTTTGGCTTACGGGAACACTCGCTTTGGCTGTCTTTGGCTTCAGTAATGTAACCGATATGACACAGTGGCTATTCGTTTTATCGATCCCATTATTATTTGCAGGTTTAGCCTTAGTGCATGGGCTGGTTGAACAATTAAAATTAGGCCAGGCTTGGCTGTTCGCAATCTATTTAGCATTGCTACTTTCAAGCGCGGTGGTCTTTACTATATTGGCATTATTAGCCACCTTGGACAGTGTGTTCAAGTTGCGGCAACGTTTGCCAGTTAGGGTTAAAAAATAGAATTAGACTCTTCGTGTATACATGTTGAGCAAATTAAGGAATTAAACATGAATGTAATTCTTCTGGAAAAAATTGGTAAGTTAGGTGCACTGGGCGATACTGTTTCAGTTAAAGCTGGATATGGCCGAAACTTCCTCATTCCTACTGGCAAAGCTGTACCTGCCAATAAAGCCAATGTAGAGGCTTTTGAAGCTCGTCGTTCAGAACTAGAAGCAGTTGCTGCTGAAAAGTTATCTGCTGCGCAAACCCGTGCAGATGCCATGGGTGAGTTAACAGTCACTATCGCTGCCAATGCTGGTGAAGAAGGTAAGCTGTTCGGTTCAATTG
>DDCR01000073.1 GCA_002335115.1 Oceanospirillaceae bacterium UBA2001
GTGGCTTTTCGAATTCAAAGGTATTGTTGTGGCAGACAAGCAAATGATTACTGAATTTTTAACCAATGAATTTCCTCAGTCTAAGTGTGTACTTGAGGCCATTGGAGAGCGTACTTCTATTGTAAGTCATGCGATAGGGTTCAAGGAATTACGTCCGGGTGGAACTGTTTCTGGACCTCTGCTCATGACGGTTGCAGATGTGGCTTTATATGTGGCGGTGTTAGGGGAGGTGGGTTTAGTCGCCTCAGCCGTCACCTCGAACTTATCAATTAATTTCTTGACCAAACCATCGGCAGATAAGGACATCGTGGGGTACTGCAAATTGATTAAAGTGGGGCGTTCACTGATAGTAGGCGAGGTGATATTATATTCTCGTGGAGGTGAAAACCCAGTCGCTCATGTGATGGGTACATATGCGTTGCCCTCACCATAATATGAGCCATTGTTGCTAGGGTTGATGAGCGTGTATAAGTAATGGGTCAGTTAAGTGTATTCAAACTTCAGGCAACCTGCTTAATAACTCCCATAACGCTTTCAATTTAAAGCTTGGATTGTTTCGACGCCGATATAGTCGGATCTCTAAACCGATATGCCACTCAATTCCGCCTGCAATACACAACTTGCCTTGCTCTAGATCTGCCTCGATTAAACCTTTAGGTAACCATCCTAAACCAAAACCCTGCTCAATAAGGGCTTTACTGCTTACCGCTTGACTATTTTCATTGACTGTTACCAATTGACTTGGAAATAAGGGTCTTACTTGAGCTTCAATAACTTGAGAGAGAAAGGTTTGAGACTGATAGGCGATATAGGGGATAGAGCCAGAATAGTTTGAATTTTGCCCTTCAAGACTATACAGGGCTGTGCTCAAGGCATTTTTAGCACTCACTGGAATTAAGTGATCTTGGCCTAAACCAATAAATTCTATTTCATCACCATCAAACTCACTATCTAATTGCATTGCCGGGTGCCAATAGCTCATGAGCAAATCACACTGCCCTCGCAATAATGCATGGCAATATTCAACGCCTAACCAATTGCCAGATGCGAGGTTAATATCTAGCCCTTGCTCTAAATCTTTATCTGGACCTGCTCGTTGAGACAAACCTTGACGCCACTGAGGCAAGAAACACAGCAGCAGTGATTGACTGGTTGCTAAGCTTATTTTCTCTCGTTGTTGTTGATCCGCAGCCTTACATTGGTTTTTGGTTTGCCTTAAACGTGCAGAAATATCCGCACAAGAAATTAAAAACACTTCCCCAGCAGGAGTGAGCTGCATGGGAAGGCTGTTCCGATCTATTAGGGTGACTCCCATCTCTTCTTCTAGTAGTTTGATGCGTCGACTGAAGGTTGGCTGACTGACATGGCGCTCCTCGGCGGCACGGGAAAAATGCCGTGTTTTAGCAAGGGCGCAGAAGTCATCAAGCCAGCGAAGTTCCATGCGATTACCTTAACTCAGTTAGCACCGCTAACATGGCAGGTAACAAAGCAGCCCCCATGTCTTGGCTGCGTTGTGCTGACCAACCATGGGTTGCATCGGGTAGGTTAAAGTTATCAATAAAGGGCATCTCCAAAGTGACTGATAAACAGTCATAAGTTTGACCAACAGATGAACTCGCCATAGACAGGTTAGCTTGCCCCGGTAAGTCTATCTCGTAGCCGTATTCTATTTGATAATCTGGATTGCTAATGAGTAGTTGTTGTTTAAAGCCTGCTTCTAGTTTAGCAAGCCTGGGCCCGTAAGCTGGTATACCTTGGTTGTCAACCAAAAATACATAAGGAATGGCTTCGTCGCCATGACAGTCTATGAACAGGTCAACCCCAGTGCTGTGCATCTTCTGTTGTGTCAAAAAAACTTCTGGGCTCCGTTCCATAGTAGCATCTTGCCACTCTCGGTTCAGATTAACACCTGCGGCGTTCGTGCGCAGGTGGCCGCGCACACTGCCGTCAGGATTCATGTTGGGAATAATATAAAAAACGGCTCCTTCGAGCAGCTTGCGGGCGCACGCATCACTGGGGTCTAATAGTTTTTGCAATAAGCCTTCTATAGCAAATTCAGCCATGGTTTCCCCCGGATGTTGCCGCGCAGTAAGCCATATTTTTCGTTTGTGTGGCGAATCTTTACCAATAGTTAGCAGACTTATTGGCCTACCATCTAAGCTATTTCCCAGACTTGATAGAGCACAAATGCCACTGGTCTGGGCCCAACCGATCAAGTCCTGATGCCGTTCCCATGAATAGGGGGTAAAGTAACTATACCAAACCAAGTCGTGGTCAGATGCGTGGTCAAATTTAAGGCAGCCATTTTCATAATGTGTGGTGACTCTAAACCAATCTTCTCTGTCATAGGACGCTACCACTTGATAATGCTGCCAACCTGCAGGAAAAGCTGCACCTGCTGCATTGATAATACTTAACTTTAATTTCGTTTTGTCCTTGCCTCCAGCTACGCTAAAGTGGAACCATTGGTAAAAGTCTGACTGATGGTCAGGGCGAATGACCAACTCAATCGGATTACTCTGATGGTTGATGACTTCAATGTTGCCACTGTCAAACTGACTGTTAATATGCAGGGTCATGATGGTTTCCTTATTCTGAGTTCATTCGCGTAGTAGTGATAAGGTGACAAGCGAGCCAATGGTTGGGTTCTATTTCCTTAGCTTTAGGGTTTTGGTGGCGACAGGTCTCAAAAGCCTTTGGGCATCGATCTTGAAGACTGCAGCCTTGCTGGGTTGGAATGCGATTAGGAACGTCACCGACAAGTTTTTGGTAGTTGCTTGGATTTTTATAAATTTGGGGTGATGCAGCTAAGAGGGCCTGAGTATAGGGATGAAGAGGTTGGTTGAAAATTTTTTGGCGGCTTGCAATTTCGCATATCTGCCCTTCATACATTACGGCCACACGATCAGCCATGTGTTCTACGACGGCTAAGTTATGACTAAAAATTAAATAGGTCAGCTGCTGTTGATGCTGAAGCTGGGCTAATAAATTAAGTATTTGTGCCTGAATAGAAACGTCTAATGCGGACAAAGGTTCATCGGCCACAATGAATTCCGGGCAAACCATGAGGGCTCTGGCAATATTAATGCGCTGGCGTTGGCCGCCTGATAATTGATGGGGAAAACGTTGGGCTAATGACTCATCAATGCCAACCGCAAGTAACTGTGCCATAGCTTGATCAATGGCGTCTTGACGTTTCATTTGGGGCTGGTGGTAGAGCAATGGTTCGACTAAG
This sequence comes from Oceanospirillaceae bacterium UBA2001, assembly GCA_002335115.1. GTDB lineage: Bacteria > Pseudomonadota > Gammaproteobacteria > Pseudomonadales > Balneatricaceae > Njordibacter. Next base: position 3,236 of record DDCR01000073.1, read on the forward strand.
ACATGCAACACAGTTAATCTGGGATTAAGAGCCGTGTAAGGGTCTTGAAACACCATTTGCATACGTTTGTGGTATTCCTGACGGTGGGTGTGATTAAGGCCATTAATAATATTTCCTTGATAGCTAATGTAACCCTGATCAGGCTGTTCTAAACCCATGACTAAACTAGCAAGGGTGGACTTTCCACAACCGCTTTCACCCACAACGCACAAGGTCTCTCCCACAGCAATAGAAAGATTCAACCCGTTGATGGCTTTAATGCGGTTGGAGTGAGAGGTCGAAAAAAAATTGGGCAACCAATTGTGATCTTTATTTGGTGCATGATAACTTTTATGTAAATTACTAATCTCAAGCAACACTGGAGTATTGGTCATAGTTTGGCTCCAATGTGTGTTTTTGGAGCGACTAATAAATGGCAACTGGCACGGTGGTCATTCACTAAAGGCATAGCGGGTGCTTTTTTCCAACACAAGTCATGTGCGAATTCGCAACGCTTGGCAAAAGCACAGTAATGACCTAGCTCATCTACAGTTGGCATTTGACCGGGTATTTGAAATAAGGGTTGACCCGGAGCGCTCATTTGCGGCAAAGCTTTAATAAGACCCTGAGTGTATGGGTGTTGGGCATCATTAATGAGTGAGTGGGTAGGCCCTTGTTCGACAATTTGACCTGCGTACATGATTAAACATCGGTCACTAGCATGAGCTACAAGACTTAAATCGTGGGTAATCAATAGAAGGGCCACCCCATTGCTATGGCATAAGTGAGTGAGCAGGCTCATTACCTCTGCTTGCATGGTCACATCTAATGCACTAGTTGGCTCATCAGCAATGATTAATGCCGGTTCTAAAGCCAAGGCCATAGCGATAGTTGCCCTTTGTCTCTGACCAGCGGAAAGCTGGTGCGGGTATTGCTGCAGACGTGCTTCTGGTGCTGGGATATGAACCTGGCGCAATTTATGCAAAGCAACGAGGCGGGCTTCTGCTCTGCTAATACGTCTATGGCTTAATATACACTCTAATAACTGCTGTTCGAGGGTAAGAGTGGGGTTGAGGTTTGTCATAGGGTCTTGAAATACCATACCTATTCTGCGGCCACGAACTTGGCGCAGTTGTTTGGGTTTTAACTGGGTTAATGGTTGGCCTTCAAATTCCACTTCACCTTGACTTATTCGTGCGCTGGAATCAAATAACTGGATGATACTGGTAGCCAACAAAGACTTGCCGGCGCCACTTTCTCCCAC
>DDCR01000059.1 GCA_002335115.1 Oceanospirillaceae bacterium UBA2001
CTTGGCGTGGCTTAAAGCATCTGGCTGGGCTAATGCCATCCAACGTCACTTGCGCTTAGGTGGCAAAGTAATCGGTATTTGCGGTGGTTATCAAATGTTAGGCCAAGCTGTCCATGACCCAGATGGCACAGAATCCAGTGCTGGAACCAGTGAGGGTTTGGGTCATTTAGCCATTGAAACCTTGCTACAGGGCGAAAAACAATTACGCAACGTGCAAGGCCACTGGCTAACTGATGCAGGAGATATTCCAGTCACAGGTTATGAGATCCATGTAGGGCAAACCACTGGCCGTGATTTAGCGCAACCGTTAATGCAACTCAATACGGGCCCAGATGGTGCCCGCAATCTCGAAAATACAGTCATGGGTAGTTATGTACATGGTTTATTTGATGAGCCTAAACTGCTGCAACAATTGTTAGACTGGGCTGGGCTAACGCAAACCCAAGCGTTTGACTATCCAGCCTTAAGGGCGGCACAAATTGAGCGTTTAGCCGATGAAGTTGAACTAGAACTGCCTGTAGAAAGGATTTTTAACATCATGCAGGGTGGCGTCTAATATGGACTTGGTCGTCGCCATAGTGATTGCCTTGAGCTTAGACTATTGGTTAGGTGAACCTAAACGACTGCATCCGTTGGTGGGCTTTGGGGCTTTGGCTGATGGCCTAGAGCAATGGCTCAATGGTCCAGTTAACTTGTTTTCCTTAAGAGCCAGTGCCGAGGCTGACCAGACCTCAATGAAAGCAGCCCCAAGGCGCAACAATTTGTTAAAGTTGAAAGGCTTACTAGCCCTAGTGCTGGCTGTTGGACCACTTGGTTTTGCCGCTTACAGCCTACAACAAACCTTGGCCCAACATGCCACCTTAGGCATACTTTTTGCTGGTATAGTATTGTATTTGGCGATTGGATGGCACAGTTTAATGGCCCATGCCAAGGCCATATCAACACCCCTAACACAAGGTGATCTTAGCGCTGCTCGTGCCGCTGTTAGCCTCATTGTTAGCCGTGATACTCAAGACTTAAACGAGCACGAGATTGCTAAAGCAGCCACCGAATCTGTCCTTGAAAATGGGGCTGATGCGCTATTTTCGGCGCTCTTCTGGTTTATTATTGCGGGTATCCCAGGGGTAGTAGTTTATCGACTCAGTAATACTTTAGATGCGATGTGGGGCTACAAAAACCCACAGTTTTTATATTTTGGTTGGGCCGCAGCCCGGTTTGATGACTTGCTTAACTATATACCTGCGCGCCTTACTGCTCTGGCTTATACCCTTTGTGGCAGTGTTAATGGCCAAACCAGCAGCGCATGGCAAAGCTGGCGTCAACAGTCGGGTACTTGGAAAAGCCCTAATGCTGGGCCAGTGATGGCAGCAGGGGCTGGAGCCATCGGTGTAGAAATAGGAGGCAACGCCCAATATCGTGGTGAGATTCAGCAACGCCCTGTGCTTGGCGCGGGCAGTCCACCTATGGCCAAAAGTATTGATGATGCCTGTGCACTTGTTAACCACAGTTTGGCCCTTTGGTTAATTGTGATCTGCTTATTCACTGCCATAGGCAATTTCTAATGAACACTTTATTTCATGGTGGCGATCTACACTCAGCCAGTGCGATTTACGGCCGAGCACCTGAGGATTGGTTAGATCTATCGACTGGCATTAACCAGTACAGTTACCCAGCCCCAGCCATGGGACAAGAGGTTTGGCAACAGTTGCCATACCCAGCCCCCTCGTTGATCAAAGCTGCACACTCTTATTATGGGCAGCATGCTTGTTTAGCCTGCAGTGGTAGCCAGACTGTCATTCAATTACTGCCCGTAATATTGCGTCAACTCGGCAATCAGAAGGCCACATGGTTGCCAGATATCGGTTATCAGGAACATCGCCAAGCCTGGTCACAAGAAGGTGAAGTTAGCACCTACAGTGGATTAGATAGTCAGTTAGCTACCCAACAAATAGCAGATGCGTTACATGATAATAAAATCGGTCACTTGGTTATTATCAATCCCAATAACCCCACAGGCGAAATTTTTAGCCGTCAGCAATTGAATTTGTGGGCCCAGCAGTTAAGGATTAAAGGTGGATTCTTAGTCATTGATGAGGCTTTTATTGATATCACACCAAGGGCAAGTGTGCTGGCAGAAAAGCTTGCAGATAACGTCATAGTATTGCGTTCGGTGGGTAAGTTCTTTGGCCTTGCCGGTATTCGTTTAGGGTTTACCTTTGCCTCTCAAAGCATACTAAATCAGCTAGCAAGGGCAATAGGGCCTTGGTCAGTGAATGGGCCAGCACAGTGGGTTGCTGCGGCTGCTTTAAATAATACGGATTGGCAAACTAGTATGCGCGCTCAACTGATCAACGAAGGGTTACAGCAATTGCAACTTTGGCAACCCTCAATGACTCAGCTAGGGGCTAAATTAGCCAGCACACATGAATTATTCAGGAGCTTTATTATGGCTTCAAATTTAGCCCAGAGACTACACCATAGTGCCGCTCAAAGCGGTATATTATTGCGCCTAGTTGATATCAACTCGAGCACGAGTTTGTTACGCTTTGGCAACATTGATTTAGGCCACATAAAAGCAGTTGCACACTGCCAAACTTGGATACAACAGGAATCCGAATGACTTTTTTTCCTCTGTTTCACAACACCCAACAATTGAACGCTTTGCTCATTGGTGGTGGGAATATGGCAAAACGCCGGGCTAAATCATTAATTGATGCAGGTGTTGCCTGTGACTTAATGGCCACTAAAATTGCTGAGGACGTGTTACAACTCATAGAAAGTGCTGGCGGCAAGGTCACAGTTGGGGCCTATGCGTCAAATAATGTGATGCAAGGTTATAGTCTTATTTTAGCACTCACCGATGACCGCACAGCCAACCGCACAATTGCTAATGACGCTAAGGCACTGGGATTGTTAGTTAACGTGTCTGATAAACCCAACGAGGGTAATGTTATATTTGGTGCCATTATTGATCGCTCTCCCTTAACAATTACGATTAATAACGGTGGAGCATCCCCTGTTTTATCCAGTATTTTGCGCCAACAATTGGAACAATTTGTACCCAAAGCCTATGGCCAGCTAGCGCGGTTAGTGGGGGCTTATCGTCCACACGTGAAACAAGTCCTACCCAACACTAGCGAACGCTCTATTTTTTGGCACCAAGTGTTACAGGGAGCCGTTGCAGAGGCGGTATTTTCTGGCAAACATACAGAAGCTGAAAGTTTATTAAAAAAACACTTAAAAGAACTCGATAATGGTCTTGGTGCCGTCAAAAGTAGTGGCGAAGTATATCTTATTGGAGCAGGTCCTGGTGACCCAGATCTGCTCACACTACGGGCTTTTAGACTGTTACAAAAAGCCGATGTGGTATTGTACGACGCCCTCGTCTCTGAGGGTGTGATGGCGCTTGTGCCAGAGCAAGTAGAAAGGGTCTATGTCGGAAAACGTCGCGCCAACCATAGTGTGCCCCAAGCAGGCATCAACCAATTGTTAGTTGATTATGCCAAACAAGGCAAACGAGTAGCCCGCCTTAAAGGTGGAGACCCCTTCATTTTTGGCCGTGGTGGTGAAGAGATCGAAACCTTGGCCGAACAATATGTTCCTTTTCAGGTCGTGCCTGGTATTACTGCAGCCAACGGCTGTTCGGCTTATTCTGGTATTCCCCTTACCCACAGGGACTTTGCCCAGTCTGTGCGATTTGTGACGGGGCAATTACGCGATGGTAGCGTAGATTTACCTTGGTCTGAATTAGTTATTGAGGGGCAAACTTTAGTCTTTTATATGGGTTTAAAAGGCCTACCCTTAATTTGTGAAGCCCTCATCAAGCACGGCATGGATAAAAATATGCCCATCGCACTCATTGAGAAAGGCACGACCCAAGACCAGCGAGTGATGATATCCAACCTTGATGACCTACCCGCAATGATCAAGACAGCAAGCGTGCTGTCACCGTCCCTTTTGCTGGTTGGGCGAGTGGTGAATTTACATGATAAACTATCTTGGTTCACATCTTCACGGGATGCTTGAACTCAAGCTTTAACAAGTTGGGATGGCGCTTATGAGCAAAAAAACTGAAATAGAAATGATGGAGCTTATGGCTCAGTGTGAAACAGCATTAACTGATTATGCGAGTCGCACTGGTGCCGATGCCTTTGCAAACAGCACCAGTGCAGGGGCAGCTAAAGCTGCCATAAAGCCTAAGCTCAAATCACAACAAGCCTTGGCTAAGATGGCCAAATCTCTTGAAGCTTCTCGTGTAAATAGCAGTGAAAATATAGCTAAACTTGAGGCTAAAATAACAGCAAAGGCTGACTCTATAAAGCATCACAAACGTCAACAAGAAGCTCTAAAACAAGAGCAAGAACAAGCACGAAAAGCTGATTTAGCAAACAAACGCAAAGCGCTTTATCGTACACCAGAGCCTCAACCAAAAACTCAACCAGAAGCTGACATACAGACTAAAGCGCAGACTGAATTACCTGTGGATACAAGCATACGCCATAGAAGTTTTGGTAAAGGTTCGTCCAATCTGCGCCGCTCATAATAGTCCACTTTAGTAGGAAGCTACAATGCCCCTTAAACACCAGTTATTGGCGGTTTTTGTCGCTCTAATCTGGGGTACAAATTTTGTCTTTATTGAATTAGGACTCAATGATTTACCGCCATTTTTATTTGCCAGCCTTCGCTTTACCTTCGCAGCCTTGCCTTTGGTACTCATATTACCCCGCCCTAAAACGCCATGGCGTTATTTAATAGCTTATGGGTTTTTTATTGGTTTTGGTCAGTTTGGCTTATTATTTTGGGTGATGGGTAGCCATATATCGCCCGGCTTAGCCTCCTTAGTCATTCAGTTACAGGCGGTATTCACCATTTTACTGGCGCTTATATTCTTTAAAGAAACTATACGTTGGCAGCAAATCATAGCTCTTATTATTGCTTTTGCTGGAGTGTTATTAATCGGCATTAAGGGTAATAATGACGCCACCTTTATTGGCTTAGTAGTGATCTTAGTGGCGGCCCTAAGCTGGGCTGCTGGCAACATTGTTGTTACACGTTGTGGCAAAGTTAATATTATTGCCTTTTTAGCTTGGTCCTCAATATTTGCTGTACCACCGTTGGTCCTTATGTCATATTATTATGAAGGGCCTGTATTGATAAGTGAACGACTAGTGTCATCACCTTGGCACGCTTGGGCCATTGTATTGTGGCAAACTCTGGGGAACACACTGATTGGATATGGGTTATGGAATTTATTATTGCAGCGTTATGCCGCAGCATTGGTAGCGCCTTGGGCGTTGCTTGTGCCAGTATTTGGTATGGCGGCCTCAAGCACTTTTCTAGACGAAAGTATGCCTTGGTGGAAATGGATCGCTGCGGCCTTAATCATTGCTGGCCTCGTCATCAACTTACGCTCAACTCAGTCATCACCCCCCCTCATTAAAGGTCCGTTAGTCTGATTATGAATTTTATTCCCCGAAGAGTGCAATATTTACTGCTTCTCACCTTGGCCCTATGGGGTTTGCAAGGACTGTTTAGGATATTATTTTGGGGCTTTATTTCTGAGTTACCAATAACCTTCGAAGGTGACTTATTAAAGGCCTTTTGGGTGGGTTTGCGTTTTGATTTGAGGGTCTCCTTGTTGGCTGCCCTGATGACTTTACCTTGGCTAATTCTGCCCCGTTTTAGCGCCGTTAACTTCACCCTACTGAGTCGGTTTTTAGGTTATTGGTTCGGCATTATTTTAATCGTTATACTCTCCATGTATGTGTTTGACGCTGGGCATTATCTATACCTAAGCAAACGCATAGATGCCTCTATTGTGCGTTTTAGCAGTGACATCAGCATCTCCACTGCCATGATGTGGCAATCTTATCCAGTGATTCCGATCTGCATCGGGATGATCCTAGTCTGGTGGTTAGGGTATTGGTTCCATGCCCACTATTTACTACCCTTATTGCAACAAAAAAAGCACCATCGGCGCTGGTACAGCCATTGCGTCCATGTGGTAGTGATTGGCGCCTTATTCTTGCTAATTCTGTTGGGTAGATGGTCTTTGGTGCCCCTGCGCTGGAATCATGCATTTTTTAATGGTAATGCCCAAGTTGCAGCGCTAGGTTTAAACCCCTTTGTATGGATTTACGATACTGCTCGATTCCCTACCAAATCAGCCAACAAAAATGATTTAAAGCCTTTCTTTAGTACCTTGTCGCACCTGTTTGGCAGTGACTTTCCAAGCACTGGTGCGGCTGCCTTAGACCGTTGGGAAACCCCTCCAGCACCTGCAGTCAATGATGCAAAAACACTCCCCAACGTGGTGATTGTGTTTATGGAAAGCTTGGGTGCAAGTCATATTGGAGCTTATGGTAATCCCCTCGACCCCACACCTAATATAGATGCCTTAATTACGCAGTCGCGCTGGTATCCAAATTTTTACGTGCCCGCTCGGTCAACCGCCAAAAGTGTATTTACCTCCATTACCGGCATTCCCGACGTGTCAGCGATAAAAACGGCCACTCGTAATCCTTACATCACCCACCAGCGTTCCGTCATCAATGCTTTGGTACAGCACGAAAAACACTATATGCTCGGTGGTAGTGCAGGCTGGGCCAATATGAGCGCCCTCATCCATAATAGCATTCAGGGTGTTAACTTATATGAGGAAAAGTATTGGACGTCACCTATTGTAGACGTGTGGGGCATCTCGGATTATTCGCTGATCACCGAAGCCACTACTATTCTGAAGCGAGCTACGCCACCATTTTTGGGCTACATTCAAACCGCAGCTAACCATTCACCTTATACCATAGCCGATGATAAGAGTGGATTTATAGCCCAACAACGCACTGACGCAGAGCTCAAAGATAATGGCTTTGCAAGCCTAGAGCAATACAATGCAGTGCGTTTACTTGACCATAATATTGGCAAGTTATTTGAGCAATTTAAGCGCAATAAATTATACGACAATACTATTTTTGTGCTTTTCTCTGACCATCAAGCCTCATCTGTTCAGGTCAAACACTTACCTGAATATATTTTTCAGTTTGGTATGGGCGAGTTACCCGTACCTTTAATCATTCATGCCCCTAACCTGATTAGTCCAGAAGTCGATCACACCTTTGGCAGTTTACCTGACCTGCTGCCCACCATCGTCGGACTCTTCCCACAAACCTATCTCAACACATCTTTGGGTCGAGATTTAGCTTGGGCCAAAGGCAAAAACCTACCTACCTATGGCTTTCTTCAGGCTAGTCGCACCAGTGTTGCCTTTAATGGCGATCAAATTGCTAGTGTTAATCATGTGACTGGGCAGGTCATCAGTGCCAACATAGATGACCAAGGCAGGGCCCTCATGACTAAGCAAAATAACCCTATGGTGGAGGCTGCTAAAGCCTACTATTTAGCCTCGCAATACTTGCTCAAAGCCAATGTGAAAAAGTCCAAAAAATAGACCCGTGTAATCAAAAAACAGCATTAATGTGCTGGCATTAAAAGGGCAATCATCACAGAGCAAAAGGGGGATTTGGAATTGGAAATTGGGAGAAGAGATTAGAGAGTAGGGTGGCCTAGTGGGAATGACTGGGCGTCTTTGTCACCACTGTTTAATAAGCGACAGCTAATAGAAATAGTTAAACACTGTAAATCCACCAAAACCAGAGGTGCCCACCCCAATACCCAGTTGCAAGTAGCCTGCAAAACCCTCAATGTGCTTGCTAGGGAAGTTAAAAGGTAAACTAATGGCCGCCGATAGAACCGCCATTCCTGCCATTGAACCGATGCCAAATAGCATCATATAGCCCATGCCCAACCAAAAATTTTGAACTGCATTTAAGGTGAGTACCACCAATGCCGCCGAACCTGCCATACCATGCATCATTCCCACCATTAATGTGCGTAGTGGAAATGGCTTACTGTGAGTGTGTTGGTGAGCACTTACATCACTAGAAGCTGAACCTGAGTAGTGCTGATGAGCATGGAAATGGCGTTTGCCATGATGTTGATGAACATGAAAATGAATGCCGCTACGACTCATGCGCCACAGTACATCCAAGCCCAGATACAGAAGCATAAATCCAACGGCACATTCTAAGATAGCAGCGATGTAATGAGGCATTAGAGTATCGGCTAATAAAGCCAAAGTGCCGAACGCAAACAGTGTAATTGTGTGCCCCAAACCCCACACAGCTCCATGACGCCAAGCTGCGGATTGGCCTTGCTTCTGGGTCACAATAGAGGCTACAGCAGCCACATGGTCCGCCTCTAGGGCATGTCGTAAGCCTATCATGAAGCCCACTAACAAAACGCTTATTTCCATTTATCATCCTTTATGTAGGAGCTAATTCTAAAGTTTATGACGCTAAGGTTTGCAGTCGATATATACTCATGTTGACGTTTTTATGATTTTGAGCAATCACTACTTCAGCGTCTAGAGCATGCAATCTGACTTGGGTTTGCTGGCCATAAAGGCAGCGCCTAAAACTAGCATAAGATTGGATCTCTGGGTCTGGGTCTGGGTCTTGAACTTCGAAAACCGCAAATTTATAGAGCGCAGGTAAACTAAATTCAAGACCAGCCGGAGTCATTTGCATGCTTGTTGCAGCTTGCCCAAGTCTAACTTCAAGGGCCAAAGGTTGCAGTAGGTAGGCTCTGAAGACTGATTCAACGACATGGTCATAGACCCGCTGATTAGACACTATATCCTTAGACTTTAATAAACCGCGCAGCAGCATAACTGGCTAAACCACCTAGGGTAATCCAAAACAATCCATTAGTTATCGCTGTGGCATAGATGAACTG
>DDCR01000061.1 GCA_002335115.1 Oceanospirillaceae bacterium UBA2001
CCATAAACTGCTCTAGTTCCTCAAGCTTATCAGCTTGGCCACAGAAAAATGGATTATCATTGACAATATGGGGTTCAGGACAGGCCAGTTTAATGGGGCCTAATTGTGAAAGATGAGCATTAATAGAGATGCCATGCCCTGCCAAAAACTTTTTAGCTACGGCCCCTGCTGCGACGCGCATGGCGGTCTCGCGCGCTGAAGAACGGCCACCCCCCCGATAATCTCGGATGCCATACTTATGCATGTAAGTGTAATCTGCATGGGCGGGACGAAATTGGTCCTTGATGTTGCCGTAGTCCTTAGACCGATGGTCTGTATTTTCTATCATTAAGCCAATGGGCGTGCCCGTAGTAAGGCCCTCAAACACCCCAGATAAAATACGCACCTGATCTGCTTCTCGGCGCTGAGTGGTGTGGCGTGACTTGCCTGGCTTGCGGCGATCTAGATCAACTTGCAAATCAGCTTCACTTAATTCGATGCCAGCTGGGCAACCATCAATGGTTGCACCCAAAGCTGGGCCATGACTTTCACCAAAGGTGGTGACCGTAAATAATTTACCAAAGGTATTACCAGACATGGGCTTTTTTACTCTCAAATTTAGCAGGCTAAATTATAGCTGGTTAATGGTCTCAGCCGCAATAAATAGACTTATCAACGGGACTGGTGCCATGTGTAAAATTGAGCTTGATACTGACGACATTGGGCCCCTGTAAGACAAAAAATCCCATTACCACCCTGGCTCAATTCTAGCCACATAAAAGGGATCTCAGGAAAAGCTTGTTGCAATGCCAATTCACTATTGCCTACCTCAATAACGAGGAGACCTTGCTCTGAAAGCCAATCAGCAGCCTCCGCTAGCATCGCCGCCGTGAGGTCAAGCCCATCATCACCTGAGACCAGAGCCATTTTGGGCTCATGAGTATATTCAGCAGGCATATCATCATAATCATGGGCATCGACATAAGGTGGATTACTAACGATCAGATCATAGCGATGAGGCGACAGGCCAGAAAATAAATTAGAATCATAGACCTGCAGTTGGCCATTCAAACCGTGGCGATCAATATTTTGTTGACTCAATAATAAGGCTGCGGGTGAAATATCAACCATATCAACCCGTGGAATGTCCATATGCAGCGCCATGGCAATACCAATACAGCCACTGCCACAGCAAAGATCAAGGGCAGTTTTGGGGAGCTGATTAATAAACGGCGAAAAATGATTACCAATAAGTTCTGCGATGGGCGACCGAGGGATGATGACGTCCTCACTGACCCCAAAGGGAATACCTGCAAACCATGTCTCTCCTGTTAGGTAAGGCAAAGGTAATCGCTGCTGAATGCGTTTTTCTAGCCAACTTTTGACCTGCAGTAATTGTGTATCAGTGAGTTCCTTTTGCAATTCATCTTGCTGTGTGTCCAGTGGCATACCACAGGCTCCCAAAACCAAAAACACAGCTTCATCCCAGGCATTATCCGTACCGTGCCCAAAGTAAACCTCAGCATCATTGAGCGCCCTCTCTGTGGCTTCGATGGCCTGCAATAATATAGTGGTCATGTGTTATTTAATGCTAATAATCTAATAGACCATTGTAAGCTAAGCCTTGTCCCGATACCATGACGCTATGAATACAACCTGTGTTAATCGAGCATGAGCTTACCATCAGACCAAGGTCCTCAAGATCTCTCACCAGACCCAGACTTTAAATCCGCATTGGGCAAAGTGTCGGCATTAAAAAAAACGGGCCGCCAAACAACACCTGCAATAAAGGGTATAGATGCCCTAAGCACGGCCACTCGCCGAGCTGCTGCGATTGAACAGGTGCAAGAAAAAGCTGCTCTGGGCGAGCAAGGCTTTGAGTTAATTGAGTCAGAACAAAGCATTAGCTATTCCCGTGTGGGTCTAGATAGCGGCAGTCTGCGACGACTTAGCCACGGTCACATGCGCCCCACACTGACCCTTGACTTGCACGGCTATCGCGTTGAAGCCGCAAGAGATTCTGTATGGCAGGCTGTAAAACATGGGCAAGCCGAAGGAGATCGGTGTTTACTCATTGTGCACGGCAAAGCTGGAGCTGGCTATAAGGATGAGAGTGGAGCAATCACAGGCGCAGGCCAAGCCCTGATTAAGTCCCATGTCAATCATTGGCTGCAGCAACTTGATGGGGTCCTAGCATTTACTTCTGCGCTACCAAAAGATGGGGGTACTGGCGCACTTTATGTATTACTTAAAAAGGCCAAAAAAAGAGCGTAATATAGGGGCTTTAACCTTTACCTCAGCCACAGCTTCACGTATCGTGCGCGTAAAAAACTAATCCCTCTTTTATTATGAAATTAATAAATAGAGCAGCAATACAAATAGCAAGAGAAGGTCTATGGAAAAAGCATACGAAAAAATCCTCACGAGCATTGGCGAAGATATTAACCGCCCAGGTCTAAAGGACACCCCTAAAAGGGCAGCTAAAGCTTTTAAGTTTCTCAACAATGGTTACGACAAAAACATCGACGACGTTATTAATGGCGCCCTATTTCCATCGGATAACGAAGAGATGGTGATCGTCAAAGACATAGAGCTATACTCTTTGTGTGAGCATCATCTATTACCCTTTATTGGCAAATGCCATGTGGCCTATTTACCTTCAGGTAAGGTGCTAGGTTTATCTAAAGTCGCGCGCATTGTCGATATGTTTGCTCGGCGTTTGCAAATCCAAGAAAATATGACGAAGCAAATTGCTGATACTATTATGCAAGTCACTAACGCTAAAGGAGTGGGTGTGGTGATTGAAGCCCAGCATATGTGCATGATGATGCGAGGGGTTCAAAAGCAAAATGCAAGTATGAAAACCTCAGTGCTGCTAGGAAAACTGCGTGAGGATGCACGCACTCGGGCAGAGTTTTTGACCTTAATTAAGTCTTAGTTAAGTTTTAGGTTTGACCTGCAGTGCGTCAAGCGCTGCATGGCGGCCAATTTGTATCATTTCCTTAGCTCGATGGAGTTCAAAAAAGCTGCAAGCATTGCGGTCTATCTTCACCTCAATGTCAGGTTCATAACCTGCCATTTTGTATTTTGTCATGGTCGACTGCATGGTCTCAAAACACTGGGTAAACATTTCCAGCTTATTCCACTGCAAATGACTGCGCTGGCTTTTAGATGTCTTTATACTAGGTACATTCCAGTCATCACTATAACCCACAACATTTAAGTTTGAGCCCTGCACAGGGCGCAGGTTTTCGAGGTTGATATTTAAATTAACCGCCACAATTAAGTCAGCCTGATCTGCCACTGTCGGCATAATAGGCACTGGGTTGAGTAACCCACCATCCACCAAAAATCGATCGTCCTCTGTGACTGGCACAATCATTCCAGGCACCGCCACGCTAGCTCGTATAGCATCCATCATCTTACCCGACTGAAACCATACTTCTTGTTGTTTAACCAAATCTGTAGCTACTGCTGTGAAGGGTATAGGAAGATCTTCAATGAGTTGATTACCTATTAAATCTTCGAGTATGGCGAAGGCTTTTTCCCCACGAATGGCGCCCATAGACAATAACGACATATCAACCAAACGAAACACATCAAAACGGGATAAGCCTGAAACCCACTCAGTAAAGGCCGGTAATTTACCCGCCGCATACATACCGCCCACCACCGCACCCATAGAGCAACCTGACACACTAATAATGTCAAAGCCTTGTTCTTCTAATACTTGAACCACCCCAATATGGGCATTACCACGGGCACCGCCACTTCCCAATACCAATGCGACGCTAGGCATGCTCATTGTCCCTTTTTAGTTGTTCATTCTTGGATCATTTCCAAGTGAAAATAGACTTTCTTGTTGCCTCGTTGCGTACTATACACTGCATAGTAGTTTAGCCCCGTTTTACCAATCTGCTTCAAAGCCGCATAAGATTGTTGGCTGTCCAAACCATACAATCGGGATTGTTTGAAGACTTGATTTGCCCATTGATTGCTCGACCCGCAGGTTCTACCATGGCATTGGTACATGATTTGGGCATCTGCCATTTGAAGCTCTTGTAACGCTTTTTCATGCACAACTTTGGCACTTAGGCCAGGTAAAACCTCCCAGGTATAGCTGCTAATAGAACCTGATAATTGCATGTTGTACTCAGCAGCAATGACACCATTGACTTTGCGCATGGCACTAATAGGTAAGGTATAAAAAGGTGCATCTCGTTGCACCTGCTCAATCAAACGACTATTTTTAGTCACTTCTAATGTCGTCTCTGCTTGAACGGATAAAGACACAACAAGCCAACTAATAACAATACAAATGTGTCTTATAAACC
>DDCR01000032.1 GCA_002335115.1 Oceanospirillaceae bacterium UBA2001
GAAACCGCTATTATAGATACTAGCGCTCGTATCGCTGCAGACGTGGAAATTGGTCCGTATACTGTCATCGGCGCCAACGTTGAGTTGGGAGCGGGCACTAAGTTAGAGTCGCATGTGGTGATTAAAGGCCCAACGAGCATAGGGCGTAATAACCATATTTTCCAATTTAGCTCCATTGGCGAAGCTTGCCAAGATATGAAATATAACGGTGAGCCCACACGCCTAGAAATTGGCGACCATAATGTCATACGTGAAGGGTGCACCTTACATCGTGGCACAGTTCAAGATGCGGGTGTAACGCTAATTGGTAACCATAACTTACTCATGGCAAATGTGCATGTAGCCCATGACTGTGTTTTGGGTGACTATGTTATTGTGGCTAACAATGTTGCCTTAGCAGGACATGTTAAAGTGGGCGACTATGCTATTTTAGGTGGCTTTACTGCGGTTCATCAATTTTGTCACATTGGCCCCCATTGCATGACTGGGGCTGGCAGTGTTGTGCTGAAAGATATACCAGCTTTTGTTATGGCCAATGGCAATTCAGTATCACCCCATGGTATGAATACAGAAGGCCTAAAGCGCCGTGGCTTTAGTGATGGTAGCATTAAGATTTTGCGCCAAGCTTATAAAATAGTCTATCGCCAAGGACTAAGCCTAGACACTGCTATCGATCATTTGCAAGAGATGTCTGTTGACGGCGATGATCTGTCGGTGCTCATTGCTTCTTTGAAAAATACGAGCCGCGGTATCATTCGCTAGCAGGTTGTCCATGTCAGATAACACCATTGTCATTGTTGCAGGTGAGGCCTCAGGAGACATATTGGGGGCAGGCCTAATGCGTGCTTTGTTAAAGCAGCGGCCAGATCTTAAATTTGAAGGCATTGGTGGTCCACAAATGATAGCGCTTGGTTTCATAAGCCTAGTGCCCATGGAGCGTCTCTCAGTCATGGGTTTGGTTGAAGTTTTGGGCCGTTTACCCGAATTATTGATGCTACGAAGACGACTCATTAAGCGTTATACCCAAACCCATCCAATGGCCATGGTTGGTATTGATGCGCCGGACTTCAACCTTGTTTTAGAAACTCAATTGAAATTGAATAACATTCCAACTGTTCATTATGTAAGCCCATCTGTTTGGGCTTGGCGTGAAGATCGGGTGTTTACTGTGGCTAAAGCATGCCATCGAGTGCTGGCTTTATTGCCTTTTGAAGTGCCTTATTATGAACGCCACCAGATTCCTGCTACATTTGTTGGCCACCCTTTAGCTGATGTTATTCCAGGCCCATTAACGCTGCAGCAAGCTCGACATCAATTACAGTTAAAAGACCAGCCAGTGCTGGCTTTGTTACCCGGTAGCAGAGCTATGGAAGTGCAAAAGCTAGCCCCTGATTTCTTGGCGGCAGCGGCTATATTGCAAAGTCAAATGCCACACTTGCAATTGGTTTTAGCTGCAGCAAATGTGCAACGACATCAGCAGTTACTGACGTTATTGCAGAGCTATCCACAGCTAAAGATAGTGCTTGTCCTAGAACAGTCACATAGGGTTCTGGCAGCTGCAGACGCTGTTCTGGTAGCCTCTGGGACGGCCACCTTAGAAGCGTTATTGTTTGAAAAGCCCATGGTGGTTTGTTACCGTTTAAGTCCCATTAGTTACGCTTTATTCAAACGCAAACTTAAAGTCCCTTTTGTGAGCTTGCCTAATTTACTGGCGGGCCACAAAGTAGTGGAAGAATTGCTCCAACATCAAGTTCAACCGCAGCGCATTGCCAATCATTTACAAACCTTATTAGTTGACCAAGCGACAGCTCAAAAACAGCGTAGTCAGTTTCAGGATATACATCAACAATTGGCTTGTGGAGCAGATGTGGGTGCAGCGAAGGCTGTGATAGAGGTGGTTAACCAGTGTAACAAAGAGTTTGGCTCAGGGTTCAAGTCATGATTGGTGTTGAAAGTCTGTTATTCACTGAATCTAGAGTTGGTGTAATTTGTGGTGTTGATGAAGCTGGCCGAGGACCATTATTTGGTGACGTGGTTGCAGCGGCCGTGATATTGAACCCCTCAGCACCGATTGAGGGTTTGGGAGATTCTAAAAAGTTGACAGAAAAAGTCAGAGAAAAGTTATATGATCAGATTTATGCTCGTGCTATTAGTGTCGGTGTAGGCCGCGCTAGTGTTGAAGAAATTGATCAGTTGAATATATTGCAGGCGAGCATGCTGGCTATGCAGCGTGCCGTAGAATCATTGAGTCGGCAACCTGACTTGGCTCTTATTGATGGTAATCGTTGCCCCGTGTTAACGTGTGCAAGTGAAGCCATTATTAAAGGCGACGCCAAAGAAATCAGTATTGGTGCAGCTTCAATTATTGCTAAAGTAACGCGCGATAGGGAGATGCTAGAATGGCACACTTTATACCCTCACTATGGCCTAGATAAGCACAAAGGTTACCCCACCTCGGCGCACTTAAAGGCGTTAGAGCAATATGGTGTCAGCCCTCAGCACAGGCGCAGTTTTGCCCCCGTAAGACGTTTAATTGGAACTTAATATGACCCAAGCTGTGCCCTTTGTGCATTTGCGTATGCACTCCGAATTTTCATTGATTGATAGCATGATTCGCATTAAACCGCTGATGAAAGCCTTACAGGCAGAGCAAATGCCAGCCATTGCATTAACTGATCAATCGACCATGAGTGGCATGATAAAGTTTTATAAAGCTGCTCAAAGTGCGGGTATTAAACCGATCTGTGGTTGCGATGTTTTTATCGCAGAAACCACTGAAGCAGACGCCACTATTAGCCGCATGACATTATTGGCTATGGACTCCAAAGGCTACCTCAATCTCACTGAATTGGTGTCTCGCTCATTTCAGGAAGGCCAAATCGATGGTAAAGCTATTATTCAAAAGCAATGGCTAGCTGATAAAAGTGAGGGCCTTATTGTTTTGTCTGGGGCAGCTGAAGGAGAAATTGGCCGAGCGTTAATTAACCGTGGAGTGGCCGAAGCGGAACAAATTTTGCGCTACTGGATAGGCCTCTTTGGTGACCGATTTTATCTAGAGGTTCAGCGCACAGGGCGACAATACGATGAAGATTGCCTGCATCTATCGGCACAGCTTGCACAATTAGCGAAGGTCCCCATCGTCGCTACTAACGATGTGATGTTCGTTTCTGCCGAAGATTTTGAGGCTCATGAAACCCGTGTGTGTATCAACCAGAGCATGACTTTGGACGACCCACGAAGGTTAAAGGCCTACTCTAATCAACAATACTTGCGCAGTGCTGAGGAGATGCAGGCCCTGTTTGTTGACTTACCTTCTGCCCTAGAGAACAGTGTACAGATTGCGAAGCGCTGCAATTTAGACATTCAATTGGGCCATTATTCTTTGCCTAACTTTCCTGTGCCAGACGGTCTGACCATGGACGAATTTTTTGGTAAGGTGTCTCGCGATGGTTTGGAAAAGCGCCTCAAGGTTATTCTGGATGCTACGGATCCAAAGTACCAAGCGCAACGTAAAATATTCGATGATCGGCTTGAATTTGAACTCAATATTATTTGTCAAATGGGTTTTCCAGGTTACTTTCTCATCGTTATGGATTTTATTCACTGGGCCAAAGATAACGATATCCCTGTGGGGCCAGGGCGGGGTTCTGGTGCAGGATCTTTAGTCGCTTATGTGCTGGAGATTACTGACTTAGACCCCCTTAAATATGATCTCTTATTTGAACGTTTCTTGAATCCAGAACGGGTATCAATGCCTGATTTTGATATTGATTTTTGCATGGACAATCGTGATCGAGTGATTGAATACGTATCACAAACCTACGGTAAGGATGCGGTATCTCAAATTATTACCTTTGGCACGATGGCGGCAAAAGCGGTAGTGCGTGATGTTGCCCGAGTTCAGGGTAAACCTTTTGGTTTGGCTGATAAGCTGTCGAAGTTGATTCCTTTTGAAGTAGGGATCACCCTAAGCAAAGCCGTAGAACAAGAAAATACGCTGCGCGAGTTCATTGAAAATAATGATGAAGTGCAAGAAATTATGGACATGGCGTATCAGCTTGAGGGCCTGACTCGCAATGTTGGTAAGCACGCGGGTGGTGTTGTTATTGCACCCACTAAACTAACTGATTTCTCCCCCTTATATTGTGACGCCGACGGATCTGGTTTAGTGACCCAGTATGATAAAAATGATGTTGAAGATGCAGGATTAGTGAAGTTTGACTTCTTAGGCTTAAAAACCCTCACGGTTGTTGATTGGGCCATGGGCATGATCAATGAGAGGCGCCAGGCCAAGGGTGAAGAAGCCATAGCCATTGAAACCATTCCGCTGGCAGATGAACCTGTTTACAAACTGCTCCAAGGGGCCGAAACCACGGGTGTCTTTCAGTTAGAATCACGGGGCATGAAAGACCTCATTAAACGTCAATTGCCAAGTAACTTTGAGGATATTATTGCCCTTGTCGCATTATTTCGGCCTGGGCCATTGCAGTCTGGTATGGTCGACGACTTCATTAATCGTAAACATGGGCGCGCTCAGCTGGCATGGCCCCATGAAGATTATCAGTTAGACTCTTTACGCCCCGTTTTGGAACCCACCTATGGCATTATCTTGTATCAAGAACAGGTAATGCAAATTGCTCAGGTCATGGCAGGCTATAGCCTTGGCGAAGCTGATATGTTGCGCCGCGCCATGGGTAAAAAAAAGCCAGAAGAAATGGCCAAGCAGCGATCAGGATTTTTAGCCGGTAGCGTGGCTAATGGCATTGATGAAGGTTTAGCGGGTAATATTTTTGATCTGGTCGAAAAGTTTGCTGGCTATGGCTTTAATAAATCGCATTCTGCAGCCTACGCTTTAGTCGCCTACCAAACGGCTTGGCTTAAGCATCATTATCCTGCAGAATTTATGGCCGCCGTGCTATCAGCAGATATGCAAAACATCGACAAAATCGTTATATTTGTTGAAGAGTGTCGACGTATGGAGCTGCCGCTCAATTTGCCGAATGTGAACGAAAGCCATTATAAATTTACCGTGAATTCAGCTAACCAAGTGGTCTATGGTCTAGGCGCAGTCAAAGGCGTAGGTGAAGGTCCAGTGGCTGCCATTATAGAAGCACGAGAAACATCTGGAGACTTTAAAGACCTGTTTGATTTTTGCAAGCGGGTCGGCAGTAAAAAAATTAACAAGCGGGTGTTAGAAGCCTTAGTAGCCAGTGGTGCATTAGATGATCTAGTGCCGAATAAAGAGCGTTCGGTGCTCTATAGTGCGATTCCTGATGCTGTGCAATCGGCAGACCAAAGCGAGCGCAATAGTGACGCAGGAATGATGGACTTGTTTGGCGAAATTGCTGCGACAGCCGATGATGCAGCGAGTTTGGAGTTGGCGTATGAGCGCCACATTACGACGAGGTCTCTTACCCTTAAACAACGTCTTAAAGGTGAAAAAGACACTTTAGGTTTATATGTAACAGGCCACCCTATTGATAGTTATGATCATGAGCTGGGGCGTTTTTTGCGCTGCCGCCTAGATCAGTTGATGGCGAAAAAAGATAAGCAATGGATTGCTGGTTTAGTAGTTGCAAGCCGAACTATGAAAACTAAGCGTGGTAAAACTATTGCTTTCTTAACCTTAGATGACAGAAGAGCAAGGATTGATGTTGCCCTATTTGGTGATACCTATGAAAAGTATCGGGAGTTATTGCAAACTGATCGGTTGCTGATTGTTGAAGGTGAGGTGTCTGAAGATGATTATTCTGGCGGTCTTAAAGTCAGTGCCCAGCAGATTCTTACGATGCCTCAAGCGCGCACAGTCTTTTCTAAGGGCCTGCGCTTATCCATAGCACCTGACTTTGCCCAAGGTAAAGGTTTGCAGCAACTACTGGGTATTCTTTCTCCCCATCAAGTCTATGGTGATAAACCTGCGGCAAAACTCGAGTTGCAATATGAAAATAGTGTTGGGCGAGGAGTCATACGCTGCGCCTCACCTTGGCGCTTAGAAGTCGAAGATGACATGCTACAAGAGTTGGTCTATCTGTTAGGGGCTCATGCTGTCAAAATGCGCTACCGCAAATTATAAAATGTGCAAAATATAGGTTATAATGACCTCAATATTGACCCGTTACACCTTTAAAGTTAGGCCCTATGAATCCAAATTATCTCGATTTTGAACAACCTATCGCTGACCTTGAAGCCAAGATTGAAGCCTTGCGCTTAGTAGGCAACGACAATGATCTTAATATCAGCGAAGAAATATCTAAACTTGCCGATAAGAGCATTAGCCTAACGGAATCCATTTTCTCTAACTTAAGCGCAGCTCAAGTATCTAAAGTTTCTCGTCATCCCCAGCGTCCTCATACTATCGATTATATTAAGACTATTTTTGATGAGTTTGATGAGTTGCATGGAGACCGTCACTTTGGTGATGATCTTGCCATGGTGTGCGGTATTGGCCGGCTTAATGGAAGAGCCGTTATGGTCATGGGTCAAGAAAAAGGCCGATCTACGAAAGAAAAAGTGGCACGTAATTTTGGCATGCCACGCCCAGAGGGGTATCGCAAAGCCTTGCGTATGATGAAGATGGCTGAAAGATTCAAAATGCCTATCTTAACTTTCATCGACACCCCGGGTGCCTATCCTGGTATTGATGCCGAAGAACGAGGTCAAAGTGAAGCCATTGCTTTTAACCTTGCTCAAATGTCAGGTCTCAAAACGCCGATTATTTCTACAGTGATTGGAGAGGGTGGATCTGGGGGTGCTTTGGCGATTGGGGTGTGTGACCAACTTAATATGTTGCAATACTCCACCTACTCCGTGATCTCGCCAGAAGGCTGCGCCTCTATTTTATGGAAAAGTGCAGATTTCGCTGCTGATGCTGCTAACGCTATGGGTATAACATCGGCTCGTTTATATGATTTAGGTTTAGTTGATCATGTCATCAAAGAGCCTCTGGGTGGCGCTCATCGTGATGCTGAACTCATTGCAGCAAGCATTAAATCGACACTGATCAGTCAGTTAGCTGAGCTTGAACCGATGGAAACTGATGCTCTGCTAGACCGCCGTTACAAGCGCCTAATGTCTTATGGTCTAAGTTCTTAGGCCACTCCTTAGGGCCTAAAATTTCCCTATGCAATTCTCTCACCAGCAACTAGTCACTAGCGCAGGTGCTTTAAAACCCCATCTTAAAGCCTCCAAATGGTGGGTTGCTGTGAGTGGTGGATTAGACTCTATGAGCCTATTACATGCCCTTGTTAAGCTTCAGGAAGATCATATTTGCCCACCCTTGGGTGTGATTCATATTAATCATAGCCTGCAATTACAAGCAGACCATTGGCAGCATGATGTTGAAAAAAAATGCCAGCAATATGGTGTCGTCTGCATCAGCCATAAAGTCACCCTTAGCCCGCTAGAACAACAGCAGTTCGGTTTAGAAGCGGCAGCTCGAAATGCGCGCTATGAGAGTTTTAAGCAGCACTTAAAGGTGGGCGAGGTACTTTTGTTAGGGCAGCACGCTGATGACCAAAGTGAAACCCTATTCTTAAGGTTATTGCGTGGCGCTGGAGTAAATGGTTTGCGCGCCATGCCTCAGCAGCGTCAGCTAGGTTTAGGCTGCCTAGTCAGACCACTGTTGCTCGTTCGACAGACTGATCTTTATGCCTATGCTCAAGCCCATAACTTAACTTGGAACGAAGATCCAAGTAATCAAAACCATGATTTTGATCGTAATTATTTACGTCATCAAGTGTTGCCATGGTTGCGAAATAGGTGGCCGGCATTAGATCAGCAGGTAGCCAAAGTAACTTCTTTAATGACAGATACACAAGTCTTGTTAGATGAAGTTGCGGCCATTGACTTTAAATTGATCCACAGAGAAACAGAAATAGGCGGGTGCATCTCGTGTGCAGACATACAGACATTGAGCCAGCCTCGGCGTTACAATGTTCTGCGTTACTGGTTGCGTCTTCAAAATGTGCCTATGCCTGATTATGCAGTGATGCAAACGATCGATAGGGACTTTATCCTCAGTGCCGCCGATCGTCAGCCTTATATGCAGCTTGGAGCTTGGTGCTTACGTCGTCATCGAGGTGACTTGTTGTTGAGGTATGGAGCAGATCAATCTGAGAAAACTGCTGTTAATTGGAGTGGAAGCATAGATCCAAAGGCCCTATCAGCTGGATTGATTTCCCTACCTGAAGGGGATTTGAGAATCGTTGAAGGCGCCGAGTGGGGGCTTTTTTTAGCTCAAGGTGATCTTTTGGAACGGCGCTTTAGGGTGGGTGGCGAACGATGCAAACCCTTGGGGCGGAATCATAGCCAAAGTCTTAAGAAGCTGCTTCAAGAAGCCAGAGTGCCAGCATGGGAGCGCGATAAATTACCTTTGTTTTATGTCAATGGCAGACTCGCTATGGTGGCAGATTTGTGGGTCAATTTTGGTTTTGAAGCGGCGATAGGTGCACCTGCTTGGGGCTGGGAAACGGCCACTAAAAACAAAGCTTTTGATTGTTCCGATTAGCCTTTTCTGGTATCCTACTCTCCCATCTTAAGTCGTAATACACATGCTGGAAACAGACCCTGTAATGCGCGTCAAAAATTTATAAACGTTAGGCATTTCCACCCGCTTGCTAAAAAGTGGACACTTGTTCGCTCTAGTTGTGGGGTATTGGTGTGGTTTTTCTGTCGTGTTTTAATTCAAATCGACGTGTGACACGTCATATAAGACATAGGGTATTTCATGACTCGTTTCATCTTCGTTACTGGCGGCGTTGTCTCTTCTTTAGGAAAGGGCATTGCTTCGGCTTCTCTAGCCGCCATTCTAGAGGCCCGGGGTCTCAAGGTCACTATGTTGAAATTAGACCCGTACATCAATGTTGATCCTGGCACCATGAGTCCTTTCCAGCATGGTGAAGTTTTTGTCACTGAAGATGGTGCTGAAACTGATTTGGATTTGGGGCACTATGAGCGTTTTATTGATACTAAAATGTCTAAGCGCAATAATTTCACTGCCGGTCGTGTGTATGAGCATGTGTTACGAAAAGAGCGCCGGGGTGATTATTTAGGCGGCACAGTGCAAATTATTCCTCACATTACCGATGAAATTAAGCGCCGTGTCTACAGGGGTTCGGAAGGTGCAGAAATTGCATTGGTAGAGATTGGTGGTACCGTAGGTGATATTGAATCGCAGCCTTTTCTAGAAGCGATCCGGCAGATGAAATTCGAACTGGGTTCTAACCGAGCGCTTTTTATGCACCTCACTTTAGTACCTTACATTGCGACTGCTGGTGAAACTAAAACTAAGCCAACGCAGCACTCCGTAAAGGAGTTACGCTCTATTGGTATTCAACCTGATATTTTAGTGTGTCGTTCTGAAGTGGCTATTGAAGCCCCTGAGCGCAGCAAGATCGCCTTATTTACCAATGTGGAACAGCGAGCAGTGATCTCATTGCCTGATGCAGAGAGCATTTACACGATCCCAAGTTTATTAAAGTCGCAAGGTTTAGATGAAATTGTGACGCAACGGTTTGGTTTAGATTGTAAGGAAGCTGACTTAACTGAATGGGATGCAGTAGCGCAAGCCAAACTGAATCCTAAGCGTGAAGTGACTATTGCTATGGTTGGCAAGTACATGGAGTTGTTAGATGCTTACAAGTCGTTAATTGAAGCGATCAGCCATGCGGGTATTAAGTCCCATACCAAGGTCAATACGCGCTACATCGACGCTGAAGACATTGAAATGCAGGGTGTCAGTTTGTTAGCAGGGGTGGACGCAATCCTTGTACCGGGTGGTTTTGGAGAGCGCGGTACAGAGGGTAAAATAAAGACAGTGCAATATGCACGTGAAAATAAAATACCATATTTAGGTATTTGCCTTGGGATGCAAGTGGCAGTGATTGAATTTGCTCGCAATGTGGCAGGATGGAATGATGCTAACAGCAGTGAGTTTGATGCCAACTCTAAGCATTGTGTGGTGGGTCTAATCACCGAATGGACCGATGAGGC
This sequence comes from Oceanospirillaceae bacterium UBA2001, assembly GCA_002335115.1. Taxonomy (GTDB): domain Bacteria; phylum Pseudomonadota; class Gammaproteobacteria; order Pseudomonadales; family Balneatricaceae; genus Njordibacter. The sequence goes on from DDCR01000032.1 coordinate 9,991, forward strand.
TGGACACATTGAGCAGCGCTCAGAAGGTTCAGATTTAGGTGGCACCATGCGTTTGGGCGCCCAGCAATGCCGTTTACAAGAAGGGTCTTTGGCTCACCAGTGCTATCAACAAGACGTCATTACAGAGCGCCATCGTCATCGTTACGAAGTTAACAATACCTTTGTTGAGCAGCTAGAAGCGGTGGGGTTGAAGTTTTCTGGTCGTTCTATGGACGGCAGCTTGGTGGAAATGGTTGAAATTGCAGATCACCCTTGGTTTGTGGCCTGCCAGTTTCATCCAGAATTCACTTCTACACCGCGTGCGGGCCATGGCCTGTTTGAAGGGTTTGTGGGTGCAGCCGTTATTCAGGCTGAAAAGTAGACCTTTACACTAAGTAAATTATTAATTGAAAAAACACATAGGAGTAAATCTTGGACCAATTAATTGCCGACATTAAGGCAAGAGAAGTGCTGGACTCGCGTGGTAACCCTACCATTGAGGCAGATGTGTTGCTTGCAGGTGGAGCGTTTGGTTCTGCTTGTGCTCCTTCTGGCGCATCCACTGGCTCCAGAGAAGCCCTAGAGCTTCGCGATGGAGACAAGGCTCGCTATTTAGGTAAGGGAGTGCTAAGAGCTATTGCTGGCATTCATGGGCCCATATTAGAGTGCTTGAGAGGCATGGATGCAACTGATCAGCAGGCTTTGGATGAGGCTATGATCAAATTGGATGCGACAGAAAACAAAGAAGTTCTCGGTGCCAACGCTATTCTTGCGGTATCACTGGCAGCAGCTAAAGCTGCAGCAATATATAAAGATTTGCCTTTATACGCGCACATTGCTGAGCTCAATGGGACCGCGGGTCAATACAGCATGCCCGTGCCAATGATGAATATTATCAATGGTGGAGAACACGCTGATAATAATGTTGATATCCAAGAATTTATGGTGCAGCCTGTGAGTGCGCCAAATTTTTCAGAGGCTCTGCGTTGTGGTGCAGAAATTTTTCATGCCCTTAAGAAAGTGCTGAGTGATCGAGGTTTAAGCACTGCAGTAGGGGACGAAGGGGGATTTGCGCCTAACTTGCCTTCAAACGAAGCGGCACTGGATGTTATTGCTGAAGCCGTAGCGTATGCTGGCTATGCATTAGGCACTGATGTGACTTTAGCGTTAGATTGCGCAGCATCCGAATTTTATGAAAATGGTACTTATAACCTCAGTGGAGAAGGGCAGTCATTTGATGCCTCTGGGTTTGCAGATTACTTAACTGAATTAACTAATAAGCACCCCATCGTGTCCATTGAAGATGGCATGGATGAGAGTGACTGGGATGGTTGGCAAGAACTGACTCAAAAGTGTGGCGATCGTGTGCAACTTGTAGGTGATGATCTATTTGTCACGAATACAAAAATATTGACCCGGGGTATTGAGCAAGGTATTGGCAACTCTATTTTGATTAAATTTAATCAAATTGGTACCCTTACAGAGACACTGGCAGCCATACGTATGGCCCAGAAAGCTGGTTTTAGTGTGGTCATTTCTCATCGCTCTGGCGAAACAGAAGATACAACTATTGCCGACTTAGCTGTAGCTACGGCAGCGGGCCAAATTAAGACGGGTTCATTGTGTCGCTCAGATAGAGTAGCGAAGTATAATCGCTTACTCCGCATCGAGCAGGAACTAGGTGCTGATGCTCCTTATCGTGGACGTCAGGAAATTAAAGGTCAATAACAACGATTGACCTCGTCTAGGGAGCTTGCGTTGGTGAACTATTGCCAAGGTCAGCTCCCTTTTTTGTTGATATATTTATGAAATGGTTAGTTGGATTAATCTTCGTCACCCTATTGGCTATGCAATACAGCCTTTGGTGGGGTCAGTCTGGGTTGCTAGAAGTGGAACGTCTGCAGGACAAAATTACTGCTCAAGAAGCAGTGAATACTAGCCTGTCTGAGCGTAATCAACAGCTCCATGCAGAGGTGCTGGATTTGAAGCAAGGCATTGATGCAATCGAAGAACGTGCACGTCACGACTTGGGTATGGTTAAACCTAATGAAACCTTTTACCAGCTTGTGGAAGATCAGTGACCGCACCTGAATTACAGCCCCTAAATTGGCCACTTGAATGGGCTTATGCTTCTGGCGAGCCTACCTCTAAGGGGCAGATTAAAACTCAATGCAGTGATTTTTTAGTCACAGAAGACTTAGGCTATGTCCCTTGTGGCGAGGGAGAACACGTTTATCTTGATATCACTAAAACGGACACTAATACGGATTTCTTAGCTCGCCACATTGCAAAGGTTGCGGGTGTGCCTGCCCGACAAGTTAGTTATTCAGGATTAAAAGATCGCCGAGGCGTGACGCGCCAGTGGTTTGGGGTTCACCTGCCTGGTAAGGCAGAAACAGTAGATCCTGATTGGCAGCAACTACAAAGCCCTGAGGTTGATTTGCATCAAACAGTTCGACATTTGCGCAAGTTAAAAACTGGAGTGCATCAAGGTAATGTTTTCAATATTCGTTTGCGCAATATGAATGCAACTGAGGCATTGGAGCAAAAACTCCGCCTTATTTCTCAGCAAGGGGCACCGAACTACTTTGGTGATCAGCGCTTTGGTCGCCAAGGTGGTAATCTTAACCTTGCTTTATTAATGCTGCAGGGCAAGCGTATAAAAGATCGTTTTAAGCGGGGCATGGCGTTGTCGTCAGTGCGCTCTTATTTGTTTAATCAGTTGTTGAGCGCTCGTGTTCATAACGGTACTTGGCTAACGGCAGCTGTGGGTGAGCGTTGTATGTTTAGTGATGGGTTTAGTCAGTTTGATGCGGGTGCAGAAATTGAACTAGATGAAGTCCAAGCACGCATTGGTGCGGGTGATTTAGCCCCAACCGGCCCCATGGTTGGAGGTGTAGACCATGTTATAGCCAATCCAGCAAGTGATTATGAAGCACAAATACTTGCCCCATGGCGGCCTTGGATTGAGGCTTTAATTGCCCAAGACATGATGGCTCAAAGACGCAGCTTGCGTCTGTGGCCAAAAGATTTTACGTGGCGTTGGTGTGAGGGTGCTATCTTGGAACTGAATTTCCATTTGATGCGTGGAAGTTACGCAACGGCCTTAGTGCGAGAAATCGCTTTAGTAGAACAGCCATAATGACAAAAGATAAACGGATTCAAGATAAGGAATAATAAGATGCATCTACTGATCTCTAATGATGATGGCGTGCATGCGCAAGGCCTGTCGTATCTTGTGCAGGAGCTAGAGCAAGACCATCAAGTGACGGTTATTGCTCCCGATAGAGATTTAAGTGGGGCGAGTAATTCGTTAACCTTATCTCGTCCAGTACGTATGATGCCTCAAAAAAATGGTTATTTTAGTATCGATGGCACGCCTGCAGACTGTGTCCACCTTGGAATCAATGGGGTGTTAGATATAGCCCCTGATATGGTGGTTTCAGGAATTAACCACGGGGCTAATTTAGGGGATGATGTGCTCTATTCGGGTACAGTGGCTGCCGCGATGGAAGGGCGTTACCTTGCCCATCATGGGATGGCAGTCTCTTTAGTTGGAAAAATTCACTTTCTGACGGCTGCAAAAGTTGCTAGGCAGCTCATGACGGGGATGCAAAAGCTTAATCTACCAGAGCGATGCATCATCAATGTCAATGTGCCAGATTTGCCCTATGATAAAATTAAAGGCGTTAAAGTGACCCGTTTGGGTAGTAGAGAAATAGGCGGCACTGCGATTGACGCCAAAGACCCTCGCGGTCATCAGTGTTATTGGATCGGACCTGCAGGTAAGGTTAAAGATGGCAGCCCCGGCACTGACTTCCATGCTGTTGAGGAGGGCTTCGTGTCAGTTACGCCGCTGTCACCAGACATGGCTTGTCATGAAGCCTTCGATCAGGTGACTCATTGGCTGCAGGATAAGTTTTAATGCGCCACGTTGTGACAGACCCTAAACGCACGGCTGCCAACAGGCAAGGTATTGGCATGACATCCCAGCGCACAAGGGAACGTTTAGTTGATCAGTTGATCGCTCTAGGAGTGCAAGACGTCAGAGTGTTAGATGTGATGCGCTCAACGCCTCGCCATCTTTTCTTAGATGAGGCTTTGGCCCATAGAGCTTATGAAGATAAGTCATTACCTATTGGTCACAATCAAACCCTTTCACGCCCATATACAGTAGCTCGTATGAGTGAGCTTTTGCTGGCTTCATGCGCTGCTAAAAAAGTGTTAGAAATAGGCACAGGTTCTGGTTACCAAACATCTGTTTTGGCTCAGTTAGTACCCAGATTACTGACTATGGAGCGCATTGAACCCCTGCTAGATCGAGCCCGAGACCGATTGCAGCAAATAGGCATTCATAATGTGGTTTACAAGCACGGTGATGGCCACGAAGGCTGGCCTGCGCGAGAACCTTTCGATGGTATTATGGTAACAGCGGCGCCTTTACAAGTGCCTCAGGCTTTGCAATGGCAGCTGTCTGAGGGGGGATGTATGATTATCCCTGTGGGTGATAATGACCAGTATTTATTAAAAATAACACGCTCTGGCAATCATTTCAGCAAACAAAAAATAGAAGCTGCTAACTTTGTCCCCTTAGTCAATGGATTATTATGATGACCACAAAAACCACATTTATTCAGTGGCAAACATTTGTTACAGGGTTGCTCATGGGTGGTGCTGATCTAGTGCCTGGAATATCGGGTGGAACTGTGGCTTTACTGAGTGGTGTTTATGGTCGATTATTAACTGCCATTAGTCACCTCAGTCACTGGCATCTATTAAAACTAATACGGCAACGTCAGTTAGCTAAGGCGTGGCATTACATAGACGGTTTGTTCCTAATTAATTTGGGCCTTGGTATGGCCACCGCGCTAGTAGTTCTTGCTAAACTGATTACTTGGCTTTTATTAGTTCAGCCACTGATCATGTGGAGTTTATTTTTGGGCTTGATTATGGTCGCAAGTCTGATGCTGCTGCAGGCCCTTTATGTGCAAAAGAAGCTTCAATGGCGTTGGCTTTGGCCTGGTTTGTTAGTAAGTTTAATATTAGCCAGCATGCCCATGCTGCAGGTGGTTGATGGGTTTTCTGGTTGGGGCTACTTATGGTTAATGGCAGCTGGGGCCTTGGCCATCACTGCAATGATATTGCCTGGTGTATCGGGCAGTTTCATCCTATTAATGTTGGGTATTTATCCATTTCTAATTGCGCGATTGGCTGCCTTTGATATTGAAGTGATTGCTATTTTTGCTTTTGGCTGTGGTTTGGGTTTAGTGGCGTTCAGTCGAGTGATTGTTTATTTACTCAAGCAGCATTCAATTGCGGTAATGAATTTTTTGACTGGTCTAATGATGGGTTCAGTGGCGAAGTTATGGCCTTGGAAGCACACGGTTACTTATCGCTTGAATAGTACAGGTTTAGAGGTTCCGCTGCAGCAAGAGAATCTTATGCCCTGGGTGTATAGTCAAATGACGGGCAACGATAACCAGCTAATTTGGTGCCTATTGGTGTGTTGCTTAGGAGGCTTGTTGGTGGGTAAGTTTGGACGTATTCAATTAAAAGACTTGGCGGGCTAATAAATATGAGCTCTAGTTATGGGGTTTTGTGTATGATCAGGTGGTTGAGTTCTAGTGCGGTTATTTTATTACTGTCAGCCTGCAGTGCTAGTCAATATGCGCCCGTGCAGGACCTAGGCTATAGCACGGCACAAATTGTATCAGCCAATCGCGTGCAAAATACCCCTTTATCCTATCAAGTCAAACCGGGTGACACCATGTTCGCCATTGCGTGGCGCTTTGGTTGGGATTATAAAAAACTAGCCAAAGCTAACGCCATTAACTCGCCCTACACTATTTACGTTGGGCAAGTGATTTATTTTAATGAAATAAATGATATTAGTGCTATTAAAGCTTCAGTAGAAAAAGGAGCTGTAAAAAAGCCTGTAGTTATTGCTAAGGAAACACCTAAAAAACAACCTTCTTCAGTATCCAAAAAAGTAGATAAAGCACCTGAATTAAAGGCCTATAACGGGTCTAAATCGATCAAGTGGTCTTGGCCCCTGCGGGGAAAATTGATACAAGGTTTTGCTAATAAAGCTGGCGCTTCCAATGGAATTGATTTATCATCCAATCTGGGAAAACCGGTAAAAGCTGCATCTAGTGGAATAATAGTATATTCAGGAAGCGGTATTCAGGGTTACGGTAAACTGGTAGTGGTAAAACACAATGATACCTTCCTTAGTGCATATGCTTACAACAGCCGTATTTTGGTTGAAGAAGGCGCCATAGTGGATGCAGGCCAAGTGATTGCAGAAGTAGGTAAGGGTCCACAACTAGACCCAAGGCTACATTTTGAAATACGCAAAAACGGTAAGCCTGTTAACCCACTGAGGTACTTGCCCAAGCTATAGGTCGTCTATCAACACATTGCCTAGCGTAGTCTTTGATGAAATGAGCTGGTTAATTAGGTCAGTTAAAAAGTTAATTGATAGTTTAATTAATAGGTGAGTTTAATTAATAGGTGAGTTAAATGACGCAAGAATTATCTGTAGAAGAAGCGCATCAACACCGTAGCGAAATACAATATGCAAAATACAAGTTGGGTGGTAAATACTCAAATAAAGACACTGACTGTAAAGATGCGACCCATCTCTACCTAGGGGAAATAGGTTTTCGAGCCTTACTAACGGCAGAGGAAGAGCAACATTTTTCTCGTCTGGCGCTCAAGGGTGATGTCTCAGCACGTCATTGTCTGATCGAAAGTAATTTGAGATTAGTGGTGAAAATCGCGCGCCGTTATGTGAACCGAGGTATGACCTTGCTTGACCTAATCGAAGAAGGCAATCTTGGCTTAATTCGTGCGGTAGAAAAATTTGATCCAGAACGAGGCTTTCGCTTTTCAACTTATGGCACATGGTGGATTCGCCAAACTATTGAACGCGCTATCATGAACCAAACTCGCACTATTAGGCTACCAATTCATGTCGTTAAAGAACTCAATGTGTATTTACGTGTCGCCAGAGAATTGGCCCAAAAGCTTGATCATGAGCCTACTGCAGAAGAAATAGCTGCTCACTTAGGTAAGCCCGTAAAGCAAGTGAGTGCCATGCTCAACCTTAATGATCGAGTTGGCTCAGTGGATAACTGCTTGGGTCCTGACAGCGACACTACGCTGCTGGAGACCATACCTGATACTGCCACCCAAGGTCCAGAGAATACGCTAGTTGATAGTAACCTAATGACTAACATGGAGCAGTGGCTAGATTTGCTGACGGACCTACAAAAAGATGTTATTTCCCGTCGTTTTGGCTTGCGTGGTCATTCTGTCTGCACTCTTGAGCACGTTGGTAAAGATATTAATTTAACTCGAGAAAGGGTGCGTCAGATTCAAGTGGGGGCGTTGCGCAGTCTGCGTAAGATTCTTGAAACGGAAGGTCTTAACAGCACAGATGTGTTGGATGCTAAACTTTAATTAGCCCCCTAAACGTTGTTTATTTGCAGATACATAGCCCAAGGGCTTCATGGGTTAAGAATACTAAAAGGCGAAGGGTGCTTGGTCAGTCTGTTTTAGTCTTTTTAGACTCATGTTGTCTGTGGCATTAACCATCCATAGGTTTACAAATAGGTTTGCAAATAGGGCTCTAAACAGAGCCTTAAATAGTAAGGTAAATAGTGAGGTAAATAGCACAGCGAATAGTGGGTTCCTGCTGTTTATGGCGGATACCAAACGGTGTCTTATCTACCCGTGATAAGTAAAGCAGTTTAGAAAGCCGCAAAATTTTTGGGTCATTAATCTAAGCTATCGGTAAGTTTTATTAGCGGTGCCTACTTTTCATTCAATAAAGTCAACACAACCAGCGCAGAACCTAACCCTGCAATGCTACCAATAATTAATGCAAGCCTATAATCTCCATTCAAGTCGTATAACCTACCAGCCAACCATGGCCCAACAAACCCTGCGATGCCCCAGGCTATAAAGACTTTACCATAAATTCGGACCCCCTCAACTGCGCCAAAACGAGTTGCAATAGCCGCAGGGTATATCGAGATGATTGCCCCATAGGCAAATCCAGTAACTCCTAAGCCAAACAACACACTGATATCGACTAAAAATAGGGCTAATAATGCAAGACTAAGGGCTGATAATAAAGGCAACACTGTTAAGGTTACTTTAAATGAGATCCGGTCTGCCATCCAACCTCCCAACAGGCTTCCACTCATGCTGAAAAGTGCCAATACGCTTGGCGCTATTAATATCAGCTGCCCATTCAGGCCCGCCTGTTCTGCAATTGCAGTAGCATGGCCTATAGCCATGAGTCCGGCCATAACCGCTAAACCGTAGGCTAACCAAAAGAAAAAAATCACGTGTTGATTTACCCTGGGACTCTGCTTATGGTCAGGTGGTGAGACATGTAACTGAGCCCGAGACCAATACAACAAGCCACTCACAACGGGCATGATGACGAATAACGCGAAGGTCAAACTCAGCATGGCCCACATTAAACCAAAACTATTTAAGACAAAAGCCAGGGGCCAAGGTGAAAGCACCGATCCTAGGGCATAACTGGCTGTGACCAGTCCCATGACAAAACCTTTATTTTCTAAGTTAGACTGGGCAGAAATTTGTAATGCGAAGCCGTAGCCAAGGCCGTTTGCTAAACCAAACAACAAACTGTACCCAAGCCAAACCATGATGATATGAGTGGCTGATGCAGCGATTAACGTACCGATTAAGGCTAGCCCACAAACTGCAATCGAGAAGCTTACTGGACGCAATAATCCGTAAAAACGATGGCCTATCAATACCCCCAATGTTAAGGATAATAGGGTAAAGGAATAGGTTAGACTGACTTGAGATCGTGAAGTTTGAAAGTAGTTTTCCATGGGTTCCAAAAAAACGGCAAAGGCGTGCACTGATCCGAGTACTGACGCTAATACCATACTCGCAAGAGTCACCCACATTCCTTGAGGCCGATTTGGAAGTTCAGATGCTTTGTGCATCATTCTTTCTTAATGGCAGTATGTTTAGACATAACACTTTATCTCATGACTTTGGTTTGTATCATTTTCTTGGCAGTACCCTAATGAAGATGGCTCACGGGATAAACTTAATATGCCAGCCTTACACTTAAAGCTTAAATGAGGCCTTGAGTTGTTTTAACGATTGCGTAAGTGCTGCATTTGATAAATCAGTTCTAAGGCTTGTCTAGGGGTTAGTTCGTCCGCTTTGTGGCTCTCTAGCAGCGCCTCGATTGGGTGGGATAGGTGACTAAATAAGTCAGATTGCTGAGGTGTCTCGAGGAGCGTATTTTTGGCTATGGCTGATGTTTGCTTTTGTTCACTTTGTTCCAAATAGTTTAGTTTTTGCCTTGCCTCATCGATCACTTGATGGGGTACACCTGCGAGTTTAGCCACTTGCAGGCCATAACTTTTGCTAGCTGGACCGGGAAGAACTTTGTGCATGAAAATGATGTTATCGTCATGTTCTGTGGCGTCTAAATGAACATTTTCTACTTGAGCTAATTGCTCAGATAATTGTGTCATCTCAAAATAGTGAGTCGCAAAAAGCGTTAAGGCGCCAATATCCCTAGCTAAATTTAAGGCACAAGACCACGCTAAAGATAATCCATCAAAGGTGCTTGTTCCCCGACCCACTTCATCCATCAACACTAAACTTTTTGCACTTGCGTTGTTGAGAATATTGGCGGTTTCTGTCATTTCAACCATGAATGTGGAGCGTCCGCCTGCTAAATCATCACTGCTGCCCATGCGGGTGAATACGCGATCAACAATGCCGATCGAGGCCTCTAAGGCAGGCACATAGGCCCCAATTTGGGCCATGATAACGATCAAAGCGACTTGCCGCATGTAAGTAGACTTACCGCCCATATTGGGGCCAGTAATCATCATCATGCTGGACGTTGCACAAAGGCTGGTATCGTTGGCTACAAAAGGATCGCTAATTAATTGTTCAACCACTAAATGACGGCCTTGCCTTATGTCTATTCCAGGCTCAAGTTTTAAGCTTGGCCGATTAAGATCAAGGCACATTGCACGTTCAGCTAAACAGCAAAGCACATCAAGTTCACTAACCCCATCTGATGCCTGCTGCAGTTGTTGCAGTTGAGTGGCCAAGTCTTCAATCAGGTCTTCATAAAGCGCTTTTTCTCGCGCTAAACTGCGACTCTTACTACTTAAAGCTCGGTCTTCAAAGGATTTAAGTTCGGGGGTGATAAAACGCTCAGCATTTTTTAAGGTTTGCCGCCGCACATATTCGCTCGGCGCTTGGGCAGATTGTAAGCGACTAATTTCGATATAGTAGCCGTGGACACGGTTGTAACCTACTTTTAATGTCGATAGGCCGGTACGCTCCCGTTCCTTAGTTTCTAGATCAAGCAAAAATTGACCCGCATTTTGACTTAAACTACGTAACTGGTCGAGCTCTTCATCATAGCCCTTAGCAATCACGCCACCGTCTCGAATAATCACTGGGGGGTTGTCGACAATGGCTCTCATTAACAAATCCACTGTCGCTGGAAATTCACTGATGTCATGAGCTAACGATTGGGCCCTTTTAGACTCTAAAGCCGATAATGAGACTTGGATGTGAGGCAATGCCCTAAGACTTGCACAAAGCCTTGATAAATCACGAGGGCGGGCTGACCTTAATGCAATCCGGGCTAAAATACGTTCCATATCTCCAATGGGTTTAAGACCCAGTTGCAGATCTTCAGTCTTATCAGACGTGAGCGTCTGGCAAATAAAATCTTGGCGTTGCTCAAGCACCTCAATATTTCGCAATGGATTATTGAGCCAGCGGCGTAATAATCGTCCACCCATGGGGGTGGCTGTGGTATCTAAAGCTGCTGCCAGAGTATACTGCTCGCCGCCTTGAATATTGAGGTCTATTTCCAAATTCTTTCGGCTTGGACCATCTAAAATAAGCGTGTCTTGGGGCAGTTCTATTTGTAAATTACGTAAATGGGGTAGGTCACCCCTTTGAGTTTCCTTGGCATAATTTAATAAGCATCCGGCGGCACAAATAGCGGCATGCATAGTTTCACAGCCAAAGCCACTCAGATCGCGGGTATTAAATTGGTGACTGAGTATGCGCAGAGCGGTATCGTAAGTAAAATTCCAACTCACTTGAGGGCGGCGACAAGGCCACTCTTGGATATGATCAATAATTTCGCTGCTTTCATCATAAAGTAATTCTGCAGGCCTTAAACGCTGTAACTGGGTCTGTAATTCATCTGCAGTATTGGCCTCAGTCACCGCAAACCGGCCACTACTCATATCTAAACTCGCTATACCATAGATGTCCTGAAGCTTAAATGTGGCAACTAATAAGTGATCTTGATGAGCCTGCATTAGGGCTTCGTCTGTCAACGTGCCTGGAGTCACCACACGCACTACTTTTCTATCTACAGGACCTTTGCTGGTGGCAGGGTCTCCAACTTGCTCGGCGACTGCTACCGCCCGACCTGCGTTAACTATTTTAGCAATATATCCTTCTGCAGCATGGTAAGGGATGCCACACATGGGTATGGGTTGCCCTGCAGACTGACCCCTTGAGGTTAAGGAAATGTCGAGTAACTCAGAAGCCTGTTTGGCATCCTCATAAAACATCTCATAAAAATCCCCCATGCGGTAAAAGACCAAGTCGTGTGGATGGTCATGTTTAATACCTAAATACTGCTGCATCATGGGAGTGTGGTTAGAGTTAATGCCGTTGTTTAGTTCTTTGTTTTTGTTAGAAATATTCATTATTTAAGCATAACTCTTTGTTTACGTTAAAGTTAATTTCAACCACCTTAACTTTCAGTTAGTGTCACGAAGTAAATGGTTGTATCAAGAGGTTTCATTCTTTAGTTTAGGTTTTAGTGTAGGTTCTTAGCTCAAATCATTTGTATCTTGAGTAAAGGTTATCCTAGGTAAATAACTAAAGAGCAGGTAACTATCCTGTTTCAGGAACATCATAACGCAAAACACAATTGTACGGTCAGTAGTAGCTTCACGCAAACATCAGCACCGTAAGCCGCTTTCTAGTTTGGGGGTGAAAGGTCTGAAATGGGAGATGGCTGATTTGGCTGATGTCCCACCTCACTAAGGTTTGAGAGTAAAGGCTAACAAAAGTGGCTCGAAGTCATGGTATTACCGTTATAGGGTGGGCAATAAGCTAAGACAGGTTACCCTTGGTTCCTATCCCTCTATGGATTTAGCAGAGGCTCGGGAAGAGTATCGAAAGTTCAAGAAGGTAAGGGACTTAAACATAGATCCAAAGACTTCACAGCATGGGGGTATGGTTAGAGTTAATGCTGTTGTTCAGTTCTTTGTTTTTGTTGGAAATATTCATTATGTAAGCATAACCATATGTTTATTTCTGTACCGCTAAAAGAATAAA
>DDCR01000043.1 GCA_002335115.1 Oceanospirillaceae bacterium UBA2001
TTGCTGTGCCATACCTTCGAACCCATTCTCGAACAGGTAGGCGGACTCAACTACCCTGCCATTTTTAGAAAACAATTTCTGGCCATAGACCATAATATTAGATTTACTGACTTTAAAGCCTATGCAGGTGAGTTGCCTAATAATGTAGATCAGTGTGATGTTTGGTTAATAAATGGCAGTCCTGCAGGGGTGTATGAAGACATTGAATGGATTCACCAATTGAGTGACTTTATTAAACAACTGGATAAAGTACAAAAGCCAACATTTGGCATCTGCTTTGGCCATCAACTCATGGCCCAAGTACTGGGTGGAAAAGTGGCCCTTAGTCGCAAAGGATGGGGCATTGGCGCTTCGCACAATAAGGTGGTGGGGCATGCCTCATTTATGCAACCTAAGGCCGCAATGATTAATGTGATGGTATTTCACCAAGATCAAGTAGAACAACTCCCAAAAGGCGCCAAAGTGCTCGCCAGCAGTGATTTTTGCCCCAACTATATGGTGCAATATAGCCCCCATATGCTAAGTATTCAGGGTCATCCTGAATTTAACACCCAAATGGTAGAGGGCGTACTTTCTGCCCCCAGTTTTGATGATCGCCCTACTGTTCGGGCCCAAGGTATGGCCAATAGTGCGGGCACACCAGATACCCGACTACTATTTCAGTGGATTGTTAACTTCTATCATCAGGCTACCAGCCTTGTTAAGGCTGATTAAAATTCACTAAGCACTCGGTGAATAGGGTTAACGAATTTCAAAGGTTAGGCTGCCCCAATAGCTTTCCCAGTCGATGTTAGGTTGTTCAGACCGAATCATTTCAACCGTATGAAGTAACCAAATGCCACTATGCGCTAAAGGAATAGTGGCATAACCCAGCGCGTCAGTGCGCAAACTGAATTCAAAAGTAGGTTTGTTTTTTATTTTCCCATGCAGTAATAAATTTGCTGCTGGTTTTTGGTTAAAGGTCAGTTGGACGCGCAACTCATCTCCCTTTAAAAGCTCATAAGGGTTTTGCAGTGGGTTTATATTAAGTGGGTATTTAAAATCATGGTTATAAAAATTATATTGGCTTTTATCACCAATCTTAATTAATGCCTTAACGTTACGATAATAAATCTCAAGGCCATTTTTTTCACTCTCATTAAGTTGCTTGCGGCGTTTTATAATTTTTTCTAAGCCTTCATTTTTTAAGTAATCAGTGAATTTTTCTGGCTCTAAATTAACGGATTTCTTTGTACTTTCATAACCAATTGCATAGATACCAGGTGCTTTAATGTTTACATACCCTGCTGGATCACGTCCCAATTCACCCTCAACAGCTTGCAGCCCATCACCTGTGATGACGTCAAAGTGTCGATACCAAACAGGAATATTAGGCAGCAATTGACCATCCATTTGTTGGCCAACATTAATGGTAATTTCTGTCGTGCGATCAATTTTTTGATAGAATGGTAAGGCCTCTAACCAAAATTCGTGAGCCCGGATAACCGTGCTACTGGTCAGAAGAATGCTAAAAAATAAAAAGGTTACAGGTTTCATGGTTTTTTTTCGATTAATGTTAGTAATGTTAAGCCTATGGCCGTTGGCTCAAAGTGCTGATGCTCATCAATTGCGCCCTGCGATAGTGAACTTAGAGTTTACCCAAAACGGTTCGGTAAAGGTACACATTCAAACCAATATAGAAAGCCTTATTGCAGGCATTGATTCAAGCCATGACGATACGGATGACGCACCCCAAACTGAACTTTACAACCAGCTAAGGGCTTTGTCATCAAAGCAATTAACCCGAGAATTTAAATTGCTTGAAGAGTCTATTATTTCTCAGCTTTATTTGGCGTTTGATGGGGTAAAGAGTGATTTATCGCTGGTTAGACTCGACATTCCTGTGATTGGAAATTTAGATAAGTCCCGCTTATCTGATCTTCATTTGTTGGCGTTTATACCTAACCCAAGTGACTCTGATAAACCAAAGGTTACTTGGCAGTACCCAAAAAATTTTGGTAACAATGTAGCCCACTTTTATTATGATAAAACGCCACAGGAGAAAACATCTCACTGGTTAACCGATGGCGTAATGAGCCCGCCTTTTGAATTAAATGCATCTTATACCCCCAAGCCGTTTACCCAAGTGGCTACAGAATATACTGTTTTAGGTTTTGAGCATATCGTGCCCAAAGGCATAGATCATATTTTATTTGTCTTAGGGCTATTTTTACTCAGCGTAAAACTGCGCCCTTTATTGTTACAAGTCACCGCATTTACTTTGGCCCACAGCATTACGTTAGGCTTAACGATTTATGGCGTTATTAGTCTCTCACCCAGTGTCGTTGAGCCCCTGATTGCCTTATCCATTGTTGCTGTGGGTATTGAGAACATGTTTGTTCAAACGGTCAAAATAAGGCGCGTCGTGGTGGTCTTTTTGTTTGGCTTATTGCATGGCATGGGCTTTGCTGGGGTGTTATCGCAGCTTGGGTTGCCGGAGTCAGATTTCGCAACAGCGTTGGTGTTTTTTAACATTGGCGTGGAAGCCGGGCAACTATTGGTTATTGCTGTAGCCTTTTTGTGTGTCTTTTGGTTACTCAAAAAGCAACAGCTTTATCGCCAATGGGTGGTCATCCCTGTCTCAGCGCTCATTTCTTTGATTGGTCTTTATTGGACCTATGAGCGCCTCTTTCTTTAGGTAAACTATTCGCTGTAGTTAAACTACTCACTGTGGTTAAAACTGATGACTTTAGGTCACACTGATAGAGACCTAATTGAAGATATTTTAATTTGGGCTGTTTTAGTTTGACATAATTTAATGAGGTCTAAATGATTTAGATCTAAGATGCTAAGTGAACACCCAACATAATAAGTAAGACTAGGTTCGCTGCATAACCCACAATAAAGAAATAACTACGAGGGCTTGGGTTTGCTTCTGTTGCAACCACATAATACAACGCCATGTGTAAGATCCGCGCGATAGCATAAACCCAGACCAAAATACCCAACCAGAAAGCATCCATACCCGCTAACATACCCAGTAAAGCTGGCCCAAACATCATTAATAAGTTTTCGTGAGAGTTTAAAAAAGTACGATGGCTCCGAAATACAAACGACTCATGGCTCAGTTGCGTATCTAAAATACCAGCCACATAATGTTTCTGTTGACGGTGGGCTCTAGACGCCACGGTTGCTTGAATAAAAATGGTCACCAGAATAAGCCAAAGGCCCCAAATGGCAAATGAATAGGTTGTGATCATAGTTTGACTCTTAACTTAGTGGTAAAAATAACTTAATAAATATAAACAAAAATATAAAAATAAATATAAAAATAAATANNAATTGTCATAAAAACCCAAATTTTGTGCCTAGGAGACCTTCGCTTAGCTTTAATTTAACCTTGATTAAAGCTTGCAGGTCAGGGTTTAGATCGATTCTTGAGCCTTATTCATGCTTAAAGCCATGGCTTCAGCAATCTTAATGCCATCAATGGCTGCCGACATAATACCCCCTGCATAGCCAGCACCTTCTCCGGCTGGGAATAAACCTTGGGTATTAACACTTTGATACTCTTTATCTCGCTTAATGCAAATAGGCGCCGAAGTTCGTGTTTCAACTCCGGTCAATAAAGCATCTGCTAAAGCGAACCCCTTCACTTTGCGGTTGAACACTGGAATCGCTTCACGAATAGCGTCAATACAAAACTNNGGGTAAGGCGTCAGCCAAATCTGTGAGTTTAATACCCGGCTGAAAGGAAGGTTCAACACTGCCCAATTGCTTGGATGACTGGCCCTTTAAAAAGTCACCCACTGTTTGGGCTGGGGCATCATAGTTCTCCCCTCCAAGCACATAAGCTTGGCGCTCCAATTGACGCTGTAACTCAATACCCGCCAACGCATTGCCTGGATAGTCAGACGGATTAATGCCCACCACAATGGCACTGTTGGCATTGCGCTCAGCACGGGAGTATTGACTCATGCCGTTAGTAACCACCTGATGCGGTTCAGATGCTGCTGCCACCACTGTGCCTCCCGGGCACATACAAAAACTGTAT
>DDCR01000131.1 GCA_002335115.1 Oceanospirillaceae bacterium UBA2001
CAGCTTGCACATCGTTCTCACCGTCGTTCCAAAAGTTGCGTCACTTAGTTTGTATCGATGCACTAATAAAAGTATTTTGAGTCTTTAAACTTAAGATTATTCATATGTTTTATGTGACCTAATTAAAAATTACAGTAGACCTAAAATAGTTAAAATTGTGGAGCCAATATTATCGCCGGAACCGTGACAGCCCTCCATCGACAGGAATAATCGCTCCGTTTATGTAGCTCGAATAATCCGAACAAAGAAACAGGACCAGGTTAGTGATATCGGTCACACGGCAGCCCCTGCCCATCGGCACTTTCTCCATTAACGGGTCACCAAAAGAAACTCCTGATTGTATCATATTAACGGTTGTATCACAGCCATCCAAAGCCCTTGTTATACTTTTAGCCCAGGCAGCGGTTGCTCCCCAAGCTGCATAATCAACAGAGAATTTGCTAGGCTCAAAAGAGCCAATTAAATGAATAATTCGCCCATTTTTTCTACCCTTAATAGATGACAAATGCTGCTGTGTAATTTGACGAGGACTTTCAAACAAATCTCTCATCCTCGCCGACCAGCAACTCGGAGAAATGTCTAAGCTGTCAGTTTTTGTTTGGTTCATATCAGATGGTATTGTAATCAGAATTGACGTCCGAGGGTTACACTCATCGACGACTTTAACGCTCTCCTTTCTCAACGCTTCAGACACGCTGCGAGCGAGGTCATTATTTCCAAACACTGAAGCAACTTTACCCTTTAGGCCCCATGTCTCTCCAAACCCGTCTCTAAAAGGCATATCGTTTCATGCCTCCATCCACTGGTATCACAGCTCCTGTGATGTACCCAGCCTCAGGTGAAGCCAAAAATGCAGCTAGATAACCTAACTCCTCTGGAGCACCTAACCTTCCAAGCGGTATATCTTTCTTGCCATAGGCCTCTAATTCTTGGGCAGAATAATTTGCAAGCATCTGTTCACTGACAATTTTACCCGGCGAAATCTGATTAATCGTCACTCCGTCCAGAGCTATTAACCTCGACAAACCTTTGGCCCACGCGTGAACAGCTGCTTTTGGCGGGTTGGCTGTGCTTAGCTTTTCAGGCTCTGATTTACCTGTCACATTTATTATACGGCCATATTTTCTTTCCTGCATAGATGGCAAGACCATAAAAGTTAACTCTCTCAAAACAACATAATTGAGGTGCAACTCTTTTTCCCATAATTCACTCGGATGATTAAAAGGTGTCTGTCGCGGTGCATCAGGAGCTTTACTGCGCCCAGCAGCATTCACTAAAATATCAACTCCTCCTAGAGCGTTTTCTGCATGTTCAAACAGATAAGATGCCGCGTTATCCTCAAAAAGGTCGACCTCAATTGGAACCGGTGCAACGCCACCAGTCGCGATTAATTCTTGCGCGTGTTCTTCTAAGATATCTTTGCGCCTCGCGGCAGTAACACATCGCACACCTAATCGCGCAAAAACTTCAACAATTCCTCGACCAATACCTTGACTAGCACCGGTTACTAAAGCTCTTTTACCTACAAGACCGACCCGCATTGACCTCCACCCCCTATAACGCGATCCACCTGACCGTACAGCGGCTCGCAAGCTTACGCAGAAAGAAGCGCCTTACCCAAAAACCAAATACCACCAATCGCAATAAGTGCCTCGATCAATTTTGCATGGATATTATCACCCATTCTACTTACGATCTTGCTAGCTAGCCAGTTTCCGGGAACCGTTAGAGCGCCCATCATTAGACCAGATAAAATCATCTGTGGGGTTAACAACCCAAGTGCTGAATAAACGCTCGCTCGCATAGTTCCATTGAAAAAACCTATAACAGCATCAGTCCCCAAAAGAACAGGGCCACGCAGGCCAGCACTATTGAGGCCAGCTATGACAAACATTCCTGTTCCTGCGGTTGCGCCACTAACAAGACCAAACACAGCTCCAAAAGCAACAATTGTTTTCACTCCGGAGGTGAACTCACTTTTTTTCAAATAGCGGCCCAAAGGAATTGCGCCCAACAATGTCAATCCAAGCACGAAGAGCAACGCTCTCTCTGGCAACCAATCCAAAATCTTTGCGCCAAAATAGACTCCGGGTATTGACGCTGCCGTGAATTGAGCTGCGGTTTTCCATACAATCGATTTCCGATAAATAAAAACGCGGCTCAAATTATTGCACGTTGCGAATACCGAAATTAGAGGTATCACAGCCTTTACACCGACAATAGGAGTGAGGATTATGACCAAAATTAATGCCCCACCGAAGCCACCCAAACCACTTATAACCGCAGCCACAAATGCTGCGACTGGTATGATCAACAATTCAAGTGTCATTGTTATTTCTTTCTAAAATTTACACCTAACTGTGATCAGGAAAGCATTAGGGATACCAAACTCAATATTGATCAATGTGCTATCTCACAGCTTTTCAGCAACTCCGCTATGCTAAACTTTTTCTGCTCCAGACAAATATCTAATAACCGAGAGAAATCCTTATTCGAGACTGAACTGAGAATAGAAGTGGTTTTCTTGGCCACATCTTCCCTATTCATCGGCCTTTGCGGGGTTCCATGCACAACTTTTGCATGATGGCTCAATTCATCACCATTCGAGAGCTTGATATTTACAATGGATTGCCGCGCTGGCTTTGCTCTGGCGAGAGCATCAGATTTTATGACCTCAATTTTCTCCCGAATTTTCAGAATTCCAGGATTAGTCATCAGAGACTCATCATGCGCATCCGCAAACTTACAGTCACCCGTAAAAATCATCAACGCCACTAAATGCTGAAGACAAACAGTTGGCATAGACGCGTTATCAACAATGTGTATACGGTCTGACGGCATGGTTAAACTGATCTTTTCAATAAA
Source organism: Oceanospirillaceae bacterium UBA2001 (assembly GCA_002335115.1). Taxonomy (GTDB): domain Bacteria; phylum Pseudomonadota; class Gammaproteobacteria; order Pseudomonadales; family Balneatricaceae; genus Njordibacter. The sequence continues at coordinate 2,866 of DDCR01000131.1, forward strand.
ATCAGGATCAAAGCTTTGCTTAGATGCAATGGTTTCCAGAGCGTCCAAAACAGATTGCATCGGAGATCCAACACACCACTTCTTAATTGATGCATTGTCAATTTCAAAAACATCGCCTAATCGGTCTGTCAACTTTTCCGGCTCGGGATCTTCAGCAAAACAAGCAAACAAACCTCGTTTCCCCGTGAAAGGATTAGGTGGTGAAGTCATTTTCGACTTGGCAAAAAAAGCCGAGTACAAGCCGTCCCGCGCTCCTTTTCCTCCAAAAACAAAAGCCTTTTCAATGTGATCGGGATCTCTGTTCCAATACGGCAAACCTGACGCTTGCTGGACGGTAAATGACATCAGGCTATTGATTTCTTCGCGTTCAAGGCCCAAACAAGCAGATGATGACGCTGCAGCTCCGAACAAACCGCCAAAGCAATGCGTAGAAAACTTAGCCTTGCTGGGGTCGCGGACACCGAGCGCCATATTACATCGCGCCCCAATCTCATAACCCAGAGCTATAGCCCGCAGCAAAACCTCAGAGCTCGCATTAGCGGTTTCTGCAGCAGCAATAGCTGCGGGAACTATAGCGCAGCCCGGGTGGAACCGCCCTGCCAGATGACTGTCATCTGTCTCATCCGCGTGTGCGATCATCCCATTGACCAAAGCAGCTTCGAAGACACCCACCTTTTTTGGGGTGCCAATTAGAGTGCACGTAGGTTTAGACGGTATGGATCCAACAAAATTAGTCGCAACCTTTCCCGGTAACAGGGTCGTGCCGGAAATTATTGCAACTAATGTGTCTAATAGATGCACCCTAGTTTTAGACTCAATTTTTTCAGGTAATTCTTGATGAGGCGCTGCAAAAATATAGTCATATAATTTTTCTTCAATCAAAATCGGATCAGACACGATTCTAAACCTTTTCTTTTCATTAATCTTTGACAAAACGCTCTTCGAGAGAGGAGAGAAAATCCAGGCCAACTAGCTCATTCAACTCATCAAAATCAACGGCGAGATCGGGCCGATCCACCGTTAGCCCCTTGCCAACGACATCACTATTGAAAGCATCAATTGCTAGACGCATTCCCCTAACTGCTGCTGAGGTGAGAAGGCGAGGATATGAAACTGCCTTAACCCCTATGGACTCAAGTTCAGTTGGGCTGATTAAGGGGGTTGTGGAGCGCTTACGAAGGCCAAACCCCATGTTGACAAACAACGGCTTTGCAGCAGCACTCGCGATAGTCTTGATATCGTCTATATTATGGAGAGCGTCAGCAAAAACGCAATCCGCACCGCATTCAATGTACTCCCCCAAACGATCAACAGCCGCATT
>DDCR01000142.1 GCA_002335115.1 Oceanospirillaceae bacterium UBA2001
GTTTTATAAATCAGTAAAGGCTTTTCAGCAGGTCCCAGAGGCTCACCTGTTTTCATATCCCACTGCCAAAGATGCCGGTCACAGGTCATAACATTATTGGCACAAATTCCAGAGCCTTCCAGATATTGCTCCATGTGCGGACATACCGGTGGATAGGCTCTAAAACCGTCCCCAACATTGACAAGAATAATTTCCACACCATCTATGGTGCACTCTTTGATCTTATCTTGCTTAACATCGCCCACGGGGCAAGCCGCTTTCCAGCTCATAATTTTAATTCCTAGTTTAGGGTGGGGTTTAGATTGGCCAGTGCGTGCCTTTATCTAGGCGACGCGTATCTAGGCGAACTTCGCGGTCTTCAAACTTTATACTTTTGCCATCAATAACAAATGTGTCGTTATATCGGCCCACTAGAAACACACTCGTCGTTCCAGCATCAACATGAGAGTTGACACCATCAAGTTGGGTTTGGTGCACTGTCAATGAACTAATCGCCGTAGCCGACTTGCCATCTTCAGCCACGTCTACCCTATATACAGTACAATGGCGTCTTAAGGGAGATTGATCACTGTTATGCTTGTTTAACATGTTCGTGATTGATTCCATGTACTCTTTATCACCCCCATGGTACTTGATGTCTGTTTGCACTTCTGGACTAAATGCTCTAATGGCATAGTTAAAATTATCGGCACAGTTGTTGTGCCATTTCTGCCACTCATAATCATCCAAGTGAATACAAGTATTATAAATTAGCTCTCTAATTTGTTCTTTTATTTCGTGATGACTCACAGCCATGTTGGCCTCCAAAACCGCATTATAATTTGACACACCAGCAGATCAGCCTGCAGCCAACCCACCGGCGTATTATTAGAAGTTGCCTACTCAACTGCAGCGGCCGCTCGCTGTGCTTCTTGTTCCTTAAACACAGGATACGGCTCAAACTTCTTATCAGGATCGCTTGGAGAGCGGTTAAGTAACTTACCCCACTCTTCGTAATAATGGCGCATGCCATTCTCATCATGAATGGTTTCATTTTCATGACGACCATGCAAAATCTTACGGCTTTCAGCCAGTGGGTGCATAGAAGATCCTTGCCCAGTTACTGCTAATAGATCTTCGTGCAAGTTCCGTCCAAACGGACCCCAAATCGAATTATGATGGTCTATGCGAGTCTGACGATCCTTTTTAGAGTCACTTGCAAGGCCAAGACCCCGGAACTCAATCATAACGGAATTGGGACCCAGTGGTGTCATTAAGTCACAACGCAAAGCCGAACCACGTAAGTTAAAGTTTACACCAGGGAACATGTCTATCATGTACCAGTGATTGGGTGGTAGATGAGGGAAAGACAGCTCCTCCCGTCCGTGAGATCCTTCGTAATTTTCGTACTGAACTTCAAAACTACCCACATTAATATGGCCACCATCAAAACCGTTATTTTTACGTGCAAAATAAGCATCGTTAAAACCGGTAATCCGATTATGATAATGCAAGTAATCATGATAGAACTCACAATTGGTGTCGTGCCACAACTTATAGTTACAGGGGATAATTGCCTTGTGGTAGTGGAACACTTCTAAAGGCTCTTCATTCAAAGAAGGTGCAAGCACGTCTAATGAACCGGCAGCAAATTCTTCAACTGTCACGCCAATATCATCGTTCAGGCTGACCCAAACAAATCCACCAAAATAGACTTCGCACTTCAGCTCACGTAAGCCCACCTGATCTTCATTTAAACGATCTTGATAGCCCGCTTCTTTGCGTGAAATATTCACGCATTTACCTTTCATGTCGAAACTCCATGCATGAAACATGCATGTCATTGTCTTGGGTGTGCCAGAAGGCGTGCCTCGCTTGTAGTTACCAGCAGGGCGGCGCTCAATCATGTTGCCTCGGTGAGGACACACATTCAAAAAAGCCCTGACTACCATGTCTTTTCCACGCACAACAATGACGGGCTCACGCGCGATTGTCATAGTGCGGAAAGAGTAAGCCTCTTTAAGCTCTGATTCATGGCAAACGGGAATCCATGTTTTTTTCCAAATCTTACTTAATTCGTCTTCGAATATTTGATCGTCTGAATAAATTCTGCTGTCCACCCACTCACCACGTTGCAAGTCAGGGGTAGCATTCCATTGGGTATGATTTCTGGATGACATAATATTATCTCGCCATTTAGTTTAAGTAATTAAGGTTAAATCGTTTACTTTCTCGCTGCGTCTAACTCAGCTAATTTGGTTTCCCAGTTCATTTCTTTCGCGAACTTGGCAATTTCTTGGTCATTCATATAAACCGTGTGCTCTGGCCCAGGATAAACTCGTGATTTAACTTCGTCACGATACTGAGTAAACACATTTTCCATAATGGGAATCAGGTCATGGTAAATCTTTGAATGGCGAGGAGTATGCTCTTCATAAAGATGGAATAAATCTGAAGTAATGATGTGAACACCATGAGCCCTATTACCGGCACCCAAACTGATCACAGGAACCGGAAGGATTTCAGTTAAATATTCGCATACTTCTTGGCTTGTCACTTCGCACATAATTGAAAAACAACCAGCATCAACCATGGCCATCGCATCATCGATTAATTCTTTGGCACGATCAGAAGTCTTGCCTTGAGCAAAGAAACCACCAAGCTGGGGCATACGCATGGGCGTAACACCAATGTGGCCTTGAACTGGAATACCTGCTTTAACAATGGCTTCAATATTTTTTGCGTGATGTTGGTTGCCTTCGCACTTCATGACTTCTGCGTTAGCTCGCGATATAAATTGTCCAGCGTTCTCAACGGCTTGTTCAGCAGAAACATGAAAACTCCAGTAAGGCATGTCTACCATACGTAAACCATACTTACTACCACGGTCTACCGCTTGGGACATCATCATTACTTCTTCAAAGCTAACGGTAACTGTAGACTCATGACCAAACAATACCATGCCTCCTGTATCGGAAACGCAAAGAATATCGATGCCCAAACGATCTGCGATCACCGCACTGCGGTAGTCATAAATGGCCATTTGCACGATACCTTCGCCTTCCTGCATTTTCTTTTGCAGGCCGCGTATGGTGATTTTCTTTCTTGGTGCTGATAAGTCTGTCATGGCATTCTCCGCTCATTAATTGATTTTTTTATATAAAGCACTTTTAAGGCGCACTTTTTAAACTTGGGATAATCATAGACACCGGGCCTAAAAAGTGTCAAACAGATAGTTTTTATCAAGTGATAGCTTTGGCCTAAAGACGGTATTTTTCAAACACATAGAAAATAAATTAAGAGGGAAGACAACACAGAAGCTCATTAGCCAATCACGTTATCTGCCCGACCCTAGAATGGGCAGTAGCAGATTGAATGTCTTGCGGGCACTAAACGTTCAGGTAAAAGCGCACCAACATCGCCATTGCGACACTAATAAGTAACCAGGCCACTAATGTCTTTAAACCATCTACAGGCAGGCGATGCACTACTTTAGCTCCTACTAGTGAGCCACCTACCATGGCTAAAGCCAACATGGCTGCAAGCTTAATATCAATATCACCATGTAAAAAATTACCGACGCTCGCTGCGGCCGAGATAGGAATTTGAATAACCTGAGACAAGCCAATAGCTATTAACACGGGCACCTTAAACCAAATAAGAATGGGGATTAATAGCAGAGGCCCACCTGTTCCACTTAATGAGGACCCTATACCTGCGACCAACCCAATAATAAGTAGCGGCGTGTTATGTTCTATGTGTGGGGTAAATTGCTGGTCTGACGCTTTACGTAATAGTGAGTTGGCCCCCGATGCAAGAATCAGAACTGCAATAAGAACTTCAAGTACATCTGCTCGAAAAAAGGGTAAAAAATAAGCCCCTAGGTATGCTCCAGGCAGAGCTCCTGCGCATACTTTAATTGCCATCGACCAATTAATGGTTCCATGACGCGCGTAAATAAACGCTCCTACTGAACCAGTGACCATATAACTTAGCATGCAGGCAGGAATGGCTGAATGTAAATCTATACCACCCATAAATTTAAGTGCGGGCACCAAAAGCACCCCACCAATACCCACGCTACCGATTAATAGACCGACAAAAAAGACGACAGTTGTTAAAAGTGGAGTTAAAAACATAATGGGTTGTTGGTAATTTAATTTTTATTAATTTCATACTACAAGATATTGACAACATAGACACCCTTAGTGATAGAGTGACTCTTAAATATTTTCGATATGTCTCATCTTATCAATGATAGGTAATTAGCTTTATCATACAAAAACTAGAGGTTAGTCGTGTTTTTAAGACAATTTCAATACTTAGTTGCGTTAGAACAAGAAAAACATTTTGGTCGAGCGGCTGAAAAGTGTCATGTTTCTCAGCCTAGTTTATCCAGTGCCATTAAAAGTTTAGAAAAAGAATTGGGCATTCCACTCATTCTCCGTCAGCAAAAATTTGAGGGTTTTACTGAAGAAGGAATGCGAGTAGTTACGTGGGCTAAACGTTTATTGGCAGACAGATCGGCGATGCTGGAAGAATTGAGTATTATGCGCAGTGATTTGAACGGACGTCTGCGTATTGGTGCCACTCCACTAAGCTGTCCTTTATTTCCCACCGTAAGTCAGTTGTTTCAAAAACGCTACCCATCAGTGCAACTTGACATTCAGTTTATTGGTATTGATCAATTAGTTTTAGGCTTAACCAATTTTGAAATAGACATTGGGGTAACTTACCTTGAAAACCCCGCTCTCGATCGATTTGTGACTATGGCATTATACGAAGAACCTTTGTATCTGCTGTTGCCGGATAACGATTGGTTAGATGATAGCCCCACCATTTCCTGGGCTGAGGCGAGCAAACTGCCCCTTTGCTTATTGTCTAAGTCAATGCGTGAAAGAAAAATTATGGACGATGCGTTTGAAGAGGCCGGTGTGCAATGCCAGCCAGTTTTAGAATCAAATTCTATTTTTCAATTGGCCTTTCACGCTATGGCTGGCGACCTAGCGACTATTGTGCCCAAACGTTTTGCCCACCTGCCCAATACTAAACAGAAACTACTTGAAGCACCTACTGTGTCGCAAACCCTAGGTTTGGTTTGGGTTCATGGCAACCCCGTGTTACCCATGACTAAGGCAACATCTGCTCTTATGCGAGAAGCATTAGAAGCTGGCGCCTTTGAAAACTTCAGCTTTTTAGGCCTAGAGTAAATTAGTAGCCTTGATTAAATTATTGGACATTGGCGAGAACAAGTAACATGAAACCAATCACACATACACCCATGTTGAGCCCCACACTTGCGCAAGCAGAGACCTTAATCGGAGGCCAAGTCTCTCTTGTTTTTGAACAAGGGGAGCTGCAGGTATTGGCTGATCAGGACAGTGCGAAGAAAAACCTAGAGGTCAATTCAGAGGCGAGCGATATGTGTGGGGTAAAAATTATGGGCAATGCCATCATCTTAAAAGGTGATACTAAATGGGCTTAATGAGTTTGGCTGATCCGGTGCTCACACCCATTTCTCACTATTAAAGGCGCATTAAATCCAGAAAACCTATTAATATCAGTGGCTAAGGGATATTAATATTTTACTAACTAAGCAATCCTTAGTGGTTTTTCGTTAAGGTAGCCGTTGCTTAAGATGAAGTGATTTTACACCCTCTTAGCGACCACACGCCGCCGGCCCAATCTTCAACATCAGTCCATAATTCAGCCTGACCGAGGGTTTTTAAATCCAGTGGCTGACTGCGTTTGTGTGGCTTAAGTTCTACATAAAGGGGCTTTTCCAATACTTCACCCGGCTGCACATTGAGTAAAAAGTACGCCATCTTGCCCACCAAATGGCCTGCTTTAGTTAACTTAAGATTCACTTCGTTATGCAAATAACTTGGATCTTTAGACAATCCACCCATGCGCCAAGCACCATCAATTTTCACTTCTTCAGAACTTATATCGAGTCGACCCTGAGCCATATTCCAGTTTTCAATTCGCCCTTCTGCCTTATCTTCATATTGCACTCGTCGCAGATTAAATTGGCACCTCACAGGTTCATCTAAGACTGCGATCTGGTAGGGGCTAAAATCAAACTCTGTCTTAATAATAGATTGAGATAATAACTGGGCTTTAAGTTTGGGAGGCATATTTAATGCATACACAACAATTCCCTGATTTTTGGGTAATGACTTACCCTTCGCCTTTTGTTTTTTCCCACTTGATTTAGTACCACTGCCACAGGTCAGCTCTCGTTGTAGAGCTTCTGCCAAAAATTCGGCATTGTCAGGCGCTCCTCCAAGCAGGCGACACACCGTTTTATCACTCCAACCCGACATATCTGCTGCCATAGCAGGCACAGCCATTAAACTCGTAGCAACCAAACCCAACAATAACCTTTTTAAGTTCAAGTAGCAGTAAAAGTAAGCAGCATGCTGGGTGGGTGATTCTTGAGGCATATTAAACTCCGTTTCAATAATCAATCTAGGTAAACAAATGATCAAATACCCGGGGTAAGTCAGGTTGGCGAAACACTTGGCTCGCAATGACATCATGCTCAAGCCCTAAAGTCTTTTCAACACAAGCGGCACAAACCGATCGATAATCTATCGTCGCCATGAGATCTCTTTGGTCGAATTGATCTTTCTTACTTAAACCAGGCCAATCGGCGACCACACCATTAGCCGCTAAAGTTCCCCCAGCGAGTAACCCAACGCTTGCGTAACCATGATCCGTACCCAAGGTACCATTCGCTGCCACGGTGCGGCCAAACTCAGTTAGGGTCAAAATAATAGTATTATCCCATGCATCACCCAACCCACGGCGATACCCAGCAATGACCTCGTCTACCACACCCAACTGCCGCGCAAGCGGCCCCTCATCTGTATTATCTTGATACACCTGATTAGCATGGGTATCAAAGTCATCGACACGAATGACCGATGCCAATGGTCCATTAGCTTGAGCCATAGCCTGCCCCGCATATTGCGCTAGACTGGCCGGGTCTCGGGGTACTTGAATATTTTCCTCACTTTTGCGGGCGACTTTATTGAACACTTGCGCTGCTTCTATGTCATGGCCCATGGCAATTTTTTCTAATAACTTAGACGATGGTCGGCCTGATCCCCGAATACTTGCGGGGTAAAAATTATCATTGTCATGATGGCCTCGCAAAATTAATGGCATATCTAGTGAAAGAGACCGGCCCGAGACACCGGCTAAATCTAAAGACCGTCCTAACCAGCCTGTTTTCTCACTAAAAGGAGACAACCCCCCTCCTTCAATGAGATTTTGGCCTTCAAAATGTGAGCGTTTAGTGTAGGGAAAGGCGGTAGCATGCACTGCAGACGCGTCACCTCTGGCCATCAACTGGGCATAAAACTTTAACGCTGGATGCAAACCAAAAAAATCATTTAGGGGTAAGTAATTTTCTGGTGAAATGGCCTTACGCATGCGCATTAAATCTGGATCCCCAATAGGCGGCACTGTGGCTAGGCCATCCATACCCCCTTGCAAAATAATCACACAAATGCGGCCAGCAGCCTTACCTTTTGCCAAGCCAGAAACAGGCATGCCTGCAAGAAAGAGTGAAGCAGCACCCGCTTTGAGTAAACTGCGGCGATCTATTGTTAATTTAGACATAATTTAACCCCATTAACTCTGGACTGCACATGAGAGCGATAAACTGATCCTTTGGTGAAGAGCCAACACTGGCTACTAAAGCTCGCGTTTGTGGTGTTGCACCGATTCGATCCATAATTTTATTGACTGAACGACGCGTGCGACCGTTTTGGTAGATAGCATCAGCAAAACGAATACGCCGCTCAAACATTTCAGCAGACAGCCATTCTTCTTTATCACTGGAATAGCCATTAGGTTGTCGAGAACTCCAAAATGATTGACCTAGCTCTTCTAACACTTCTTTACTATCCATGAGATTGTCTTGGTATTCGTAAATTTCGTTCCAGCCTTTAAAGTAAGTGGCGCCTGACAAACGCACCACCTGAAACAACCACGTCATAGGCCACATGAACTTCGGCTCAGTTGCCGTCATAGCTAGCTTGAGCACTTGGGTGTGAATTGCTTGCAAATCACCATCACTTTGTTGCCAAACTAATTTAACCGCTTCAATTTGTGCCTTAGTAGGGGCATCACTCACAAAGTGTTGGCACAGTTTAGAAGAGATATAATGAATAGTGTGGTCATGGTTGGCAAGAAAATCAGTTAACTGGCGTAAACCATTGCGGCCTCCACTTATGGTCTTGCCCATAACTTTTTTTGTGCCTGGCTCTGCCCAACGTTTCTTATAGGCATTCCAGTGATCAGTGGTGCCTGTATTTTTGCGCATGGCGCTTAAATCCTCATCAAACCACACTCCCCAACCTGCCAATACATGAGCAGCATTGCGAATGTCGTCTTCGGTGTAACCTGCGGCCACAGACACTGTGTGTAATTCTAATAATTCCCGCCCTAGGTTGTCGTTGAGACCCGCTTGACAGTCCGGCTTGCGCCGACAATGTTTGGCTTGTTCTGATCGTTCTCCAGCACTATCTACATTATCCAAATATTCCAGCATACCCGGATGGGTAGTCATGCCATAAAGCATGTCTGCAAAACTACCGTTGAGTTTGGCTAGAATACCCTCATCAATGGCATGACCAATTGTACTGCCCGTGTCGAAGGTATTACCAATGGTGAAGTGATTCGCCCAAAAAGCAGTTAACCTCAGTTTCACTTGATCTGCACCATAAATATTGCGTTGCACAAACTTCAGCTCATCTTTTTTTCGCATTAAGTTTTCGCGGCGATTGGCCTGCTTAGCAGCTTCCGTGTCTTGACCATTCTTCCCTTCACGCTGTTGCTGTTTTAAGTCCCTGTAACGGCGCCATAGATGGGCTCGTTGGGATAGGTCAGGCTGCAATTTTTCAGGCCATTCAGCTACGTCTGCATATGTATTAGCAATACCCAGAGCCGGAGATGGCGCGTTCAATTGAGCCTTTATCCACATCTCCATGTCTTGGGGCAACTCCTGATCATAACGAAACATCAGGCCCACCCGCTGAGCAATGCTAAATTGATTATTCATAACAACCGACACCTCTTTTAAAACAGAGAAAAGATAGATAAAAGATAAATAAAAGAACATTCTAATTTAACAATTTAACATGAATTTAAATAAGGTCCAAACAAATTAATCTAGTTTTCAATTCTAATATTAAAAGACTGGTTTATCAGGTTTTGATATTCTTCGAATTTTTTTAAAATGGTTTTATGGGGTATCAGGCAGCAATTGATCACTGCTCAACCTTTTTTAAGACGTCTTTTGCGTTTAATAAACGTAAACCGCTCCAGCACCTGATATCCCATTATTAGCT
>DDCR01000180.1:0-6796 GCA_002335115.1 Oceanospirillaceae bacterium UBA2001
GCGTATGGAAAGTTATTTTCATGGAAATATGACTTCCCTCTTGATGGCATTAGCTGACCATAAATTTGCGGCAGCTTTACTTTTAATAGAGCAAGGTGCAGATATTCACTTAGTCACCAGAAAAGCTTCCGCTTTGAACCTAGCGATTAAAGCATCTAATGCAGAAATAGTAGCAAGCCTGTTAAGCAAAGATGTTAATTTAGCTTATATTGACCATAAAAGATTTTCAGCATTTCATGTAGCAGCAGATGAAGGTAATATAGAGATTATTCAATTGTTATTATTAGCTAATAAAGACTTAAAATTGCTTAAGGAACGAGATCATTTTGGCCGGAATATTATTGATATTGCAGTTAGTAATGGTTTAACTTCTTTGGTACATCAACTTCTAGATCGTCAAGACAAATTAGATATTGTAAAAATTTTTTTAAAAAATGGTGCTAACTTAGCTGATGCGCAAAAACAAACATTATTTGAGTTTGCGGCAATGACAGGTGATAAATTCTTAGCAACATATGCTGTGTGCAGTTCGCCCGCTATATTAGATGCCGCATCTAATATGAATAAAATAGAAATTAGGCTGTGTAAAGCCGAATTATTAGCTTGTAAGGATGAATTTATTGTGCCATTTTATGAGCGGATGCTGCAAATAGAAGATAGTAATCCAGAATTAAAGGGCTTTTATGGTGATTTAGTAACAAAATTATTCTTACAAGACTTGCCAAAAGTAACTAATATTACTGAATGTAAAGATTATGCTTTAGCTATATTAGATCAGGTGGAAGAATTATTAGCTTATCAATATAAACCTAGTTTTTTAGCTGGTGTAAGTAAAGATTTTAAGCAAATGTTTAGCCAGAAATTGAGCGCAGAAGCATATAATGATAATGAAGTAGATAGCGCTAGCCAAAGAGCAAGAATAGAAGGTGGGGCTAAATTAGATATTTTACCTGGGGAATTAACCAAGCATATTGGCTCATTTATTGGGATAGAAGCTAGTGAAATAAGCAAAGATAAATTTGTCACTAAAATTACCAAAGAGCGTATTAAGAAAACAGATGAAGAGAAGGGTTTAGCAAGGTAGTGAGTTAATTGGGCTGTTGTACATTATGCTATCTCGAGATGATTCCTCTCATATAAATAGAAATAATCATACTATAAAGTCTTTAATATCTTGGTACTATTTATAGCATATCTTTAAAAGAGTCCTTGGGAGAGCAATTTATTAGAGTTAATAAATAAGACAAATAGGTTGCTGATTTTGATATGGGCAGAGCAGAGTTTATTATTTTAAAATATTTAAAAATTTATAGGTTAAATCTAAGTAATAAATTAGGATTTAGTTTTTTAGATGCTTATTATTTCATATTTTTGTTATGGGCATGTTGCCAGGATCGTTAGGCTTAACATCTTTACTCAAAATGGATGGCACGTCAATTGTAGTTTTGCTATATATAATTTTTATTTTGTTATTTTATTTTCTCTTTTATAGCAAGATTACATCTCAAATTAGCTCAATTGCTAAGCAATGGTAAAATTAAATAATGCTATGCACCAACATGCAAAAGAGGTCACACTTACAAAGCTATTAATTATGGGCTTTTTTCTGCTTAGTGCTGTTGTTTTTATGCCCTTACTAATGGTATTGCATTATTTCTGATGAATGTAGTATTAATTCAAAGATTAGAGATTTTGTTTATATATCTTTTTAAGATAATGATTAAGTGTACCAACAAAAATGCTGAATTATATAACTTAAAATCAATTACCTATCCAGGAAGAATATATAAGCATGATTTTATTCCATTAGTTTTGATTAAATATTTTACTTTAGAATTGCAGGACTAGCTCTTGCTAATGCAAAATTCTAAGGCGAAATTTAGTTTATAGATGGCATTTGCTATTAAACAAATAGCAGGAATAAAATAAGCTAAATAATGAAATATTACCAAAAACAACGAAAGTTAAGCAAGGTAAACTTGATTATAAAACAATAAATATTAGCATAATTTTAATCAGCTATTAATCTATCTTGATATTTGGCTAGTTACTCTTACAAAATTAGATTTTAGTAAAAATATTTAGTAGAATTTAAACAGAAACTTAGCTGTAAGCTAATAATTTTTAGCGCATTTCAGAAAATTTTCTTAATTTTTCTCCAATATAAATTTGTCTAGGTCTACCTATTTTAGAATCCTGATCTTCGATCATTTCTTTCCATTGTGACACCCAGCCCGTAGTTCGCGCAATGGCAAACATAACGGTAAACATTTGCACTGGTATGTTAAGTGCCTTATAAATGATACCAGAGTAGAAATCTACGTTAGGATAGAGTTTTCTATTTACAAAATATTCATCAGATAATGCTATTCTTTCTAATTCTTTGGCTATATCTAATAATGGATCATTTTTCACATCTAATTCGGCAAGAACTTCATCACAAGTTTTTTTCAATACTTTAGCTCTTGGGTCATAATTTTTGTAAACACGATGACCAAAACCCATTAATCTAAAAGGATCATTAGCATCTTTAGCTTTCTTGATATATTTATTGATGTTATCTTTAGTGCCAATTTCTTCTAACATTTTAATTACGGCTTCATTTGCACCACCATGAGCTGGACCCCACAAAGAGGCAATGCCAGAGCCAATACAAGCGTAAGGGTTTGCCCCACTTGAACCGGCTAACCTTACTGTTGAAGTGGAAGCATTTTGTTCATGATCTGCATGTAAAATAAATATTTTATCTAATGCGTTAGAAATAGTTTTGTTAATTTTATATTTTTCGCAGGGCACTGCAAACATCATACGAAGAAAATTTTCGGCTAAAGTAAGGTCATTTTGCGGGTAAATAAAAGGCTGACCAATAGAATATTTGTAAGCCATAGCTGCTAAAGTTGGAGTTTTAGCTATCATTTTAATACATGCTAAATCTCTATCTCCTTGGTCTAAAATGTCGGTGCTATTATGGTAGAAAGCTGATAATGAAGCAACAGCTCCAACTAAAATTGCCATAGGATGAGCTTTTCTTGGAAAGCCACGATATAGAAATTGTAATTGTTCATGTACTAGAGTGTGGTGCCTAAGCTTATATTCATAAGCAGCAAATTCTTTTTTAGTGGGCAATTCGCCATACATTAACAAATATGCAACTTCCTCATAAGTGCTTTGCTCTGCAAGTTCTTCAATAGGATAACCACGATAGCGTAAAATGCCTTTATCACCATCTATGTAGGTGATTTTAGATTCGCATGAAGCAGTAGATACAAAGCCTGGATCGTAGGTAAAAAGACCTTTGCTCACTAGTTGACGCACGTCAATAACGTCTGGCCCCGCACTGCCTGAATAAATTGGTAGCTCGATGGGGTCCATGCCTTCTATGTGCAGAGTGGCTTTTTTTTCGGACATTGCTTGGCTCCTAAAAGTTGTGTTGGAGAGGTGGAAGATAAAGTAGCTATTTAAGGCCAAAACACGTAATAAGATTACGCGCAAGAGCCATCCGCCTCCAAAAACTGGAGCCTATCTTACCCTAGACTTACCCGAGTTGGGTCATAGAAAAGATTCGGCATATTGATTGTAGTTATAACTACAGGTGATATGGTGGGGTACTACTATAAAGTTAAGCGTATATGATCCTCTTGTCGGGCCCATTTGTAAAGGCTTTGTATTAAGTCGAGGCTACGCAATGCTTAGCTATCATTGAATGCCTATGCAAATTAAAAAAAAAGCACATACGACAAAAGTGTCGTTGTTTTCTGTGGTCCAACTCCCTATACTTGTCCACGGCGTGACGCTTGCAGCTATGTGGGTGTCGATCCAGAGTATTTTTTGAAGCCTTAGTTTAACTCATTTTTTAGCCAAAAGTAGGTAACCGTGAGCGATAAAAGACCTGTTAATCTGGACCTAGGCACATTCAAACACCCGTTAGTTTCTGTGATATCGATAAGCCACAGAATTTCGGGTGTCGTTTTGTTTGTGGGCCTAGTATTTTTATTCAACCTATTTGATATGTCCCTTGAGGGAGAGCTTGGTTTTGCGTCAGCGCAAACCCTTTTGCTGGAGCACTCTCTTGCTCAATTTGTGACTTGGGGGCTGTTAACGGCTCTAGGATTTCATTTTAGTGCAGGTATGAAACATCTTGTTATGGACTTTGGTCATGGCGAAGAACTTGAATCTGCGAATAATGCAGCAAAGTTTGTTATCGGCTCAACGGTTGTATTGGCCATTTTGGCGGGGGTTTGGGTATGGTAACCACAATTACAAGTTATGGTCGGAGCGGTCTTGCTGATTGGCTCGTGCAGCGTGTAAGCGCCGTTATTTTAGCGGTCTACTCTATTTTTATGGTGGTCTACCTGCTGCTCAATCCACAGGTAGACTTTGCCCAATGGCAGACTTTGTTTAATGGCACTAGCATGCGCATCTTTAGCTTGATGGCGCTTTTGTCGTTGGGAGCACATTGCTGGATTGGGTTATGGTCGATTTCTACCGATTACTTGAAACATTTTGCTGTGCGCTTCGCATTTCAAATGCTAGTGGGTTTATTAATGTTTATCTACACCATTTGGGGTGTACAGCTGCTTTGGGGCCTATAAGTCATGTCAAACAACTTACGTAAAATGTCCTATGAAGCCATCGTAATTGGTGGTGGTGGTGCTGGTATGCGGGCTGCGTTGCAACTCACAGAATCGGGTTTAAAAACTGCCTGTATTACTAAAGTATTTCCCACTCGCTCGCACACAGTATCAGCTCAGGGTGGTATTACCTGCGCTATTGCAAGCAATGATCCCAATGATGATTGGCGCTGGCATATGTATGACACCGTCAAAGGTTCCGATTACATTGGTGACCAAGATGCGATCGAATACATGTGTAGTGTTGGTCCTCAAGCGGTATTTGAGTTGGACCATATGGGCCTACCTTTTTCTCGCACGGAAGAAGGGCGCATCTATCAGCGCCCCTTTGGAGGCCAATCGAAAAACTTTGGTGAGGGTGGGCAGGCCGCTCGAACTTGTGCTGCCGCAGACCGAACAGGTCACGCGTTATTGCACGCTTTGTACCAAGGTAATTTAAAGGGGGGAACTACCTTTTTAAATGAATGGTTCGCTGTGGATATGGTTCAAAATGACGATGGTGCGATCGTGGGTGTGGTTGCGATATGTATTGAGTCAGGAGAAACCGTTTATATTGAAGCTAAAGCGACGGTCTTAGCGACCGGTGGTGCAGGTCGCATCTACCAGTCTACGACCAATGCACTCATTAATACGGGTGATGGGGTAGGTATGGCATTACGCATGGGTTTGCCCCTGCAAGATATGGAAATGTGGCAGTTCCATCCCACGGGCATCGCTGGTGCAGGTACGTTGGTTACAGAGGGGTGTCGTGGAGAAGGTGGTTACCTAATCAACAAAGATGGTGAGCGCTTCATGGAGCGCTACGCGCCCAATGCAAAAGATTTAGCAGGTCGTGACGTCGTGGCCCGGTCCATGGTGATGGAAATATTAGAAGGCCGCGGTTGTGGTGCCAATGGTGACCATGTGTTGCTTAAACTTGACCATTTAGGTGAAGAAGTACTAGAAAGTCGGTTGCCTGGAGTCTGCGAGTTATCCAAAACCTTTGCTCATGTTGATCCAGTGGTTGAACCTGTGCCTGTTGTTCCTACCTGTCACTACATGATGGGTGGCATACCTACTAACATTGGTGGGCAAGTGTTGTATCCAGAGTCTGCATCAGAAACCCGTATTATCGAGGGTTTATATGCCTGTGGAGAGGTAGCGTGTGTCTCCGTGCACGGCGCGAACCGCTTAGGTGGTAACTCCTTGTTGGATTTGGTGGTGTTTGGTCGAGCAGCGGGCATACAAATTGAGAAATCAATGCGCGAAGGCTATGCTGTAGAGCCCGCCAGTCAGGCGAACTTAGATGCCGCTATGGTGCGGTTAAATCGCTTAAACAATTCTGAATCCGGTGCCAGTATTGCTGAGGTTCGAGCAGACCTGCAAACAACGATGCAGTTATACTTTGGTGTGTTTCGTGAAGGCGAAAGTATGCTTAAAGGCCTAGAGCTACTGCGCGAAATTAGGACCAAAGTGTCCAACCTACATCTGCAAGATAAAACGGGTGCTTTTAACACAGACCGCATCGAAGCCTTGGAGTTACAAAACTTATTTGAAGTCGCATTTGCGACCGCTATTTCGGCAGAGCAACGTAAAGAAAGTCGAGGCGCTCATGCGCGTAATGACTTTACTGAGCGGGATGACGAAAATTGGTTGAAACACTCAGTGTATTATCCTTTGGAAGAGCGTCTTGGTAAACGAGATGTGAATTTTACACCTAAAACTGTGGATGCTTTTCCACCTAAAATTCGTACTTACTAGGGAGTAGTGATATGTTAACAGTGAGTATTTATCGCTATCATCCAGAGCTTGATGCGAAGCCTTATATGCAAGACTTTGAAGTTGATACTGAAGGTAAAGACTTAATGGTGTTAGACGTTTTGAATTTATTGAAAATTCAAGATCGCGGTCTTACCTTTCGTCGTTCGTGTCGTGAGGGAGTGTGTGGCTCCGATGGTATGAATATCAATGGCACCAATGGTCTGGCGTGTATTACACCTTTGTCATCCTGTGTCAAAAACGATAAATTAGTGTTACGCCCATTGCCAGCTTTGCCTGTGATCCGCGACTTAGTTATAGACATGGATCAGTTCTATAAGCAGTACGAAAAGGTGAAGCCGTTTTTGCTAAACAATACCCCAGCCCCAGGTATTGAGCGTCTGCAAACGCCGGAAGATCGCGCTAAG
>DDCR01000180.1:6878-37064 GCA_002335115.1 Oceanospirillaceae bacterium UBA2001
GATAGCCGTGATACAGCCACGGAAGAGCGCTTAGCAGGTCTAGATGATCCGTTCAGTGTATTCCGTTGTCATGGCATTATGAACTGTGTCACCGTGTGTCCAAAAGGGTTAAACCCAACCAAGGCCATTGGACATATTCGGAATATGCTCATGACTAGAGCCACCTAAACATAACTACGAATAAACGCAGTGCGCTTATAATGTGCTCTGGGCGTTATTTGTTTGTTATAGTTTAGTATTGAGACTTAACCATGTGCCGCATTAAAGGTTATAATTGCGATGTTTGGTTAAGGTTTAACCACAATCAAAAATTGGTGGTACTGAATGCAAGATAGCGTGATGGAGCAACAGAGGCGGGAGTCTCATTTCTCTGGCGGCAACTTTGCGTACATTGAAGAAATGTACGAAACTTATTTACGTGATCCCAATGCTGTTCCTGAGCAGTGGCGGCAAGAATTCGATCAACTACCCCGGGTGCCAGACTCGATCAGTGGGGACGTACCTCATTCGATAGTAAAAGAGCACTTTGTTCTTTTAGGTAAAAACCAAAGTAAATCTCACCCTGTTCAAACGGCTAGCCTTAGCAGTGAGCATGAGCGCAAACAGGTGAGGGTTGTAAGACTCATCAATGCATACCGCCTACATGGTCATCAAATTGCGAGCCTAGATCCCCTAGATCTTAAACCCAAAGAGATAGTTCCCACCCTCGATTTACATTTTCACGAATTATCAGCAGCTGATTTAGACACAGTGTTCCAAGTTGGTGCATCCTACTTAGGCAAAGACGAAATGCCTTTGTCAGACATTATTGAGGGACTTGAGCAAACTTACTGCTCAACCGTTGGCTGCGAATATAGCCATATTGTTAATACCGATGAAAAGCTGTGGATTCGCCAGCGAGTAGAGTCAGTGCGCAGTCATCCGACCCATACGGCAGAAAAGCGCAAACACATATTTGAACGTTTGATTGCTGCAGAAGGCTTAGAAAAATACCTTGGTGCTCGTTTTTCTGGTGCTAAGCGCTTTGGTCTTGAAGGGGGTGAAAGCCTCGTCCCTATGTTAGATAATATTATTCAGCGCGCTGGCAGCAACAAAGTTAAAGAAATTGTTATTGGTATGGCTCACCGTGGCCGACTCAATGTATTAATCAATATCTTTGGTAAAAACCCAGTCGACTTATTTGAAGAATTTGAAGGTAAGCGACCTTTGAATACCTCTGGTGATGTGAAGTACCATCAAGGCTTTTCGACTAATGTTAATACCCCCGGTGGCGAAGTTCACATGGCCTTAGCATTTAATCCATCACATCTCGAAATTGCTAATCCAGTTGTAGAGGGCTCTGTAAGAGCCCGCCAAGATCGCCGCAAAGATACACAAGGTGACTCGGTATTGCCCATTTGTTTGCATGGAGACGCCGCCTTTGCAGGCCAAGGTGTGGTCATGGAAACCTTACAAATGTCCCAAACTCGGGCCTTTAAAACTGGTGGAACGGTCCATATTGTCATCAATAATCAGGTTGGCTTTACGACCAGTAAAAAGGAAGACGCTCGCACTACGCCTTACTGTACAGACGTGGCTAAATTTATTGATGCGCCCATTTTCCATGTTAATGGAGATGACCCTGACGCGGTCGCCTTTGTGTCAGAACTAGCCCTAGATTATCGTAATGAGTTCAAACGAGACGTCGTCATTGACTTGGTGTGTTATCGCCGTCGTGGTCACAACGAAGCTGATGAACCGTCAGGCACACAGCCTTTGATGTATAACGCCATTAAAGCGAAAAAAACGGTAGCCACACTATACGCAGAGCAGCTCGTTACGGAAGGTGTGATTTCAGCTGAAGATGTTGCAGCGTATCAAAATGAATACCGCAATGCGCTTGATAATGGCAAACATGTTGCCAAAGCATTGGTTTCAACGCCTGACTCAAGTTCGTTTGTGGATTGGAAACCATACCTTAACCATGAATGGACGGCGCTAGGAGATACACGGGTCTCTGCAGACTTGCTGAAAGATCTTGGTCAGCGCTTAGACCAAGTTCCACAAGGTTTTGTAGTACAGCGTCAGGTGAAAAAAATTCTTGATGACCGCTTAAAAATGGCTGCAGGCGCTGCAGAAATTAATTGGGGCTTTGCTGAAGTTATGGCCTATGCCTCATTGTTAGAGGAAGGGTATCCCATTCGCCTCACAGGGCAAGATGTGGGACGTGGCACTTTCTCCCATCGGCATGCTGTTTTGCATGATCAAAAAGGCAGCGGTGCTTATGTTCCTCTGCGGAATTTGTCAGATGAACAACCCGATTTCACGATCTTTGATTCTCTATTATCAGAGGAGGCTGTATTGGCGTTTGAGTATGGCTATGCTTCAACGGCGCCAGAAGGCTTAGTCATATGGGAAGCGCAATTTGGTGACTTTGCTAACGGAGCCCAAGTGGTAATAGACCAATTCATTACCAGTGGTGAGCACAAGTGGGGTCGGATGTGTGGTTTAACGATGCTTCTTCCCCATGGGTACGAGGGTCAGGGCCCAGAGCATTCGTCTGCCCGATTAGAACGTTTTTTACAGTTATGTGCAGAACACAACATTCAAGTTTGTGTGCCTACAACGCCGGCTCAAATATTCCATTTGATTCGGAGGCAGGTAGTGCGTCCAATGCGTAAGCCTCTGGTCGTGATGTCGCCTAAGAGTTTATTGCGCCATAAAATGGCTATTTCTAGTCTTGATGAGCTTGCTAATGGCGCGTTTCAGAATGTCATTGATGAGGTCGATGACCTTGATAAAAGTGCAGTTAAGCGGATCGTGTTAACCAGTGGCAAGGTCTACTATGATTTACTTGAACAACGTCGCTTAGGGCAATTAGACCATGTGGCTATTATTCGGATTGAGCAATTATACCCTTTCCCTGAACAGCACTTAGCGGATGTATTAGCCCAGTATCCAAATCTAGAACTCGTAGTGTGGTGTCAAGAAGAACCACAAAACCAAGGTGCTTGGTATTGTAGTCAGCATCACATGCGAAAAGTCATTCAGTTAGGTCGCACTGATTTAAATCTGATTGTTTCTTCACGTCCGGCCTCTGCAGCCCCAGCATGCGGTTATATGTCAGTGCATTTAGAAGAGCAACAGCATTTAGTAGCCCAAGCTTTGGGATTAGAATCATGAACGGGTCTGTTGAGCAGACCCTAACCATTATTAAAGTGAAGAGATAAACCATGTCTATTGAAATTAAAGCCCCATCTTTTCCTGAGTCTGTGGCAGACGGTACCATTGCCACTTGGCACAAACAGCCAGGAGAGGCATGTAAGCGCGATGATTTAATCGTTGATATAGAAACAGATAAGGTCGTGATGGAAGTGGTTGCGCCTGCTGATGGAAGCCTGTCAGACATTACTGTAGCCGAGGGTGGCACAGTGATGAGTAATGAAATCATTGCTCACTTTACTGAGGGTGCGGTAGCCACGACTCAGGCAAATGAAGGGCAAAGTGCCGCCACTGCGACTGATCAGTCAGATTCGAGTGGCCCCGCTGTGCGTAAGTTACTGCACGAAAATAACCTGCACGCCACTCAGGTTACTGGCACGGGCAAAGGTGGTCGTTTACTCAAAGAAGATGTCCTTAACTACTTGAAGCATCCGACCCCAGTGGCTGTGGTAACACCAGCAGCACCAGTCGCTATGGCTAAAGAAATGCCCAAAGAAAGTACAAACCAAATGGTGTCGCCTTCTTCTGGTCCCCAGCATCGTACGTCCCGTCGTGTGCCTATGACGCGTTTACGCGCCACCATTGCTAAACGCTTAGTGTCTGCACAAAATGAAGCCGCCATGCTAACCACGTATAACGAAGTGGATATGTCACCTATTATGGCATTGCGAAAACAATATAAGGCGCAGTTTGAAAAAGCTCACAACGGCACCCGATTAGGCTTTATGTCATTTTTTGTGAAGGCTGCAGCAGAAGCCTTGAAACGCTATCCAGCGGTGAATGCTTCCTTAGATGGCAATGACATGGTCTATCACGCTTACCAAGATGTGAGTGTGGCCGTGTCCACTGATCGTGGTTTAGTGGTGCCAGTATTGCGTGATGTAGAAGCAATGACTTTGGCTGATATTGAGAAAGGTATTGTCGATTTAGCCAACCAAGCTAAATCAGGTAAGTTAACTTTGGAAGAAATGCAGGGCGGCACTTTTACCATTACTAATGGTGGTATTTTTGGTTCGTTGTTATCGACTCCAATTTTAAATGCCCCTCAAACTGCCATCTTGGGTATGCATAAAATTCAAGATCGTCCAGTGGCAGAAAATGGTCAAGTGGTCATCCGACCAATGATGTATTTAGCTTTATCATACGACCATCGAATGATTGATGGTAAAGAAGCAGTTCAGTTCTTAGTTACCGTTAAGGAATTACTGCAAGACCCAGCGCGGATATTGCTTGAGATCTAAGCCCGTGTGTTTATTTAAGTCCATGTTGTGATCCAGCTTGGGCACGAAATCTGAGGAAATATTATGTCCCAAGAATTTGACTTGGTGGTTATTGGTGGTGGCCCTGGTGGTTATGTAGCCGCAATTCGAGCGGCGCAGTTAGGTTTAAAGACCGCCTGTGTGGAAAAATGGACCAATGACAAAGGTGCTCCCGTTTTAGGTGGAACTTGCTTAAATGTTGGTTGTATTCCTTCAAAAGCGCTACTAGATTCAACTCATAAATTCCACGACGCTCAACATGAATTTGAATCTCATGGCATCAATACGGGTGAAGTCTCAATAGACGTCGCCGCTATGCTAGCTCGTAAAAATACCATTGTAGACAATCTCACTATGGGTGTGGCGGGTTTATTTAAAGCCAATGGTGTGACCTTAATTCATGGTACGGGTCAATTACAAAAAGATTGTGGGGTTAAAGTGACCGCTGCTGATGGCAGCGAAAGCCATTTGAAAGCGGGTAACGTTATTTTGGCCGCAGGATCTGTACCTGTAAGTATCCCCTCAGCGCCCTTAACTGACGATATTATTATTGATAACGTGGGCGCATTAAACATCAAGCAAGTACCTAAACGCTTGGGTATCATCGGTGCTGGCGTAATTGGTTTGGAAATGGGTACCATATGGCAACGCTTAGGGAGTGAGGTTATTGTCCTAGAGGCAATGGATAACTTTTTGAGCACCATTGATAAGGATTTATCAAAAGAAGCAGCTAAGTGTTTAAAGAAACAAGGCATGGATATTCGCCTTGGTGCCCTGGTAACCTCTACTGAAGTTGCTAATAACGAAGTTAAAGTCGCCGTTAAAAAGGCCGATGGCGACTCTGAGACCCTAACTTTCGATAAGTTGATTGTTGCTGTTGGTCGTAAACCGTACACTGAGGGTCTGTTGTCAGCTGACTCAGGAGTCGCTGTAGATGGGCGTGGATTTGTGCACGTGAGTACGCGTTGTAAAACTGATGCACCTGGGGTTTATGCCATTGGTGATATCGTTCGAGGCCCCATGCTAGCTCATAAGGCTTCAGAAGAGGGCATGATGGTTGCAGACATTATTGCGGGTCACAAAACCTTGATGAATTATGACTGTATTCCATGGGTTATCTATACTCATCCAGAATTAGCATGGGTGGGTAAAACAGAGCAAGAATTAAAGGCAGAAGGGGTGGCCATTAAAGTGGGGAAATTCCCATTTACAGCTTCGGGCCGAGCAATGGCAGCCAATGACACGCAGGGCTTTGTAAAGTTGATTGCTGATGCTGAAACAGATCGCATATTAGGTTGCCATATTATCGGTGGTAACGCGTCTGAATTAATTGCTCAGGCGGTTATTGCAATGGAATTTGGATCAAGTGCTGAAGATCTAGCGCTTACAGTGTTTGCCCACCCCTCAATGGGTGAGGCCATTCATGAGGCAGCGTTAGCTGTAGATGGCCATGCCATCCATATGGCTAACAGGAAAAAAAGAAAATAAGTATTCAGGTTAATTTTAAATTTAAGTCAACAGGCATCACAATGAATCTTCATGAATATCAAGGCAAACAACTGTTTGCCCAATACGGTTTGCCCGTCTCTACTGGCATTGCCGTAGATACGGCAGCGGAAGCTATGGCGGCATTGGATCAAATTCCAGGGGATCGTTGGGTAATTAAGGCTCAAGTTCACGCAGGCGGTCGCGGTAAGGCAGGCGGTGTGCAATTGATTTCTTCTAAGCAAGAAGCTGCTGATTTTGCCAATAAGTGGTTAGGCCAACGCATGGTAACCTATCAGACGGATGCGGATGGTCAGCCTGTTTCGAAGGTTTATGTTGAACCCTGTACCGATATTGCCCAAGAGCTTTACTTGGGTGCTGTGGTGGATCGAAGTTCTCAGCGCATTGTGTTTATGGCATCTACCGAGGGTGGGGTAGAAATTGAACAAGTAGCCGAAGAAACGCCAGAGAAAATCTTAAAGGCAGAGATTAACCCCTTAACTGGAGCTCAGCCATACCAAGGACGTGAGTTGGCATTTAAGTTGGGTCTTAAGGGCAAGCAGGTCAGTCAGTTTACTAAGATTTTTATTGGTTTGGCTCAATTGTTCCAAGACAAAGACTTAGCGTTGTTGGAAATTAACCCTCTAGTAGTGACTGAGCAAGGTGATTTACATTGCCTAGATGCCAAGGTTGTTATAGATAGTAATGCGGTTTATCGCCATAAAGATATCCAAGCCATGCACGACCCAAGTCAAGATGATGAACGTGAAGCCCATGCCGCTTCGTGGGATTTAAACTATGTGGCCTTAGATGGCACCATTGGTTGTTTGGTTAATGGTGCTGGTTTAGCGATGGGCACCATGGATATTGTGGCCTTGCATGGCGGTTTCCCCGCTAACTTCCTTGATGTTGGGGGCGGTGCAACCAAAGAACGTGTCACCGAAGCCTTTAAAATTATTTTGTCTGATGACAGTGTCAAGGCTGTGTTAGTCAATATCTTTGGCGGTATTGTGCGTTGTGACTTGATTGCAGAAGGCATTATTGGCGCCGTTAAAGAGGTCGGCGTAAGTGTGCCAGTAGTCGTGCGTTTGGAAGGTAATAATGCTGAATTAGGTAGTCAAAAGTTGGCTGAAAGTGGCCTTGATATTATAGCTGCTACCAGCTTGAGCGGTGCAGCTCAACAAGTGGTTGCTGCAGCTGGAGGTCAAGCATGAGTATTTTAATTGACAAGCACACTAAGGTAATTTGCCAAGGTTTTACGGGTAGTCAAGGTACCTTTCATTCTGAACAAGCCATTGAATACGGTACAAAAATGGTGGGCGGTGTGACACCAGGCAAAGGTGGTACTGCGCACTTGGGTCTGCCTGTTTTTAATACGGTGAGTGAAGCCATTGCCGCCACTGGTGCTGAGGCTTCTGTTATTTACGTGCCAGCAGCTTTTTGTAAGGATTCGATCCTTGAAGCTGCAAACGCAGGCATTAAGTTTATTGTAGCCATTACTGAAGGCATTCCAACTCTAGATATGTTGGAGTGCAAGGTCGTTTGTGATCAATTAGGTGTTCGTTTAGTAGGCCCTAACTGTCCTGGAGTTATTACCCCGGGCGAATGTAAAATCGGCATTATGCCGGGCCATATCCATTTGCCAGGTAAGGTAGGCATTGTGTCTCGTTCTGGCACTTTAACCTACGAAGCCGTTAAACAAACGACAGATGCGGGTTATGGCCAGTCTACCTGCGTCGGCATAGGTGGAGATCCTATCCCAGGCACTAACTTCATTGATGTATTGGCATTGTTTGAAAAAGATCCCGCTACAGAAGCGATTGTGATGATCGGTGAAATTGGTGGTACTGCAGAAGAAGAGGCGGCCGCTTATATTAAAGCTAACGTCACTAAACCTGTGGTCTCATACATTGCTGGCGTCACTGCTCCAGCCGGTAAACGGATGGGCCATGCTGGTGCCATTATTTCTGGCGGTAAAGGCACCGCTGATGAAAAGTTTGCGGCCCTCAATGATGCGGGTGTTAAAACTGTGCGCTCTCTCGCTGAAATTGGCAAGGCGTTAAAAGAAGTGACCGGTTGGTCTTAATTGCGACTGGCTGATAGTCATTAAAAAGGCCACCCAAGGGTGGCCTTTTTGTTGGTCTGCATTAAATGCATTTAAAAAGATCAGTTTTTTAACATGGCTGGCGTCTCTTTTTTCACTTTAATTGCTACCCTTGCCTCGTCTATTCGTTTGGTTGCCTTATTTTGCCTTGAGGGCAAGTTCTTTTGCCAATTCAACCTTAGAGTCCTCAAGCATAGCTTCGATTTGACTGGCATCAATGCGAGTCATTAAAGGCTTGAATTTTTCAATACTATGGTTAATGAGGGGCGTATCTAGGCTAGCCCAAGCGAGGTCATCATTGAGAAATTTGGCCACATCAGCGGACATTATGGGTAACACAGGTGTTAAATAAATCATTAACGTGCGGAACATGTTTAAGCCTGTTGAGCAAATGTCTTGTACTTGTTGTTCCATGCCTTCTTGCTTAGCCAAAACCCACGGTTCTTTATCTGCGATGTATTGATTAGCTTGATCAGCCAAGGCCATAATGGCTTTTATGGCTTTACCAAACTCACGTTTTTCATAATATTCGGCAATGGCATGCTGCTCATTAGCAAAGGCTTTGAGTAATTCAGGTTCACTCACTAAAGGACTAAGCTGACCATTAAATTTCTTACTAATAAAGCCCGCACTGCGACTGGCAATATTGACTACTTTGCCCACTAAATCAGAGTTTACGCGCTGCACAAAATCGTCTAAGTTTAAGTCTAAGTCATCTACTTTGCTATTCAATTTAGCTGCAAAATAATAACGCAAGTATTCAGGTTGAAGATGGCGAAGATAGGTGCCTGCTTTGATAAAGGTACCCCGTGATTTAGACATCTTCTGCCCATTCACCGTTAAAAAGCCATGGGCATAGACAGCTGTTGGGGTACGGAATTCAGCCGCATACAGCATGGCAGGCCAAAATAAACCATGGAAGTTTATGATGTCTTTACCAATAAAGTGATAAAGCTCTGTGGTCGAGTCCTTATTCCAATAGTGGTCAAAGTCAAGGTCTGCACTGCGATCACATAAATTTTTAAAACTCGCCATATAACCAATTGGAGCATCCAACCAGACATAAAAAAACTTATCTTTTTGACCTGGAATTTCAAACCCAAAGTAGGGTGCGTCACGGCTAATATCCCACTCTTGCAGGCCAGAATCTAACCACTCTGCAAGCTTGTTAGCAATTTCACTTTGTAAGCTGCCACTGCGAGTCCAGTCTTTTAATAAGTTTTCAAAGTCAGGTAGCTTAAAAAATAGGTGAGTGGATTCTTTTTGAACTGGCGTAGCTCCAGAAATAGCCGATTTAGGTTCAATTAACTCAGCTGGCGCGTAGGTGGCGCCACAAGCTTCACAATTATCACCATATTGATCTGGGGTTTTGCACTTAGGGCAGGTTCCTTTAATGAATCGATCTGCTAAAAACAGTTGTTTTTCTGGGTCAAAAGCTTGGGTAATCGTGCGCGAGGCAATGTGGCCTTTGGCTTCACAGGCTTTATAAATGTACTCTGAGAAGTCTTTATTTTCAGGTGAATGAGTGGAGTAAAAGTTATCAAAAGACACCTGAAAATCTTTGAAATCTTGCTCATGTTCGGCCTGCACATTAGCGATTAACTGCTCGGGGGTAATGCCTTCTTGTTCTGCACGCAACATAATGGCAGTACCATGGGCGTCATCAGCACAGACATAATGGCAGGTGTTGCCACTATGGCGCTGAAATCTAACCCATATATCTGTTTGCACATACTCCAGCATGTGACCAATATGAATGGAACCGTTGGCATAGGGTAAGGCGCTGGTAACAAGTATTTCGCGATCAGTTGTCTTGGTCATGGGTTAATTCGAGTTTCTTAAGGCGCTAAATGAAGCGCATAATAATGGATTTGATGTTTCAGCCTCCATTGTACAAAACATTGGCGGTAACGCCTATAGTTTCTCCTCTTAGAAGCATAGGATTATGTATTTATGCCCAATTGGCCTGTTATAATTCAGCCTGATTTCAGTACCGCGTTCAAGGAGTAGGTCTTTGGCCATTGAGCCCATACAACCGCAGCAATACCAAGTCTTGCTAGATGCGAAAAGTTTACATATCCGGTCTCATTTTGACCAGTTGGGTGACTTTTCTGCAGCTGTTGCTTTGGAAGTATTTCCATCAAAGCCAGACCATTATCGCATGCGTGCTGAATTTCGCATGTGGCATGAGGGAGATGATCTATTTTATGCCATGTTTCCACCCGGGAATAAGTATCAACCCATTCGGATTGACTCCTTTATTCAAGCTAGCGAGCGCATTAATGCGCTAATGCTGCCGTTATTAGAAGGTATCAAAGCATCATCTGTATTGAGCAAAAAGCTATTTCAGATCGATTTTTTGAGCAGTCAGCGAGGCGAAATATTAGTCAGCCTGCTGTATCATAAGCAGTTAGGGGACGATTGGTTGTTGTTGGCTGATACCTTGCGTATTGAGTTGGGTATCAATATTATTGGTCGTGCACGCAAACAAAAGCATGTGTTGGGCATGGGTCATATTATGGAGACCTTGCAGATCAGAGGTCGCGAGTATCACTATCAGCAGGTCGAGAATGCATTTACCCAACCCAATGCTAGTGTTAATGAGCAAATGATCACTTGGGCCTGCGACAGCATCGAACGATTTGGTGTGGGAACTAAGCCTGACTTGTTAGAGTTGTATTGTGGTAATGGCAACTTCACACTGCCTTTAGCGGCTCAATTTGGTAAAGTAATGGCTACAGAGATTGCCAAATCGTCGGTCAACTCGGCACACTTTAATTTGACTGAAAATGGCATTGATAATGTCACCATAGTGCGCTTGTCGAGTGAAGAAATGACTCAAGCATTGGCGGGTGCGCGCCCCTTTCGACGCTTGGCTCAAGTTGACTTATCAAGTTTTGATTTTGGAACCATCTTAGTCGATCCTCCAAGGTCAGGTTTAGATGCTGAAACATTAGCTTTAGTGCAACAGTTTGATCAGGTGATTTATATTTCCTGCAATCCAGAAACTTTGCTGGATAACCTACAAGAACTCAAACAAACCCATGACTTAAAGCGCTTGGCTTTATTTGACCAATTTCCATACACTCACCACGCTGAATGTGGTGTGGTGTTGCATAAACGCAATTAATAGGACATAAAATGAGCGATACAAGACCAGAAGGCTTACAAGATATTAAACACATCGTTGCCGTAGCCTCAGGTAAAGGTGGGGTAGGCAAATCTACTACCACAGTTAATCTGGCGCTAGCCATGGCGCAAGCAGGTTTTAAAGTTGGTGTGTTAGACGCGGATATTTATGGTCCAAGCCTAGGCCTGATGTTAGGCATTGCTGAAGGTAATCACCCAGAAACGATGCAAGAAAAATGGTTCCTTCCTATCCAAGCCCATGGTGTGAGCGTCATGTCCATGGCCTTCTTAGTGGATGCCAACTCGCCCATGGTGTGGCGTGGTCCAATGGCGGCTGGGGCATTACAGCAAATGCTGCTGCAGACTAGCTGGGGAGAATTGGATTACCTGTTTGTTGATATGCCACCAGGTACAGGTGACATTCAGTTAACCTTGTGCCAGAAGGCCCAAGTGTCGGGTGCAGTGATCGTCACTACACCTCAAGACTTAGCCTTGCTTGATGCCCGTAAGGGTATTGAAATGTTTAAAAAGGTGAATGTACCTGTGCTTGGTGTGGTGGAAAACATGAGCACTCACGTGTGTAGCCAATGTAGTCACGAAGAAGCTATTTTTGGTGCTGGTGGTGGCGTTGCATTAGCCCAAGAGTATGGCACTGAGCTTTTGGCTAGCCTACCATTGAGTATGGAAATTCGCATCCTGGTGGATGGCGGTACACCATCAGTAGTGGCTGAACCCACTTCTGCCGCTGCACAAACCTATGTGCAGCTTGCCCATGCCCTCGTAGCCAAGCTTGATGGGGCTCACCAAGCCATGCCTAGCATCAGTGTAGATGAAGACTAAATAAGATGCGATTAAGTGATAAAGACATTATAACAGCCCTCAACGCTGGAAAAATTGGCATTGAGCCACGGCCAGACGATAGCGTAATTACGGGAGTCAGTGTCGACCTACGCTTAGGTAATAGTTTTCGTGTGTTTAAGGATCACGCCCGTCCATTTGTTGACGTGAGTGCCAGTCGGGAAGAAATTAATAGTACCCTTGAAGCTATCATGAGCGAAGAAATTGTGATTGCAGAGGGAGAAAGTTTTTTTCTTCATCCTGGTGAACTTGCACTGGCTGTAACCTTAGAGTCGATTACTATTCCTGATGATCACGTGGGATGGCTCGATGGCCGCTCTTCTTTGGCACGTTTAGGGTTGATGGTCCACGTTACCGCGCATCGCATTGATCCAGGTTGGAGTGGGGCGATTGTGTTAGAGTGTTTTAACAGTGGTAAGTTACCCTTAGCATTAAAACCCAACATGACTATTGGGGCTATAAATTTTGAAACCCTCTCCAGTCCAGCGCTTAGGCCTTATAACAAGCGAGTAGATGCTAAATATAAGCATCAACAAAGTGCTGTAGCCAGTCGCATAGACCAAGACGGTTGAATGGAACGTTAAATCATGAGCCAACTTTCTGCCATGCAATGTGACCAAGTTTTAAAGTCTTTGCGAGCAGGTGTGGTGCCTGCAGATCGTTTAGACTTAATTAAGGTTGGCAGGGAAGGTGAGCTAGAAACCTTGGACAAAGACATACTGCACATTGCCAAAGGGGGCTCTTGTGTGCGCTTTGTGACAGGCAATTATGGCAGTGGTAAAACCTTTATTGGTGAACTCACTAGGCAACACGGGATTAAACAGGGTTTAGTCGTAGCGACGGCTACGCTTTCTCCAGATAAAAGGCTGCAGGCAAAATCGGGAGAGACGCGCAATCTCTACTCAGCATTAGTGCGCTCCTTTAGCACCAAGGCAAGGCCTAACGGTAGCGCTTTAATTAACATTGTAGAGCGTTTTATCTTAACTAACTTGCGTGACGCCCATGTCAATAATGTGCCCCCAGAAACGCATATAGCCCAGCGCTTAAGAGATTTTGAAGAACTAGCTGGAGGCTTTGACTTTATCACAGTTATTCAGCGTTACTGCCATGCTTTGGAACAGCAAGACGATGTATTAAAAAGCACAGCACTGCGGTGGCTAAGAGGTGAGTTCACTAATTTGACTGACGCTAAAGCTGCTTTGGGCGTGCG
This sequence comes from Oceanospirillaceae bacterium UBA2001, assembly GCA_002335115.1. GTDB lineage: Bacteria > Pseudomonadota > Gammaproteobacteria > Pseudomonadales > Balneatricaceae > Njordibacter. The sequence goes on from DDCR01000180.1 coordinate 20,125, forward strand.
CAGTATTATAGATTATCGTAATTTTTTCAGTGGTTTAAAAATGCTTTGCCAATTCGTGCGTATGGCAGGTTATCCTGGCTTACTCATCTGTTTAGACGAGATGGTGGCATTGCATGAATTAAGCCACAAGCAGACTCGTATCAATAACTTTAATGAAATTCTTAATATTGTTAATGACTGCTTGCAAGGTCAAGTCCATGGCATGGGCTTCGTGTTTTTAGGTACCCCTGAATTTGTTTATGATCAGAAGAAAGGCCTTTATAGCATGCCAGCCCTTAAGAGTAGGCTTGCATTTAATCGTCTGGCGCAAGCAGGTTTGATCGATGTATCTGGACCTGTGATAGAGTTACAACCGCTGCAAGAAACAGAAATGGATGAGCTGTTGCACAAGTTACGCCATGTGCAGGCTTACGGTGAAGCTAAAAACTATTTGATTGACGATATGGGCTTATGGCAATTTATGCTTCAGTGTCGCAAGATCTATGGCGCGCAATATTGCCTCAATCCACGCTTAGCTATTAAAACCCTGTTAGATCTACTGGCGATTTTACAACAAAATCCCAACGCTAAAGTGGCTGAACTGGTCTCCGAAATTAATTAAACCACTGGTCCAGTTGCATTAAGTCGCTATCATTTAACAAACCACTGGCTCGTTTTAAGCGTAATTGATTTAACACTAAGTCAAGTCTTGCATTATCCCAATTGCGTTGAGCCGAAAAAACTAATTTTTCTGCGTCCAAAATATCGCTAATGTCTCTCAAACCTAGGGTATATTCTGTATTTTTTCCGTCTAATGAGGCCTGCACAGCCTTATTCAATTGCGCTAGGGCTTGAATCTGTTGACGACTTGTATCTAAAGCTTGGTGCCAACGCCTAATTTCTTGTTGCGTCGTTTTGAGCAGAGCTTGGCCTTGTTGTTGACTGGCATACCAAGCTTCTTTAGCTTCGTTAGTCTGAGATTGATTCAAGCCACCGTCAAAAAAAGTGCCCGTGACACCCACCGCAAGGTACTGGGTAGTGCCAGTACTGCTGCTGTAGTTTTGTGACATGCTGATGCTGGCTTTTGGGTATAAACCCACATCCTTAACTTGGTAGTTATGGTAGGCCTGTTGGACGGCCAACTTGTTGTGGGCAATGTCTAGGTTATTATTTAGTGCTAGCTCAAACCAGTTTTCCAAAGAGTCAATAGCGACTAAACTAGCAGCATTAAAGCTGCTAGCTAGAGCAGGAAGCTTTGGGGGTAGTGTCTGATTAGTTAGATTCTCAAGGTTAGCACGGGCTAGACTTAAGTCTTGTTGAACCTGCAATAAGTTCACCTGCAATTGTTGAAAGTTAGCTTTCACATCCTGCAGTTCTATAATGCTACTGATACCCAGATCAACCTGCTGTTGTGTTTGTTTTAAACGCTGTTCCACAGCGGTGACTTCCGCCAAACTTGAAGACATTTGGTGCTGCTGTTTGATCACAGCAACATAACGATCAATCACAGAGAAAATAAGGTTTTGATGTGTTTTTTCAAAGTTAATGCGCGACCCAGCAGCCATTTTTTCTGCTACTTTGAGGCTATAAAACGCATCTAACCTCAGAGGCAGCGCTATTTTAACCCCATAGGTATGGACATTAGCTCCAGCATTTAAGGATTGGTTTTCGTTCACGCTGCCACTAATCTCTGGCATGAATGCACTGTTCGCTTGGGGGATGATTTCTAATTTAGAATTAAGCGTATGTTGGGCAGCGATATAACTGGGATCATTGGCCTGTGCCAATTGGAAGAGCTCTTGGAATTGACTGGCATGACCGCCTAAAGAGACAGCCGCAGCTATAATAAAGACCGCAAAACGATTTGAAAAGGTCAAGATATATCCTTATGTAACAGCTATAATTGGCTTGTAGTTTAACTAAATTTGGGCTTCGGTGCGAACTGCTTTACCAAGTTTTGCGCAAGCGGTTCACGCCTGACTTGACGCTAGCCATCAAGCCAAGTTAGCTGCTGCAAATCGATTTGGTAGCTTTTCCCGTCCGCTTCTTTTTGGATAATACGCACGATACTGTAATCTAGATCGGGTGCAAACCAGATCCATGTTTCTCGATCTGAACCCTCGCCTCGATCCCGTTTAATGCGCAAAGACTTATAATTGCCAAGGGGAGTTTCAATCAGGTCTTCGCCAGCAGCAATAAACTGATAGATTTTAAGCTCGCCACCATCAGCTACCTGATATGCATACGTTTTACCATCAATGATGGGAGTGGCTGCTAAATCGAGCTGCAGGAGCAGTTGCACACTTTGTTTATCGAGTGTGCCAGGTACAATATCCATCAACCAAGCGGAACCCCCAGCAGTGTTCTTAACTTTATTATTAGGCCAGTCAAATTTAACCTCTACATCTCGTGTTTTGTTTAAAACTTTGCGTTGGTAGGTATAGTGATCAGGCTCAATTTGATCATCAATAAAGTGAAACAGGCTGGACTCGGTCAAAGAGGCTACCATCGCACTTGCGGCAGTCGTAAGTCGGTAGCTACCATCATCATTCTTAATTAGACTGCGTTCGGCTTGACCAGATAGGCTAATACCTAAATCCCACTGGCTGGTATAAATCGCTTGAAAAGGTCTTAACTGAGCTAGGCTGCTGTGACTCCATAACAAGATAAGCATCAGGCTAAAGACACTTGGGAGCTTACACCATTTGTTGGTAATATTTAGCATTGCATTTCCTTGCATTATTAATTAAGCACATTCAAGTCAGGACTGAAATTGTATACCTTGTTCTGGCAATAGCTGACCATCCATTAACACAGCGTTATTTTGCAGTTTTAACCGGCCCTCACAGAACCATTTAATAGCAATGGGGTAAATTAAGTGTTCTTGCACTAAGACCCGAGCCGCTAAAACTTTAGGTGAATCCAGACTTAGTACGCTCACTGATGCTTGTAAGACCATAGGACCTCCATCAAGTTCACTAGAAACAAAATGCACACTGGCGCCATGCTCAGCAACCTCTGCTTCTATGGCCCGCTCGTGAGTATTAATGCCTTTAAATTGTGGCAGCAACGAAGGGTGGATGTTAAGCATGCGGCCATGGTAATGATGGGTGAATTGAGGCGTAAAAATCCGCATAAAACCCGCGAGGACGACTAAATCGGGTTGCTTGTCATCAATGGCGTGTATGAGTTCCTTGTCAAAGGCCTCGCGGCTGCCAAACTCTAGGTGATTAATGACTCGAGTTTCTATGCCGGCTTTATTTGCTCTAGCTAAACCCAACGCATCAACTTTGTTGCTGATGACTAATTCAATGGTCGCTTCAATTGAACCCACAGAAATAGCATCAATGAGCGCTTGTAAGTTGCTACCGCCACCTGAAATAAGGACCACCAGCCGCGGTACTTGTTGTAAAGATTGTTCATGCATGAGCGTGTCCAAAGACGGGTTTAGCGCATTACAACAGCATCTTGGGAGCCGTTATTTTGTTGAATATGACCTATTACCCAAGGACTTTCGCCTACCTCGGTCAAGGTGGATAGTGTTTTGGCTTGGTCTTCTTTGGCCACCACAATGACCATGCCCACACCACAGTTAAAGGTGCGGTACATTTCAGTGTCGGTCACATTACCTTGGCTTTTTAGCCACTTAAATACGGCGGGCTGTTGCCAAGACTGAGTCTCAATTACAGCAACACTATCTGCAGGTAAAACCCGTGGAATATTCTCAAGTAAACCACCACCTGTGATATGAGATAAGGCTTTTACATCCACTTGCTTAAATAGTGTTAATAAGGCTTTAACATAAATTCGGGTTGGCTCCATCAGGGCCTCACCTAGGCTGACACCACCAATGTCCTGTTGTAAATCAGCCTGGCTGACTTCAATGATTTTGCGAATAAGGGAGTATCCGTTGGAATGAGGGCCAGAAGCTGGGAGACCAATCAACACGTCACCGGGGGCCACTTTGGTACCGTCTATAATTTTGCTCTTTTCTACAATTCCTACACAGAAGCCAGCAAGATCATAATCTTCTCCTTCGTACATCCCAGGCATTTCTGCTGTTTCACCACCTACTAAGGAAGCTCCAGCAAGGGCACAGCCTTCGCCAATGCCTGTGACCACTCGAGTTGCAATTTCAACATCGAGTTTACCGGTGGCATAATAGTCGAGAAAAAATAAAGGTTCTGCACCAGCAACAATTAAATCGTTGGCACACATGGCGACTAAGTCAATACCGATGTGGTCGTGACGGTTCAATTCTAAGGCCAGTTTTAGTTTGGTACCAACGCCATCAGTGCCAGACACAAGCACTGGCTCGTCATAGCCTTTTGGAAGTTCAAATAATGCCCCAAATCCACCAAGTCCAGCCATGACTTCAGGCCGGCGGGTACGCTTGGCAACGCCTTTGATACGCTCAATTAGGGCATTACCTGCATCGATATCGACGCCAGCGTCTTTGTAGCTTAGAGAATTAGTAGGGGCTTCAGTGCTCATGGCAGGGGGGTGACCTTAAGGAGTTAATGTAAACTAGGGCTATTTTATCACTCTACTGGCGTTTCATCACCCGCTTAGAGGTTAAGTTTCGAGGTTTTTTGCACTTTTCTTGCTAGCGACAGTGGGCCATATTGACTATAGTTAGGTCTGAGTCACTTCAAACATTAAAAGCAACATAACTTAATGGTTAACAAAGATTTTATATGACGCGAACATTACTTAGTTTAGTGCTAAAGGCACTGCAAAAAATAACCTGTCTAGGTCTACTGCTATGGCCTTTACCCGCCTTCAGCTTGGTCGTTGATGGCCTTTATAACGCTGCCATTCAGGTGGAAGACCAATCCCCTGAGCAAATGCTAAGGGCGAAAAAAATGGGCTTAGCCCAAGTTTTGGTTAAAGTCACTGGGCAAACTCAGAACTTAACTCACCCCAAAGTGCGCGCTGCTCTGCGCAACCCAGATGCTTATTTACAGCGTTTTTCCTTTGGTACTGAGCTTCTGACAAATGGTCAGCCACAAGCCGTCATTGAATTGTCATTTGATAGCCTGCAGGTGAATCAATTGATTCGCGAGTCTGGTCACTCCATTTGGGGCAAAGACCGTGCTGCAGTATTGGTGTGGTTGGTAGAAGATACCCAAGGTATCAGACAGATTGTTAACGATAACCGCCACCCCATGGTCGCTCAAATTATGTCACAAGCAAATTTGCGGGGTATGCCACTATTATGGCCCTTACTCGACCTAGAGGATCAATTGTCCATTAATGCAGGTGACTTATGGGGTGTGTTTAGAGACACCATCACTCGGGCTTCTAATCGATATCAAGCTGATGCAGTGCTGGTTGGACTCATGTTCCAGGACAGTCAAAAATTATGGCGTGTAGACTGGAATTTTTGGTTAGATGATGCAGAACAAAAATGGTCTTCTCAAGGCGCTGATATTGCCGTGCTGGTGGAGCCTTTACAGGATCGCTTAGCAGCGAGTTTAGTTGAAAAGTTTGCCCTAGACACGGGTGCTGAAAGCTTAAATAAAGAGGCTAGGAAAAGTGCTATATTACGCATTGATCAAGTCACGCAGGTTGGAGACTATGTTGAAATCCAAACCATGTTACAAACCATTGCAGGTATTCAGAAGGTGCAGCTACACAGTGCCAGGGGTACAACACTTGAATTTCGACTATTTGCTCAATCTAATCTTGCTCAAGTCAAATCTGTGATTGATTTGAAAAGGCGCTTACAAGCGGTGGAAAGTACTGATATCGTTGTTTTGGATCAATCTCTTGACTCTAAGAGTAACCTCGTATGGCACTATCAATGGAATTAACTTTGGAGCTGCACCGGCACTCACATAAGGAAAATTGGCAATGACACAATCTCAGGCATGGTTGCTTATCGTTGTAGGACTGATTTTAGCTGGATTGTTGTATTTATTGCAGCCGGTGCTGACGCCATTTTTAGTGGGCATAGGGATAGCGTATTTAGCAGACCCTTTTGCGGACCGCTTGGAGGCGAGGGGTTGGCCAAGAAGCATGGCAACGCTCATGGTATTTTTGGTATTAATCTTGCTGCTAATCGGTTTGTTTTTAGGTATTTATCCTTTGCTCATAAAACAAATTCAGACCTTAGTGCAAATGCTACCTAGTATTGAAATTTGGTTTAATGCAACGCTATTACCATGGCTACAGTCGAACTTAGGGTTAGATGTAAAAAGTATGAAGTTAGACTTAGTCACTGAAGGGCTTGCCGCCGAGTGGAAGCAGACGGGTGGAGTCATATCGCGGGTGGTTAAATACGCTACCGAATCTAGTATGGGTTTAATCTCTACCTTGGGTTCTGTGGCTATGGTGCCAGTAGTGGCTTTTTATATGCTTAGGGATTTTGATCTTGTTACTGAGCGCATTAAAATGCTTTTGCCCCTGAGTATTCAACCTCAAGTCAACGCTTGGGCCATTGAAAGTAATGAAGTGTTAGCTGCGTTTATGCGAGGCCAGTTACTGGTAATGTTGAGTTTAGGAGCTATTTACGCTCTAGGGCTGCACTTAGTGGGCTTAAATTATGCGCTATTAATTGGGGTGTTAGCCGGTTTGGCCAGCGTCGTGCCTTATTTAGGTTTTGTTGTAGGCATCGCTGCTGCATTAATCATCTCTGTTTTTCAATTTGATAATTATTTGCCACTTGTGATGGTGCTTGTGGTTTTTTCCGTAGGGCAAATTGTGGAAAGCTTTGTATTAACGCCGCTGCTGGTTGGTGATCGTATTGGACTGCATCCAGTTGCTGTGATCTTTGCAATTTTGGCAGGTGGCCAGCTCTTTGGATTTATGGGGGTGTTATTAGCTTTGCCTATTGCAGCGGTGATTATGGTATTGTTGCGACATCTTCATAAAGGCTATATTAACAGTGATTTATATGGCCAGCAGGATATTGAATGACGACTATTGCAATAAAAAATGTGCACCAGCAACTGAGCTTTAGGCAGCTTACACTTGGGGTAACCTTAAATGCCCAGCAACAGCTGAATAACTTTTCCTTTAGTGGTGCACCGGCATTAGCACCAGCTTTAGATGATCTACTAATGAGTAAAAAGGCCGACAGTGTTTACGTGTTTGGTGCTCAAGGGGTGGGTAAAAGTCACTTGTTACAGGGCTGTGTGTTGAGGGCTCAAGAAATGGGTCAGCAAGCCATTTACATTAGTTGTCGTGAACTGATTCAAATTCCCTCTGTGCAGGCTAATGAATGTTTGGAAGGCTTAGAGTCTAATGCCCTAATTTGTGTTGACGACATAGATCATTTGATTAACGATAGGCATTGGGCCCTAGCCTGGTTCCACCTCTATAATAAACTCATGCAGCAAAGTCACCACCTTGTGATGTCAGCCACATTAAATCCAAGAACGGTGGTCTGCCATCTGGATGATTTGCGCTCACGGTTGCAGTTAGCTAATGTATTTCAGCTGATGGCTTTAGATGAAGAGGCCAGCGGCCGATTACTGCAAGAAAAAGCACAACAAAAGGGTTTACACCTAACCAACGAACACGTAGCCTATATTTTTTCGCGCAGCCCCAGAGGCTTAACGAATGTTTTGGCCGTGCTAGATCTATTAGATACCGCCTCATGGCATGAAAAACGACGCATTACCATACCGTTTATTAAGCAGGTCATGGCGTGGTAGTATGAGCATAGGTTTGATAACAAGGAAGAAGGGTATGGTTGGGCGCTTAAAAATAGGTTGGGTGGTGGTTTTAACCTTAGGCTTAGGCCTTTTGACAGGTTGCTCGAGTGCTCCTACCAGCCCAGCACTCGAAGTTGAGACTGATCCTAGCGATCCTTTTGAAAACGTCAACCGTAAAATTTACTCGTTTAACAGCACAGTGGATAAAAACATCTTATTACCCGTGGCTGACGCCTACGGTAGTGTGACGCCTGATATTATCGAAAGGGGTGTGAGTAATTTCTTTTCAAATCTTAGCGATGTGGGCAACTTTCTTAATCATAGTCTGCAGTTCAAACCCAAAAAAGCAGGCAAAGATGCTGGCCGCTTAGTGATCAATACGACCCTAGGTTTGGGTGGTATCGTAGACGTTGCATCTGGCTTGGGCATTTACCAAGAGTCTGAAGATTTTGGTCAGACATTAGGTTATTGGGGCGTTAATTCTGGTCCCTACGTGGTGTTGCCTTTTTTCGGTCCCAGTACCGTGAGAGATGCCAGTGCTTCGTTTTTGGTGGATATGAAGGTCAGTCCAATCAATCGTTATAACCCCCAAGCCCATCAGTTTTATATATCGGCTCTGCAAGTTGTAGACCTGAGATATCGCTTAGGGGATTATGAATCAATGGCCAGTGGTGATACCTATGTGTTCATACGTGAGGCCTACTTGCAGCGCCGAGAACACATGATTAATGACGGTGTGAGCAGTGAAGATGACAGTTTTGATGATTTTTGATGTTTGAGACTAAGGTCGGACTTGTCAACAGGATCTAAAGAGCATAAGGTGACGATATTGGGCCCCCATCAATGGGTCTTGGAGTAAGTAGTACTATGGAACCTGACGTCAGTCAGATCCTGATCGTAGCAAGCGATCTCGACCTTAAACATAAGATTACCCAGCATTATGCAGAGCGTAACTATCACGTGACTGCGATAAACGATCCGCTCCACGCCTTGGACTTTCTTACCAATGCTGTGGTGAACTTGGTATTGTTTCAATATAATCCCCAAGAACCGACTCTCACCGCATTATTGCAAGATATGCTGGACAAGTGTGCCGAAGTACCCTTGATTGTTCTGACGCACATTGATTGCGCTGCAAGCATTACCAACATGCTACGCTTGGGAGTGACCGATGTATTTAATTTACCCCTAGATTCGATGCTTGAATTAGATCAGAGTGTTGTGCGCCATGTGAAACGCTCTTCTTTATTCTATGAAAATCTCCAATACCGCCATGCGTTAGAGGTAGCTAATCAAAAAGTGAATAAAAACCTAGTGGAGTTGCAGCAAGATCAGATTGCAGGGCGATTAATACAACAACGTATGATGCCACCGGAAGAGTGCAATATTAACGGCTTGAGTATGCACCGATACATGAAGTCGTCACTCTATTTAAGTGGTGACTTCATCGATTACATTCGCCTGGACGAGGACCGGGTGTTGTTTTACCTAGCTGACGTTTCTGGCCATGGTGCCTCTTCTGCGTTTTTATCCGTTTTACTTAAAAACATAACCAATCGTCTGACGCGAGAATATCTCGAATCTGACGTCCATGGTCTAATTTCACCCGCCAAAGTTGTAGCACAGATTAATCGTGAATTGCTGGATTTTGATATTGGTAAACACATCACGGTATTTATGGGTTTATTGGATCGCAGCAACCACGAACTGATCTATTGCGTGGGGGGGCACCTTCCTATGCCCTTATTGTCACAAAATCACGAAGTAAGCTATTTATCTGGCTTAGGTAGTGGATTGCCCGTGGGTTTATTTGATGACGCCCAATACACAGATCTGACACAGCAACTTGAAGCGGGCTTTAAGCTCATGCTCAGTTCTGATGGAATCTTTGAAATATTGCCATTCGATCAAATTGCAGACAAAGAAGAGCAATTACGCACGGTGTTAAAGCGCTGTGGTAGCAGCTTAGAAGGCCTAGTTGATGCTCTGAGTATTGACAGCCTTGAGGCTGTGCCAGATGACATTGCGTTATTGAGTATTTGTGGCGATGCCTATGCTTAAAGGACGCATTATAGTGGCCGACCAAGAAGGGACTCATGTGATCAAATTTCTTGGTGATGTCAGGTTGACCCTTTGTCCAGCTTTGGACCAATACCTTGATAACATGTTTAATAGTCGATACTTTAAAACTATTTTAATTGACTTAACAGAAGCAGAGGGCATTGATTCCACTACCCTAGGAATGCTTGCTAAAATGTCTATTCGCATGAAGAAAAAAATGGGCTTTGTACCGACCCTAGTGTCTATTAATGACAATATTACTCGGGTGCTTTTGAGTATGGGTTTTGATAAAGTGTTTGTGTTTGTGAATCATTTAGCCGCACATGCAGAACCCAAAGAAGAATTGTCACCAGGTCAATTTTCAGAACTTACGGTGCAGGAAAAAGTATTAGAAGCGCATCGTACACTGATGAGCATGAACCAAAAGAACCACCAAGAATTTAAGAACTTAGTGGATGTGCTGGAACATCAGTGCACCATTTAACGGGATCAGTTAACCCGCACTGAGTTGCTTTGAAAAAAGCATTCTTTAGGCCAACAAGGCCTCTAACTTTTCTTGGTCTCTGGTGAAATTACGAATACCTTCCGCTAATTTCTCGGTGGCCATTGCATCTTCATTATGCATCCACCGGAAATCTGCTTGATTAAGAGTCAATTTAGGTTGAGTCTCTATCATTTTTGAACGATCCAATTTCTGCACTAACTCATTACTATCATCTTCTAACTCCTGCATTAGACCAGGACTGATGGTTAGCCGATCACAGCCTGCTAATTGTTCAATTTCCTCAGTATTCCTAAAGCTTGCTCCCATCACTACGGTGGCATAACCATGCTGCTTGTAGTAATCGAATATCTTGCTTACTGAAATAACCCCAGGATCTTCTGCTGGTGCAAACCCTTGTACTTGCATGTCTGCTTTATACCAATCCATTATACGGCCTACAAATGGTGAAATGAGGTACACACCAGCCTCTGCACAAGCAATGGCTTGCGCAAAGCTAAATAGCAGGGTGAGGTTACAGTTGATGCCCTGTGCCTCAAGTTGTTTGCCCGCTTGAATGCCTTCCCAGGTCGACGCCATTTTAATTAGAACTCGATCTTTACTTACCCCTTGTTGAGCGTATAGATCAATAATTTTTAAGGCCCGAGCAACGGTTGCCTGCGTATCAAAGGACAAACGTGAATCGACCTCTGTAGAAATGCGTCCCGGTATTGCACTAAGAATTTCCTTACCAATCGCGACCGCAAGGTAATCGCAGGTGTTATCCATCTGCGTTTGACGATCACCACCTTGCTCACTAGCCCACTGCTTAGCTTCAGTAATTAAAGGGGCATAAAGGGGCATTTGAGCTGCTTTTAACACCAGTGATGGGTTGGTGGTCGCATCTTGGGGTTGGTATTGTTTAATGGCGTCTAAGTCACCGGTATCAGCAACGACTGTGGTCATGGATTTAAGTTGTTGTAGTTTGTTCATTGCTGATCAGTAACCTCTGTAATTGGAGTGAGTGGGGGTTCAATTAAATTCAATGCATCGTACATCACTTGGATGTTGGCACGGCTGCCATGAATATTATCACTAATGTGGCGACGCAGGGCGCGAGCACCGGGTAAACCTTGAAAAAGCCCCATAATATGACCACTCATGTGGTGCAATGAGGTGCCTTGTTCATGCTGGGTTTGCATATAACGAAAGTAATCATTAGCCGCTTGGTGTCGCTGAGTGATGGGCAAGGTACAACCATAAAACTGCTGGTCTATGTGGGTGAGTAAAGCACTGTTATGGTTCGCCGCACGGCCCAGCATAACCCCATCCACATGCGTTAAATGCGCATGGCAATCTTTAATAGTATCAATACCGCCATTAATAATAATTTCTAAGTCAGGAAAGTCAGTTTTTAAACGGTACACCTTGTCATATTGCAGAGGTGGAATCTCTCGATTTTGTTTAGGTGACAAACCTTTTAAAATCGCATTGCGAGCATGCACAATAAAGGTCTCACAACCACTTTGGCTCACTTGATCTACAAACTTGGCTAAGGCATCGTAGTCATCCACATCATCAATACCGATGCGATGTTTAATCGTCACTGGAATCTTCACGTTTTCAATCATAGCCTGCATGCAGTCAGTAACCAATTGTGGGTGGGCCATGAGGCACGCTCCAATCATATGATTTTGCACCTTATCACTAGGGCAACCGACGTTAAGGTTTATTTCATCGTAGCCATACATTTCACCAAGGTGGGCACATTGCGCTAACTCTACTGTATGACTGCCTCCCAACTGTAGCACCAATGGATGCTCTTGAGGGGAATAACCCAAGAGGTAATCTTGATCCCCATTGAGTATTGCACCTGTAGTGATCATTTCTGTAAACAGTAAAGCGTGTCGGCTCAATAGCCTGGCAAGAAAACGATAATGCCTGTCAGTGACATCGATCATTGGGGCCACGCAAAAACGTCTGTTTAAGCCAGCAGGCGATGCAGAAGACGACACAGCATTAGAGCTCATGATTAGTAGCCTCGGTGGCGATCAACAAGCCCACTCGGACTTTGGTTATGCACCACGGCTTGCAACGTTTGACCAATTTGTTCGACACAAGGGGCACATTCAGATTGGGCTGAGCTATGGGGTGTGATCATCACCTGGGGGTGTTGCCAGAGAGCATGTTGGGCCGATAATGGCTCTTTTTCAAACACATCTAACACAGCGCCACGCAAGTGCTTTTGATCGAGTAACTTGAGCAAGTCATCGACGATTAGATGCTCACCACGACCAGCATTAATAACCACTGCACCCTTGGGTAATTGACTCATATTGTTGACGTTTAAAATGCCTTTTGTATTGGGTGTCAGAGGCAAAAGGCAGCACAGTGCATCGGTGCGTTGGAGAAACGTTCCAAGTTCTTCAAGCCCCGTGTAATGAGTCACATTGGGCAAGTTCTTTCTACTGCGACTCCAGCCAGCCACATCAAAACCATAGCTTTGCAGGTGCTGGGCCAACTGAGCCCCAAGCTGGCCCAAACCTAAGATCCCCACTCTGAAACTAGCGGCAGATTTAAATGGCTGCACTCGCCATTGTTGTTGTGTTTGCTGCTGCTGGTACTGGTCCATATTGCGAAAGAAGTGAAGTAAAAAGTAACTAAAATATTGGTTCATTTGTGCTGCCATACCACCGTCTTCAATACGGTAAATATCAATATGCTCTGGCACTGCAGGATTACTTAAAATAGCATCAACCCCAGCTCCGAGGTTAAATACGGTGGTTAAATTGGGGAAACGTTGAAAAAAAGTAGCTGTGGGTTTCCAAACAATGCCATATTTAACCAGTTCGGGGTGCTTGATGTGTTGCCAATCCTGCACGTTGAGATGGTCAAACTGACGTTTAAATTCAGCTAACCACTCTGCGTTTGAATCATCTGGGGTGAACAGGGCACAGCTTGTCATGACATCATCCATTTCAATAATACGAAACTCACTAAACCCACTACAATGGTGGTTAATAAATGTTGGCGCCAAAAGCCAATGCCTGCTGCCACTAATGCAGCCCAAAAGTAGGGGTTAGCAAAGCTGATGTCCAAAACCCCTTCAGGCATCAAAATAAGTGGCGCAATAATAGCTCCTAGCACCACGGGAGGTACAAAAGTTAAGGCCTGTTTTAGCCACAAAGGGAAGCGTATGCGTCCAGCCATAGCAAACATCACATAACGAATCGAAAACGTGACCAGAGCCATACCTGCAATCATCATCGCTTCGTTCATAATGGAGAGCCTTTGTTTTGACCATTGGCCGCTTTTGAGAAGTTAATTCTTAACTCAATTTGTTGGCTTGCATAGCCAATGCAGATGCCTGATAGTGCCGCCACTACCAAGCCTAACTGATGGGGTAAGTCTCGCAAAACTATGGCAAAAACAGCAGCGCTTATGACGGCTAACCACATGGGTTTATTACGTAAATAAGGAATAATCATACCTAAAAAAGTCACTGACATGGCAAAATCTAAACCCCAGTTGGTCATATCAGGAAAGAGCTCCCCCAAACCAATGCCCAACCAAGTGCATAATTGCCAGTTACTATACATGGCCACAATAGAGCCCAAAAAGAACCAATGGGCTCGGTTTGTGTCTGTGCGTTCAATATATCGATTGTTAACCACAGCAAAAGATTCGTCTGTTAACCCAAACGCCAGTATTGCACGCCAACCATGCGATAAATGACTCACCTTATCAACCAAAGCGGTGGCATAAAGTAAGTGTCGTAAATTGACGACCAAAGTTGTAGCAATAATGATCACAGGTCCAACACCCGTCGCCAGCAACCCGAGTGCAATAAACTGTGATGAGCCAGCGAATACAAACAGTGACATGGCCATGGCACCCAATAGTGATAAACCACTGGATTCTGCCAAAGTTCCAAAGATAATGCCAAAAGGAATAGCGCCAATAATCATGGGCACAGTGGCTTTGGCACCTTGCAGGAATTCACTGCTATTCGATGCAGGCGTGGCCCTAGGCTTGGGGTCTGAGTTAGGAAGAACGTGTGCCATAATAATGCTTAGTTTGACTCAGTTTGGCCTATTGTGGCTTAGTTTGGCTAACAATAAAGGTTGGATGTCGCGAGTAACGGCCGATGCGGATGACTGCAATATTTCACCAAATTAAATGTAATTATAGCCTTAAATAGGCCTAAATTAGAATGTTTTTAACTTCGATTGGCTGGTTTTTTGGGATACATGGGGCTGTCCTTCGGGTGCACCATGGTTTGCTTCATCAGTGACCAGTCCNNAAAAATCCCCGCCATTACTGACTAAGATTGATTGCTTATAACGTTGCCAATGCCCATACACCATAAACCATGGTAGATGAGGAAACTCATGGTGAACTTGGTGTATGTTGACATTCATAAACAATAACCGAGTCACCCAAGAACCTTCTATAATGACGCAGCGTCGGTGATTATTGTCACCGGGTCGATGCTCAGCATAAGAGCGCATGAGGGTTAGGCTTAAGCCAGGCCAAACACACAAAACGATATACTGCCACCAAACGATCCCTTGAACGTCGAGCCACATAACGACCCCTGCCACTAACAACAAGTGCAAGACCCAATTAATCTGGTGCAACACAGTCGCCAGACTTGAAGGTTGGCTAAAACCTTGCCAAAACAGTTTAGTTTCACTTTTGATAAATAGCCCTACGACCAGCCAAGGCCCAATCAACATGCGGCCAATAAAAGTGTAATTTAACTGCCATAGCAACCGCATCATGGCACTTTTAAGATACCAATCATGGGGCCAATGGTAGTAGCTTTCAGGGTCTAATCCAGGCTCAGTGAGGGTGTGTATTTCATGGTGTAGTTGGTGATGATTACGGTACTGAAAATAAGGTATCCACAAACTTAAAGGCAACCAGCCTAAGCTATCATTAAGCCAACGCCAGGGGCTTGGATGGCCATGCAGTAATTCGTGTTGCACGCTGCCATGTAAGCATAATAAGACGGCAGTCATTGGCGACACCAACCACCAAGACCATTGGCTTGCATGGCTCATGAGCACAAACCAACTACTATAAACCAAAACGATCAAAGCCCATGTGGGCCATGCTTGCCGTTGCCAAAGTTTATTACATACGGGAGCAGAGGGTTGGGTTTGTGCCATGCGTGGGCCCACTTGATTATTAGAGACGGGCAAGATAGCCTAGACATAATATGATGACAATGAGTGTTTTTGTGACATTAGTTATAATTTGTTGCTTTAGCACAACAAAAGCAATTAATGCACACAATTACGTGGTTTAATGGAAGGTTATGCACGCTTATGGACAGTAAAGAACGTTTATTTCGAGTGGATAGCTTTCGGCAGCGCCTCATTACAGTGATGTCTCAAAAAGGTATCAAAAGTGCTGGCTTAGCTAAAGCCATTGGTGTTGATCGTTCAACATTATCCCAACTATTGGCCCATGATAATGATCGACTACCTAGGGTAGATACCCTTATGGCCATTGCATCTAAACTGCAGATTAGTGTGGATTGGTTGCTTGGTTTAACCAGTGAGTCTCGCTCAGGTGCAGAGATTTTAAGTCAATCTTTGCAATTAACACCAAGCCTGCCTCTGCCTTCCGATGCGAGTTTACGAGCTTGGTATAAAGCTGCCTTAGGCACCAAAATTCGTTATGTGCCGGCTAATTTGCCCGATTTAGTGAAAACTCAAGCGGTGTTAGCTTGTGAGTACAGAGACTTTGAGCAAGTTAGTTTAGAGCAGATGATAGAGACGACCAAGGAGCGGTATCAAGAGGCTTTGCAACCGGGTTGTGACTTGGAAATTTGCTTGTCAGTGCAGCGCATGGTGAGTTTTGCCAGAGGTGAAGGCCTGTGGAGCCAGCTCAGTCTTACAGATCGCTGCCAACAATTAGAGCACTTCGCGCAGGTGAGCGATGAACTTTATCCTAAAATGCGCGTGTATTTGTTTAACGAAAGTCGTAATTATGCATCGCCGTATACTATTTTTGGCGCCAAACGCTGTGCAGTCTATATGGGGCATATGTATTTTGTGTTTAATACCCGTGACCATGTGATCACCTTAACGGGTCACTTTGACGGCCTAATTAGGGCGGCAGAGGTGCAAGCACACCAATTAAAAGACTGGATAGATCAATTAATAATTGAAATTAGGCATTAGCTAATGGCCCTAATATGCGCCTACCCAATGTATAAAATGCCAGAGGTTGAGCCATTTGCTGTGAGTTGGTGGCAAGGCTTGCGCAGACATCTTGTTGAACACGGCATAAGTGAGACACAACTGCCCAACCACCTCTACCAGCTGTC
Source organism: Oceanospirillaceae bacterium UBA2001 (assembly GCA_002335115.1). Taxonomy (GTDB): domain Bacteria; phylum Pseudomonadota; class Gammaproteobacteria; order Pseudomonadales; family Balneatricaceae; genus Njordibacter. The sequence goes on from DDCR01000180.1 coordinate 36,647, forward strand.
TCAATTTGAGAACTATGATGTCCATTGGCGTAATGATAATCTTTTGTTGAGTCAGACCTGTGGTTATCCTTTTACGAATGACTTGCTAGGTCAGGTGCAGTATGTGGCCACCCAAACTTACCACACACCCTATAACCATGGGCCCAATTATGCCAGTTTAGTGTTAGTGCGTAGCACAGACACAGCACAACACTTACAAGACATGTATCAAACACGTGTGGCCGTAAATAGTGAAGATTCGCAGTCTGGTTACCATGCATTGCGCAGCTTAATTGCGCCGATAGCCCAAGGTCTAGCAACTCAAGATGCAGCATTTTTTTCAGAGGTGATTACTTCGTCTTCTCATAGAAACAGTATCGCTTTAGTGGCACAAGGCCAAGCTGATCTGTGTGCCATAGATTGTGTGACCTTCAGTTTA
>DDCR01000180.1:37107-40204 GCA_002335115.1 Oceanospirillaceae bacterium UBA2001
CTAAAAAAACTGCAATTGGGTTTGATGTCTGCAGCTTTAGATCCCACTTTAGAAGAAACGCGCAGGGCATTATTAATGGGCCCTGTCTGCGTTTTGAAAGGCTTGCACGCCTATCAAACAATACCAGATCAAGCAGCCAAGGCTGATGCTTTAGGTTATCCAAAGTTAATTTAACTAAAGCCCACACGAATTTTTGGGCATCAGTGTTTATTTCAGTTAGGGTGCTTTAATTACCTGAAACTAGACTATAATTTTGAGCTACTCACGTTATTAAATGGAGGTTCAAAAAGATGAATTACATGGATATTATTCAATTTTGGTACACCGAAATCACGCCGCGTAATTGGTTTATGAAAGACTTAGGTTTTGACGCTATGCTCAAACGACGCTTTAGCCATATTCACCAGCAAGCGGTGTCAGGGGAATTGTCTAGTTGGAGAAGTAAACCACTTGGGCAGTTGGCAGAAATAATTGTGTTAGACCAGTTTTCTCGTAACCTATACCGCACTTTGCCCCAAACCTTCGCTTACGATGGTCAAGCCCTTGTCTTAGCCCAAACTGCCATTGCCAAGCAAGCTGACTTAGTCTTAGAACCATTGCAAAAGGCTTTTTTGTACATGCCCTTTATGCACAGTGAATCCGCCATCATTCACCAACAAGCCATGCAATTGTTCAACCAACCTGGGCTAGAAGATAACTACAAGTTTGAGCTTAAGCACAAGGCCATTATTGATCGTTTTGGTCGTTATCCTCATCGCAATGCCGTGTTAAATAGGCCGTCAACTCCCGCTGAAAAGAAGTTCTTAAGCCAACCGGGTTCATCATTCTAAAACAGCCAAATATTATTCTAAATGAATCTTTAGTCACTTTTTAGTTAGGGTTTAGTTAGGATTTAGTTAGGGTTTAGTTAATGCCCAACTAAGGCTTAGTGCATGAGGTGAAATTGGGTGATTTTACTAACTAGCCTGTTAAACTAAACCCGTTGCTGGTTTAGGCCCTTGCATCTGCCCGATGAATGTTATTTTTTTAGTTATGTAATTAGTTATGTAATTAGCTAGGAACTTGTTTTATGCTCAATATGGATTTCAGTCAAAATGTGGTTATTAATACCACTGAGCAAGCTTGGGTTGCTAGCCCACTAGCAGGCGTATGGCGTAAGCCCCTTGCTCGTGAAGATGCCGAGCGTGGACACGCCACAAGCATCGTCAAATATGAAGCGGGCGCAAGTTTTTCTAGCCACGAACACCCTTTGGGTGAAGAAATATTGGTGTTAGAAGGCACCTTTTCTGATGAAACAGGCGATTACTCAGCAGGCACCTACTTTAGAAATCCACCGGGCTTTAGTCATGCGCCATTCAGTAAAGAGGGCTGCTTATTGTTGGTTAAACTGCATCAGTTTTTACCCAACGACACCCAACGGGTATGCATTAATACCCAAACCCAGCCATGGCGGCAGGGCATCGGTGGTTTAGAAGTTATGCCCCTGCATGAATTTGAAGGGCAGCATACGGCCTTAGTCAAATGGCCCGCTAATGAAGTGTTTCAACCACACAGCCACTTTGGTGGTGAAGAAATATTAGTGCTGTCGGGCACCTTTCAAGATGAACATGGCAGCTACCCTAAACACACATGGATACGCAGCGCGCACCTGAGCCAGCACCACCCATTTGTAGAAGAAACAACCATTATTTTGGTTAAAGTGGGGCATTTAATGCCTCCAAATTAGTGTAGAAAATAAACCAGTACACGCTAATCAAAGCACCATATAAGCACTAACTAAGCATCACAAAAGGGCGAGTCATGCAAAAAAAATTATTAGGGGCTTTAACCTTCACACACCTTGCCACTTTGGCTGCGGGCTTTGCCCTTGGTATTTATGTCCTGCCCATACTCACCGCGCCTCCTGCGCCCACTGACAGTGAAATTCGGAGCAGCGTTTCTCAGGCGGTGTATACGGGCGAGTTTATACCAGAACTAAAAGGCAGTGATGCCCTGCATTGGGGTGAGGGCAAACTGTCTGTGAGCCTTGACCAGATCGCCTTGATGGGCCAGTTGGCCCCTGGGCCTGATTACCAGCTTTATTTGTCGCCCCAATGGGTAGAAACAGAGGCCGAGTTTATGCAATTAAAAGCCAGTATGATGCATGTTGGAGCGGTGAAAACCTTTGACCATTTTATTGTGCCAATGGCACCCAACACAGACTTAACGGCATTTAATACGGTGGTGGTTTGGTGTGAAACTTTTGGCGAGTTTATCACCGCAGCCCAATACCGTTAATCCAGCATTTAACAGGTGCACTACCCAAATCGCTTGGAGTTTCAATTGAAGAACACCGCCCAGTTATCCCACTGCAGAAACTACCGCTATGCTTTATGGCGCACTTGGGATGACACCAAGCCATGGGTGATGTTTATTGGCCTTAACCCCTCCACAGCAGACGAAACTAGCGACGACCCCACATTAACCCGCTGTATTAACTATGCCAAAGCATGGGGTTATGGGGGAGTGTGCATGGCTAATTTATTTGCCTACCGAGCTACTGAACCTATGAACATGAAAGCTGCTCAAGACCCCATTGGCGTTGACAACAACGCCTGGCTTATCAAACTAGCTAAACAAGCTTCACTGGTGGTGGCGGCGTGGGGTAATGATGGTGGTTATTTAGGGCGTTCAAAACAAATTACTCAACTGATTCCTCATTTAAGTTGCCTTAAAGTGAATCAATCGGGTGAACCCGCGCACCCTTTGTATCAAGCAGCAAAACTAAAGCCCATGGCCATGCCTCCAGAAACCCAAGCACCACATTAAGTAAACTATCGCTTTAATAAACCATCGCTTTAATAAACAGTGAGACTTTCTATGCCCAGCTCCGAATCCACATCCATTAACTCTAGCCCGCTTGTTTCTACCCAATGGTTAGACACCCATTTACATGATGCTAACTTAAAGCTCATAGACGCATCTTGGTACTTGCCTAACATGCAGCGCAATGGCTACTTAGAGTTTGGTCAGGGCCATATTGCAGGGGCCCTATTTTTTGACATTGATCAAGTGTGCGACCAGACCTCTGATTTACCGCATATGGCCCCAACGGCTG
>DDCR01000180.1:40219-42313 GCA_002335115.1 Oceanospirillaceae bacterium UBA2001
TATGGGCCTAAATAATGTATCGGTGCTCGATGGTGGTTTAGCCAAGTGGCTTGCAGAAGGGCGCAACACTGAACAAGGCATGATTGAACCTCAGGCCGGTGATACGACTCAATGCACCCCAAGGGCGATCATGAGAAACGTTGAGCAAGTGCTTCAAGCCACACAATCTAAGGCTTATGAAATTATTGATGCCCGCGCACCTGGGCGTTTTTTAGGCCTAGAACCAGAACCCCGCGAAGGCTTAAGGTCTGGGCATATACCTGGCTCTAAAAATGTGTTTTTCAAAACCTTGCTCAACCCAGACCACACGATGCAAAGCCCAGACGATTTGCGTGCCACCTTTGCCGCCGCCGGTGTTGACTTGAATAAACCCGTCATCACCAGTTGTGGTTCGGGCATTACTGCTGCCATTATTAACTTGGCCTTAGCCCAAATAGGCAAAAGTGACCATTATTTGTATGACGGCAGTTGGGCCGAATGGGGCATGGACCCTGCGTTGCCTATGGCCACCCAATAACGTTCAACCGTTGGCGTTCAACCATTGATTTTTAACCATTGGCTTTGCACCAATGGCTTTGAACCAAGGCTAACATTAACCCCAAATATGTTTGTTTTTTCGAGTCTCAGGGCCTTTTTCAGGGCCTTTCTTAGGGTCTTGCTCGGGCGTATTGCTTAGGGCCTTTTTGGTGGCTTTGTCGTTTGCATTAAACGCAGCTTTAGGTCTTGGTGCGCTTTTTGATTGGGGCGGCTTACTGGTGCGCACATAGTTTAAAATGGATATGGGCACCACTTTTCGAACTGGAAACTCGGCTATGTCTTTGCGCTCAATCACATGGTTTAAGCGGCTTTCAATGGCACACAAGTTTTTAAAATCGCCTAAGGCCACAAACGAGATGGCTTCACCCGAAGCCCCAGCACGGCCCGTGCGGCCAATGCGGTGAATGTAGTCTTCGGGCTTAAAAGGCAGGTCGTAATTCACCACTCGGCTTAAGTCGCCAATGTCTAAACCACGGGCGGCAACGCCAGTGGCCACTAAATACTTGAGTTTGCCCGTTTTAAAATCGGCCAAAATCTTTTCTCGCATGGCTTGGCTTTTATCGCCATGAATGGCATTAGCTTCTATGCCGCGTTTTTCTAGCTGCGCCACCAGCTTGGCTGCGGCATGCTTTTTCTCAATAAAAATCAGTGCCTGATCCCATTTTTGGGTATTAATTAAATGGCTTAGTAAGGCCGATTTGGTGTCTTTGTCTACGGTTATTAACCACTGGTCTATGTTAGGTGCAGACGGACTTTGAGGCGAGATGGTGATTTCAACTGCGGGGTGAGCTTTGCTACCTTGCGTGGAGTCCTTAGCAAAACCATCCACAAGGTCTATAACCTCGTCACTCATGGTGGCCGAAAACAAGAGGTTTTGGCGGCTGGCAGGCAAACGATCAATAATCTTATTAATATCACCGTAAAAGCCCATGTCGACCATTCTATCGGCTTCGTCGAGCACCAGCACTTCCAATTCATCAAAATAAAGGGCCCGTTGGTGGGCTAAATCCAGCAAGCGGCCAGGGGTGGCCACTAAAATATCAATACCTTCAATTAAGCGCTGCTTTTGCGGCTCTGTATCAACCCCGCCATAAACTGCCATAGAGCTATGGCTCAGGTGCTTACTGTAGTTAGCCACATCATCAGCCACCTGAATGGCTAACTCACGCGTAGGGGTGAGTATAAGCGCGCGTATGCGTTTACCCCGTAGGGTTCGCTCTTGGTTAAAGGCCTCTAATATGGGTAATACAAAGGCTGCTGTTTTACCCGTACCGGTTTGCGCGGTGGCAATGAGGTCTTTACCCGCAAGAATAACGGGAATAGCTTGCAACTGAATGGGGGTAGGGGTGGTATAGCCTAAGCTTTCAATGGCGCTAACAATAGGATGACACAATCCAAGTTTTGAAAATGGCATAGGCGCCCAGTTAGTTGTTGATGAGTAAATAAGGCGCCATTATAACAGCAGGGTGCGGCTTGTGGTGGCTTGATTAGACCTAATCATGCCTTTGCATGTTTTAATCAGGCACTCACTGAGGATGCATTAATCAGGCACTCACT
>DDCR01000187.1 GCA_002335115.1 Oceanospirillaceae bacterium UBA2001
AAACAAGAGGCAGAACTAATCATCAACAAAGCTGTAGATGCTTTTGGGAGCATAGATATTCTTGTCAATAATGCGGCCATTAGACCTCACGGGCCATTTCTAGAAATAGAGAACAATGAATGGCAAAATGTGATTAACGTGAATATGAACGGACCAATTTGGCTTGCGCGTGCAGCTTTGCCTTTCATGGTAAAAAAAGGCTGGGGACGCGTGATCCATTTTACCGGCATGAATGCGCAAAGGGGTTACCCAGGTGCAGGCTTCGTCTCAGTCTCAAAACATGCCCTTTGGGGGCTGACGAAGGCCCTTGCAGTTGAGTTTGGACCTAGTGGTATAACGTCGAATATTATTTCTCCAGGCACTTTTCCACCGGACGGCGCCGATATGGACAATCCTGAGCCTAATAAAAATTATCAGAAACTATTGAAAGACAATCCGTCAGGACGTTTGGGCAAGCCCAGTGATATTGGTGGAATGATCGCTTACTTGTGCTCAGAAAATGGTGGCTTCGTTAACGGTCAAATGCTCCAGATCAATGGTGGTGTGGTGATGCAATATTAAACTGGATTAAGATCACTATTTATTCATGATAGTTGGCTTGCACTTTTTAATAAGTGTATGGATAGCCGAATTCTTCAAACTACTTTTTACACTGGCAATTCAGAGAAAAGCCTGTCTGCATTTGAGTCTGGGCTGCTGAAGAATAACTCAAGCGACTCAAAAGCGAGTGACGCTTCCTCGTGCTTTAACCGACCATATGTGCAGTTAGCAATAAATTTGGATTTTATTTCTGAGTCGGTCATGGGCTGGTTTTTTCCACCACGCATGCAGGGCTGTTTGAAATGGTGAACAACCCCAGACCTTGTGTGGACTTCTAACCAGCCGACATAGTCTCTAGGGTATGGGTCCTCAGGGTTTATTCTGTACGAAACCCGATGCGCAAGCTCAATCACTCGATCATCAGCAAGAGTTTTTTCGGTAAATTGTAAAAGCCCAGCATCACCAAAAACCATGCCAACGGCTACGCAATAAGGGACAGAAAACTTTGCACCATATGGTGTTGAAGGCCGACGCTTTTCGTCTAAGGGCTCCCATAACCTATGGACAGTTCCCTCACCTATATGAGCCACAATCTTTTCAACGTCTTTAATGTCAACCTTACCACGTGCACTTATCGCACAATCAATAAACGGCTGCGTCATTGTTCCACACGCGAAAGGTTTAAAAGCAACTTGGTCAAAATGCCAAGATCTACCCCAGTTGTCCAAAACTGATAAATCCTGTTTTATTGAAGGGTCGGCAAAAGCCTTAAAGAAACCATGTTCTCCCTCAAAAACTGTTCTGGGTCCAAGAAAGCCATTTCTTGCCATAAGAGCTGCCTTGAGACCACTAGCTGCAGCCCAGCCTGGATGCATGCGTTTTGTCCAAGTTCCCTCAGCAAGATACTCAATGATGCCAGACGTCATACTTCCCACAATACCAAGAGCACTAGCCAGTTGTTTAGGCTGCAATTGGAGACAGACTCCTGCAACCGCAGTAGCGCCAAAAGCACCTAATACACCCGTTGGATGAAATCCTTGCCGGTGAATTGCAGTCGGTGCAACAACTACAAGTCGACAAATGAGTTCAGCAGCTAGAGAAATTGATCTTACCCAATCATGACGGTCGATTTGACATATACTACTGAGAGCAATCATTGGTGGAACCAAAGATGCGGCTAAGTGAACAGGTGTGCCCTCGTAAGTGTCATCAAAATCTTCTCCGTGTATTGCTGTTCCATTTACCAAACAGCTGTCATACAACCCTAATTTAGTTTTATGGCCAACAGCCCGGCAACCGCCTTTTTCAATCGCTGATTCTTTGACCGAAAGAATATAATCCTCGTTGCGAGCAGCGTACATCAAACCCACAGCGTCATATGTCATGCGCGCTATAATTTGATTACTTGTGTGCGGTAAAGCAGTAGCTTCATCAAGTGCCCAGTTGGCAAAATTTTCTGCAATACTTGTGCTTTCAGCCTCTGTTGAGTTTTTGTCCATAGTAAATGCATCTCTGTAAAAAAAATAAAAAAGATCGGGTCGGATTAGCGATACTTATCAACAAATGGGGGCTCAATCATAAAGTCGAAAACACTCTTGCCAGTTGAGATACGAATATCTTGTTTGTCGACTGGCCATTTGCGGCTTCTCTCACGCCTTGTAGAACGCTATCGCTCCATCCATTATTAACAAAGAATATTTTTGCTAAACCGGTATGTAACACATCCAGTTGCTATAAAACGATATAGTCTTGTGTGACTGATTGCCAACCAAAAAGTGGGTAAGAGGTGTATACCAAAAAACGTCTCAAAATTATTTGAGAGATTCTTTGATATATTGAGAATTTTTGATAGATGCCAGCTTTTGTCGAGGTTTCGAACTACTGCAAGCGCATTATAATTTCGCTATTCCGATGGGTTTGCAGACTCTAAAGCCTCCCCACCAACCCTTCAAAAACCGCCTTATCAACACCACGCCTGCTGTT
>DDCR01000099.1 GCA_002335115.1 Oceanospirillaceae bacterium UBA2001
ATTTATTTTTATGGGCATTATGCTGCAACGTTCTAAAGTTGCGGAAGATTTGTTAGTGACAATGGCACAACTGTTTGGCCCTGTCCCCGGTGGCTTGGGTATCTCTGTGGTTATTGTTGGCGCATTACTAGCAGCCACTACGGGCATTGTGGGTGCAACTGTGATTGCCATGGGTATGATTTCTCTGCCCGCCATGTTGCGCAATAAATATTCTCATTCACTAGCAACGGGTACCATTTGCGCATCGGGGACCTTAGGCCAAATCATCCCCCCCTCGATCGTGCTTATTATTTTGGCTGACCAACTCAGTAGCGCTGCTGATCAAGCCAGTGCCATGCGCAAAACTGCTTATCGGGAGATTACGGGTGAGTTTTCTATGCCCTCAGTGCTTGATATTACCTCTGCTAGCGCGGGTGATATGTTTATGGGTGCTTTTGTGCCCGGCCTTTTATTGGTGGGTTTATACATATTGTATATCTTGTTCACAGCGATCATTCGCCCAAAAATGGCGCCACCTGTGGGTTATTTGGGTGCCTATGACCGCCAATTTTTAGTTAAAGTACTAATGGCACTGCTGCCGCCTTTGAGTTTAATTTTTGTGGTGCTGGGATCCATTTTGCTAGGCGTTGCAACAGTCAACCAAGCAGGCGCTGTCGGAGCTGTGGGAGCCATGTTGATGGCGGGTTATCGCCTGCACCATCGTGACGAAAGACGTTATTGGCCGGCATTTATGGCTATCGCCTCCATCATTATCTTAGGCATTATTGTTAATAACTTTGACCTTAATATTAAGAGCATCAACACAGATGAAGATCGCCTTGGTATTGCCCTTAGTTTAATGGCTTCGGCTACCTTGTTGATCGCCATAACTTGGAGTGGCTGGCGCGTCTTTAAAACCGGCACCACCTTGCATGAGGTGATGGGGGAAACAGCTAAAACCACCTCTATGGTATTTATTATACTCATTGGTGCGGCTATGTTGACCTCTGCATTTCGAGCCTTTGGTGGTGAAGAACTCGTTAAGCATATGCTCACAAGCTTGCCAGGTGGCTTTTGGGTGCAATTTTTTGTGGTGATGTTGGTCATCTTTATTTTAGGGTTCTTTCTAGACTTTATTGAAATTGCCGTAGTGGTGGTGCCTATAGTGGCGCCCATATTGTTAGCAGACCCGAGTGCTAATATTACTGCAGTTTGGTTAGGTGTAATGATTGGCTTGAATATTCAAACCTCATTCCTAACACCGCCCTTTGGCTTTGCCCTTTTCTACTTACGTGGTGTGGCAGATCAAGTGGTGAAGACGGTTTCCATATACAAGGGAGTTGTGCCCTTTATTGGTTTGCAGTTATTGGCTTTGGTGATTACAGGATTTCTTCCAAGTTTAGTGAATTACCTTCCTAACCGAACTTACCTTACTTCCGAATCTGCGCCACCCCCAATGAACCCTCGTATTCAGCCATGCTTAGAGGAGCAGGTGCTCACTTTGTACGCTAACCAAGAAACAAGTTTGGTGGCTGCCATTGATGCTATGGCGAGTGTAGATGCAAGCTACATGTCTTCTGCTGCAAACCAAGTATTGCAAGACAGCTTAGGCAAAGCCCGTGACACCTTTGTGAAAGTGGAAAATATTTATCAAGCTAAAGCTGAGCTCACAGCCTTTTCCAAAGGGTATGAAGCTTTGCATTATCAAGTGCGAGATATTCAGTTCAATGTTCGCAATAATAAACGCTTGGTCGTAGATGCTCAGTTGCAGTTGCGTCGGCTTGAAGATATTAGCTTAAATGATAATCGTCGTGCTGCTCTTGAGGCTAAGATTGATGAACTGGGGCGCTTCAATGAACTTTTGGAGGCGAGCATACCTCAAGAGTGGGCAACTCAGAGGCCTATGTTTGAGAAACTTAATAAAGCTGAAAAGCAGTCTCGTACTCAATATCGACGCAATGTGGATGAAGCCTACGAAGGTATTCAAGAGTTACGCTTATGGATTTCCCAAGCTCCAGAGCTAGCCCAGATGAAAAATGATGTGGCTGCGCTTGCGTTAAGCATAGATCAACTTGATGCCAAGTCAGCCATGGCTGCCATCAAGCTGCAAGAGCAACAATTGGGTGAGTTGGCGGGTGTCAGTAGTATTAAATCTAAACTCTCGAAAACACGCAGGGCTCTTAAGGGCAGTAAGTACGATCCAGAGAAGGCCAAGGGCTTGCATCACCAAGCCGTGCAAATGTTAGATGCGGAGATTGTTTGGCGTGAACGCGCTCTAACTGACTTAGCGCCAGCTTTAGTGAGTTACGACATGGCCATCAAAGAGAGCATTGGCTTGCGTCTGCAAGAGCGTATGAGTGATGACCTAGCTACGACCGTGTCAGCTTGTATGGCGACGCATAAAGACATCTCCCTGCAATTTTAATGATACGCAGTGGATTGAGCTAAAGGTGATGGGGTAGAATGTTAGCAATACCTTATTTTCTTGGTTCACCCCATGTCCATTGCTAACCATGACGTGTTTAAAATTATTGCCCAAGCTCACCCTCAGCTGCGTAAATCTGAGCGCAAGGTGGCCGACTATGTGCTCGAACATCGTGCAAAAATTGTGCAAATGCGTATTGTTGATCTGGCTGCAGCCGCGGCGGTAAGTGAACCCACCGTGGTGCGGTTTTGCCGAGCCCTAGACTTTGACGGATTTCAAGATTTTAAACTTAATTTAGCCCAGTTTATGGGTACTAATACGTCTTATCAACAATTCCGCCTAGATAGCCGAGATTCGGTGGAACAGTTTAAAGAAAAGATTTTTGATGCCACCATGGGCAACCTCATGCGGGTAAAGTCTGATTTAGATGCAGCTAACCTAGAACAGGCTATTATGGCCTTAGCTCGGTCTAAGCGAGTTGACTGTTATGGCTTTGGAGCGTCAGCGCCTATTTGTACTGACGCACAACATAAGTTCTTTCGCCTTAATATGTCGGCGGCGGCTTATGCAGACCCCCACTTACAGACGATGGCGGCTGTGACCTTAGAACCTGGTGATGTGGTGATTGCGGTATCACAAACAGGCCGCACTAAAGACTTGCTGCACAGTACGCAACTGGCCATGGATGCAGGAGCGACGGTGATTGCTCTGTGCCCAAGTAACACACCCTTGGCACAGCAGGTACAAATTCCCTTATACATCGACTTAGATGAAGATAAGGAACTCAACACCCTCATGTCGTCTCGAATTACCCAAATGGTTGTTATCGATGTGCTGGCTGTGGGAGTTACCATGCAACTGGGTGAAGAAACGATGGCCCATTTAAAAACGATTAAACGCTCCCTAAGGAATTTACGGGTGCCGGTGAAGCGCATTAAGTAGTCAAACTGCCCTTGCTCTATTACCCATAGTTTAGTTGTGGCGTTTGTTGTGTCACCCCTGCAAATGGACTCCGCCCTAACCATTGACTCATGGCTTTGGCTAACTGAGGGTTGCCCCTAATGACAAGTGAGCCCTGATTGACCTCATCCTCGAAATTGCTATAGCCCATGTGGATAGATGTTAAACCTCTGACCGAACTGGTGATAAGTAAGTCGGTGTCTAAACCTGGATCAACAATGCAGTAGTTTACATCGTTTTGGCTAATGACCATCCAATGGCGTCGTTTCTTACTCGAAAGCTCGGGGAAGTTGAACTCTAGGACACAGTTGTCTAAGCTAATTCCTTCAGGCTTTATTAAGCGGTGGATATCCCACATGAGAAGCAAAGCGTCCAGTTTATTAAGATTCACTTCACTATTAAACCAGCGCTTTCCCCAAGTTCCAAAAGACTCAATGATAGGAATAAGCTCGCGACCTGCAGCAGATAAATGATATTCCACTATGTTACCTTTTATGTGCTTTATTTGTACCACTCCATGGTCTGAAAGTTCGGTTAAACGTTTAGACAATAGCGACGGTGACATCAGTGGCACTCCGCGTCTAATTTGGTTAAACCGTGTGCTACCACACATCAGTTCACGCACCACTAGCGTAGTCCAGCGGGTGCAAAGTATTTCTGAAGTGATGGCGACAGGGCAAAACTGTCCGTAACTAAGACTCATAATAACCTTCCTTGCTTTGTTAATGACAAAAAATAGCGCTAATAAATAAGGGATTTATGTGACATTTTGTTTTATAAAAGAGCCTGGTGAAAAGGTTAAATACCCGTGGGTCACAATTTAATTGAGCTGGTTACATAACCATTGGTTATGTAACCACAATCTTGTTAACTTTAATGGCTCAACCGAGCTTAACTTTGGGTCAACTTTATTGAAGGTAAAAACTATGAAATTTGAAGGTAATGCGAGTTTACTGCAGCAAAAAATGGCAGCTAGTAGCGCTGGAGTGTCAAGGCGTTTAGCTGTGATGCGAGCCCTTAATCTTAATGTAGATGACGCCATATTAGATGTAGGCTGTGGGGCGGGTCATTTGTTAGAAGATATTGCACTTGCTGTGGGCACCAACGGTAACGTGGTGGGGCTTGACCCCAGTGAAACTCAATTAGTGGCAGCCAGGCAGCGCTGTGAACCTTTAAATAACGTTCAATTCTTATGTAGCATGGCTGACAAGATCAACTTGCCTGATGCTTCTTGTGATGGCATTGCCTCTATTCAAACCTTGGATTATATTGAAGATGTAGGTGCTACATTAGCAGAAGTGGGACGCTTGTTAAAACCCAGATCCAGCTTTGTTAATGTGTCCGTACTTTGGGATCACTTCAAATTTCATGGTGCTGATGAGGCCCTCAATAACCTCATACATGAGGCTTTTAAAGCCCACTGTTATCATCAAATGCTGCCACTCGAATTGTCTGGCCAGTTATCCAAGCAGGGCTTTGGTAATATCCGCACTGAGTCACTCGCTTTTGTCATAACCCAGCGTCACGAAAACTCGCCCGCAGCATACGCAGAACTGGTGTTGGCTAATTTTGCCTTGGGTCAGGGTGTGGAGGAAGACAAGGTAAGAGCATGGCAGTCTCAGCTAGCGCAAGCAGAAAGTGAGGGCCGATTTGGTTTCACGAGCTTTCCAGTACTAACCGTGGGTACCAAGCTATAAAGCCCTTGTTTGCAATAACTGAATTGGTATTTTCAAAGTGAATGTGCCTAATAGCTTTTGCAGAAAATAGACTAGTTATAAATGATCTCGAGCGCTATAGTTAAACACCGGTTTAAATATTCGTTATTATTTTTTAGGATGTCATGTTCCTGTAATGGAATCGGATATCAAAATGTTTGATACAGGGAGATTTTACTATGAACAAAGTTGCAATTGTAACGGGTGCATCACGTGGGCTAGGTCGAGGCATTGCCCTCACGTTGGCCAAAGAAGAAGGTTATATCGTTTATGCGACAGCGCGCAATAAAAAGGCGTTGGAGGATTTAGCTGCAGAAGCGACGATTGATAATGCCACAGGTGGTGTGATTCATGCCTGTGCCCTAGACCAAAAGGATGATGCTGCAGTAGAAGCTTTTGTTGGGCGGGTGGCGGCTGAACAAAAGACCATTAAGCTTCTGGTCAACAGTGCTTATAGTGGCTTAATCGCTATTGCCCCACACTTTGGTAAATCGTTTTGGGAACGCCCTTTGTCTGTCTATGACGAGGCTTTTGATGTTGGTGTTCGCAGTAGTTACGTCATGAGTAAATTTGTTGCACCACTCATGGTGGCGCAGCAACAGGGGTTGATTATTCAAACCTCTAGTACGGGCGCATTTCACTATGCGTTTGATGTTGCTTATGGCGCCGCTCACTCAGCAATGGATCGCCTGACGGCGGATATGGCACTGGAATTAAAGGATCATAAGGTGAACGCAATCACCCTTCATCCAGTGGGTGGGTGCCAGACAGAAGTCGTGTCATTCCCTGGTGGAGAGAGCGTAATTTATGTAGGTAGGGCGGTGGCCGCATTGGCAGAAAAAGCCACTGAAGCAGAGTTAACTCAAATGAGTGGCCAGGTGGTAATTACTGGAGAACTATCCGAAAAGTACAATTTTTCAGATGATAACGACCCTCAAGGAGAGGCTAAAAAAGCAAAAATTGAAGGGGCTAAGGGCCAACGCTCAATGATGGAACAGGTCCAGTTCCAGAACCAACAGCAACGAACTCTGGACGTTTATGACACTGATAATGGCCTACCATTTAAGTTCACTGACCTTAACAGTCCTATGTTTGGAGAAATGTTTTCTGGCGCTAAAGACTTCAGTTAGGTGAATCAATAGAAACTTGGTGGGGTGAGTTCAATCCTACCAAGCACTTGCTTAGCAATTGCTAGAGGCCACCTAATAGGCCCAATGTTAGCTGCTGATCCCAATTCATTTATATTGATCTTGTTGATGCATAGCTAACAAGGTCACCCTCCGCTGACATGGCCACCACTTGGTCGCACTAATGAAAATCACGAGAATTGATGTTTAGCTGGTCTAGTAGGTGGCTACAATCAATCAGTTTACCGGCAATAATGTGGATGACCTGGCTGTCTGGGTCGCGCTCTAAAATACCTTTTACTTTTAATATTTTGGCATTTAAATAGGCCTGCCTTTGGGCTCGCGCTGTGCCTTGCCAGACCACTAAATTAGTATTACCCGTTTCATCTTCTAGGGTAATAAAGGTCACTCCAGAGGCTGTGCCCGGTCTTTGCCGACCGGTGACTAACCCTGCTGCGGTCACTAAACTTTGGTGGGGTTTATGGGCCATTTGGCGTGTACTTATGCAGCCTTTTAGTAAACCTGCATGGCGTAATAGGGCAATGGGATGATGTTCTAAACTCAGGTTTAAGCTGGCGTAGTCTTCTGTTAATGCATTTAAGGCGACAGGTGCGGGCAGTTGTTCTGGGTGGGTCTCGTGTATTTCTCTTAGTAATGGCAGGTCTTGGTGGTTATCGAGCAATTGCCAACGGGCTTGATAACGGTGGCCACTGAAACAGGTGAGAGCGTTTGCACTTGCCAGTGACTCCAGTTGGCCTTTAGCCAAGTGCAATGCCTGCACCTGTGAAAGTCCTTGAAACCCTTGTGGGGGGCGCTGTGCTATTAACTCTTGTATAGGGCCTTGGCGTACACCTTTGACCTGACGTAAGCCCAAGCGTATGGCCAGTTCTGCTGTGTCAGTAGTTTCTAAACTGTGGTCCCATGCGCTGTGGTTAATGCACACGGGTAGTACTTGTACATCATGGCGGCGAGCGTCTTGCACTAATTGAGAAGCACTATAAAACCCCATGGGTTGGCTGTTAAGAATGGCGCAGTAAAAGGCTGCTGGGTAATGGTATTTAAGCCAAGCTGAGGCGTAGGTCAAAACGGCAAAGCTAGCAGCATGAGACTCGGGGAAGCCGTATTCACCAAAGCCTAAGATTTGTTGGTATAAACGCTCTGCAAAAGCCTTATCATAACCCCTTGTCACCATCCCCCCAACTAGCTTATGACGAAATTGATCTAGCTCGCCATGACGTTTCCAACTCGACATGGCTCGGCGCAAAGCATCGGCTTCACCGCCACTAAAACCAGCTGCTACCATGGCAAGCTTTATCACTTGTTCTTGAAAAATAGGTACCCCTAGGGTGCGCTCTAGTACCTGTCTCACTTCTGGTGATGGGTAGTCTATGCTTTCTTTACCCGCTCGGCGGCGCAAAAATGGATGCACCATATCCCCTTGAATAGGTCCTGGGCGCACAATGGCAATTTGAATCACAAGGTCATAAAAACAGGCGGGTTGTAAGCGTGGCAACATACTCATTTGGGCGCGTGACTCCACTTGGAAAACCCCCACACTGTCACCTTGTTGTAGCATGGCATACACCTTAGCATCATCATCCATACGAGTAATATCTGCCAAGCTAAGCTGACGCCCGTGGTGGTGTTGCACCATGTGTAATGCTCGGCGTATGGCGCTAAGCATGCCCAAGGCTAAAACATCGACCTTGAGTAAGGCAAGGCTGGCTAAATCGTCCTTGTCCCATTGAATGACGGTGCGCTCAGCCATAGAGGCATTTTCTATAGGCACTAGTTCGCTAAGGGGCCCTGCGCTAATAATAAAACCACCCACATGTTGTGACAGGTGACGGGGAAAGCCTTGCAAGGTTTCTACCAGCTGCAAGAAGCATCGGCCCACGTGACTTTGACCATCTAAACCTAAGCTTTGTAATTGCTCATGCCAACTAGTACTCGCGTCTTTGCGGTCTACATTTTTGATAAATAGTTCAAGTTGGGGCAGATTAATGCCCAGGGCTTTACCCACTTCACGTACGGCACTTTTAAAGCGATAAGTGATCACGGTGGCGGCTAAAGCCGCTCGGTGGCGACCATATTTTTGATAGATATACTGAATAATTTCTTCCCGCCTTTGGTGCTCAAAATCCACATCAATATCGGGTGGCTCAGCCCGTTCTTTAGAAATGAATCGCTCAAATAAAACCTGTATTTGACGGGGGTCAACGGCAGTAATTTCTAGGCAATAGCACACCACAGAATTAGCAGAAGAGCCACGACCCTGATATAAGATGCGCTGGCTCTTAGCAAACTGAACAAGGTCATATACGGTTAAAAAAAAGTGTGCGTAACCTTCGGAGGCAATAAGGCTAAGCTCTTTATCTATAATGAGGGCAATGTCATGGGGCACCCCTGCGGGAAAACGAATGGCTTTCCCTTGCTCTACTAGGTAGTGCAAATAACTGTTGGCGTCATACCCACTAGGCACTAGTTCAGCAGGGTATTGGTAACTGAGTTCAGATAAACAAAAATCACATTGTCGGGCAATGGTGACACTGGCTTGTATCCATGAGGGTGGGTAAAGTTTAACGATTTTATCCAATGGCCGCAGGCTGTGTTCACGATTGGCTTGCAAGGCATAGCCACAGGCATAAACAGGCATTCCTAGGCGAATTGCTGTGAGGGTGTCGTGTAGCATTTGCCGATTGGGGTTATGCATAATGACCTGCCCAAGGGCCACTATGGGTAAATCATAGTGATCAGCCATGCTTTGGCAGTGGGTGTTTAGGCTCTGGTCTAAGGCACTTAGGCGCCGGTGGCAGCCTACCCATAAGCGTTGTTTATGTTGAGTGCTTAATGTTTTCCCTAACTCACTAATGCTATTTGGATGGGGGTTCCATATAAGTAAGCACTCACTAAGTGCTTTAAAGTCATGTTGATAAACTTGATACCGACCCTTTTCACACCGCTGCCTAGCAAGGCTAATGAGTTGGCATAACTGAGCATAGCCTTGGCGGTTTTTTGCCAGCACTACGATGCTTTCTTGGGCCTCGAGTTGATCGGGTTTAAGTAAAAACTCACTGCCAATAATGAGTTTAATATTGAGACCCTGTTCCTTTTTATACTGGTACGCTCTAACCACCCCAGCCACTGAACATTCGTCGGTGAGGGCCAGAGCTTTATAACCCAAAGTATGGGCTTGTTGGAGCAATTCTTGGGGGTGGGATGCCGCCCTTAAAAAGCTAAAATTACTTAAACAATGCAGCTCAGCATAGTCCACAACAGACGCAATATTCATGAGAAATACCCATGTAAAAACCATTCCTCTCTGGGGGTGCGAAATAGCCAACAGATCTGTCCCATGGGGTTGCGTGCAATAAAGTAGTCGCGGCAAATACTTACGTTATCCCACCAGCCACTTTGTATGCGTTCGGGGCCAGACAAGATACACCACTGATGATTAGGCTTATGTCCTAGAGCCTGCGGCAGGGCAAATAACAAACTAGGACGTAAGGCTATGGTGGCAGGTTGAGTTTGGTAATGGCTGTGAGGTGGGCCTTGGTAAAAACTGCGTTCAGGGCGATGGTCATCGCGTAAATACACTTGTTGGACTGCATGGTCTCCAAGCTTATTCTGTAAACGGCTAATCAGTTGCCCAGGGGTGAGTTTGCCTCCTGGGGGTTCAAACAACTGTGCTGCTAAAGGCGCCCATGGCATTTGTCCTTTGGTGTTAAGGCTAATGGCAATAATAGGGGCCTGTAGCTGCAATTGTTCTAACCTTAGCATGCACAAAGCTAACCAAGCTTCACCACGGTATTCGCCATCACTACAACCTATGTGTAGCCGCTCAGCGTTCTGTTCGCGATACTCTAAGCCCAAACTAAGTCCTGCTACTCTTAGTTGGCGTGGCCCTAAAAAAGCTTCTAGGTCATTTAATAAGCGCTTTAATGGAAAGCGTAAGGCCGTACTCTGCTCAATCTCATAGAGTAGTTCTAAGCGTTGGCGAAAGTGTTCAGGGGGCCGGTAAGCTGATCGCTCAGGCGCACTGTGGGTGTCTAGTTGTTGCAAATAGGTGACAAGGTTTTGGCCTAAACGCTGGCCTAGTGCTGACCTAGGTAGGGCTTGTGCTTGGCCTAGCGTGTTCAGTCCAAGGCGTTCCAGCTGTAGGGCCAGTTTATATTCTAGACCAGCGCCATGAATGGGTAATTGGCTGAGTAATTTTGTGGCTTGACGTTGGTCTTTTAATAGGCGGTCGTTACCTACACGAGCCAACACCTGTGCCGCTAAGGGGCTATGGGCACTGGCATAGTGGTAGTTTAAGCCACGTTCCTTGAGAGGCTGTTGTAACTGTTGCCAGTAGGCATCAAGGCCATTATATAAGCGCAGCATATCGCTTGTTTGCAACAGCAAACCTTGGGGTGGATCAAGGTACAAGGTGGCACTGGTTTGGTACAAGCGCTGGGCTAGCTGCAACAGTAACCGCTGTTCTTGTTTGGCGTCGTAGGCAATAACTTTAAGTTGAGCACATAAAAGGGCAGCTTGAGCTAAGCCTGTGCCTATTTTTATACCCCATTGGCGTGCTTCTGGGTTAGCCTGCAGCACTTTATTTTTATCTACTAAAACACAGGGTTGGTGATACGCCTGTTGGTTTAAAAGGCTATCAAGTTGTAGGCTGGGAAAATATAAATAAAGCCACTGCATGCATCAACGCAACTGTAATGGCAATGCCACAATATTGTTTATTGGAGCCTTGACTAAATGAGTAGGCCTATGAGATGGCACCGTTAAAGAGGGCCACAATGCATGCATATCTACCTGACATGGGTGTTGGGGCCACTGGCCTTGGTACTTATGAATTTGTAGGCGCAGCCCTGTAGCTAGTGGGGAGAGTGATAAACGTGCACTCACGGGTAAAGCACTGGTGCTAGGTTCGGCTTGAGAATTTAACCAAAATATGAGGGCTTGATTGTCTTTGGCTGAGACTTGTAAGCGTTTTGCTTGGGGTGCAGTGAGCTTAGGTGCCCATAAAATAAGATGGCTACAGCACCCACTATTAAGACTTTGCTCGGCACTCCACAGGGCTTGTTGAGGGTTTTGGCAGCGGATTAATAAAGTTTGGCTTAGATCAATGCCATGTTGTGCTAAAGCTTGGCCATTGAGTTCTGCGGGTGGATTAATCCATACTTGTAAACGTGACTGAGCTTGGGCTAGTAGAGGTAATAACAAGCGTAGTTCACCAATACCCATAGGACCACAGGCTAACTCCACTAATCCAGTTTGGGGCCAACCCCCTTGTAAGTGGGCATCTAAGTTGGGGTAAAAACTACTTTGACAGCGATGATCTGGGCTAGCCATTTGCCGAGCTCGCCAAATTAAACGTTCTTTTTCGAGTTGTAGGAGAACCATAATAAAACCAATAGTAAAACCAAAAATACTGTATATATATACAGTATTCTGACATATTTTTAGCTCAGGTCAAGGGAAAAAATGTTTAGCCCCTGCATAAACACAGTTGGGTTCTCATATCGCTTGAGTGGGGGCTGTTAAAAGGCCAAACACATTGCCAACATACAGCTTAAGGTAGGGTTATTTTTTACACCACTGATGACGTAACTACATGGCGTAGATGCCACCTGGTATTTCTTTTGGACAAGTCCAAAAGAAATACACGCTGCTGTAGTTTTGTAAGCCTTGACCGCCGCACCCCATGTTCGATTATCAAACGTGGGTTGGCGGGTCAGGCTTAAGTTACTGAGGTGGTGATAATAGCAATGTTTGAGTTCATATTGAACGGTCAACTATAGTGCTAAAGGATTCACCAAATAGGTTGTTCTGGTCACCAATGTGACAGGATAACCACTGCGTTTACCATGCTCCATAATTAGATCTGGATCAGAGGTATTGTAAATACAAAAGGATTTATTGGCAGTAATGTATGAGTGTTCCCACTCAATGTCTTTATTTTCTTTTTTCATGTCCTGCAACACTGAAATTGACATACGAGCTGCCATTTTCATTTCTTCATGGGTTGACGAACCGATTGCTGGAATATCTCGTTCAATAACGTATCTAGCCATTTTCATTTCTCCATTAATAAAGTGTTAATTAAGTACATTGAAATATTAGTATACCCCGACAAACTCAATTCAAACCAGTATAAAATCTGCACCATGAGAAACACTGAAAAGACATAAACTGTTCGGTATTAAATAACAATTACTCCTAAAATATCAATTAAACAGAGATGGACAATGCCATCATGGGCGCCTATTCAATCAACACCCTTTTTTGGAGCTACTTATGCCACTACAGGCAAGTCAAAATGTTTTTATTACCTGTGCTGTGACTGGGTCTGGCAGTTCTCAAGACCGCTCTCACCATGTGCCTCGTAGCCCTGAAGAAATTGCCAACAGTGCCATTGATGCGGCTAAGGCGGGTGCTGCCATAGTGCATTGTCATGTGCGTGATCCAGCAACGGGTGTGCCAAGTCGCCGCTTAGATTTATATAAAGAACTCACCGAACGTATTCGGGCTGCAGAAGTAGATGTGGTACTTAATCTTACTGCGGGTATGGGTGGCGATATCGTGTTTGGTGATGCAGAAAACCCATTACCTTTGCAGGCCTCAACAGATATGGTGGGGGCCAGTGAGCGGGTAGAACACATACGCCAGTGTCAGCCAGAAATATGCACGTTAGATTGTGGCACCATGAACTTTGCAGAAGCAGATTACGTGATGACTAACACCCCCGGCATGTTGCGGGCGATGGCAGAGAAGATGACTGCCATAGGTGCCCGTATTGAGATTGAAGCCTTTGATACGGGTCATTTATGGTTGGCTAAAAAATTGGTAGAAGAAGGACTAATTACTGAGCCAGTGATGGTGCAATTGTGTATGGGTATTCCTTGGGGTGCGCCAGATGATCTCAATACCTTTATGGCTATGGTTAACAATGTGCCTACAGACTGGGTCAGGTCGGCCTTTTCTATTGGTCGTAATCAAATGAATTACGTGGCCGCTACAGTATTGTCTGGGGGCCATATTCGGGTAGGCTTAGAAGATAATATTTGGTTACAAAAAGGGGTCTTGGCGACTAATGCGCAACTGGTTGAGCGGGCTGCAACCATCGCCACTAACATGGGCTCTACCTTAATGACACCAGCCCAGGTACGTGAACTGATTAAGGTAGAAAAAAGAGCGCCTTTAGCATGACCAATATTGTTAATAAACCCAATAAGCGCCAAAAAACGGCTGCTTGTATTGGTGGTGGTGTCATTGGTGGTGGCTGGGTAGCGCGGTTTTTGCTGCACGGTTGGGATGTTAATGTGTATGACCCCGCAACTGATGCGCAGCGCAAATTGGCTGGGGTACTCGACAATGCTCGTGAGGCCTTACCTCAGCTAGCCGATGTGACCATGCCCACAGAAGGCACGCTCACTTTCTGTGAGAGCCTTGAAACGGCCGTAACTAATGCCGATTGGATTCAAGAGAGTGTGCCAGAACGTTTAGACATTAAGCATAAGGTGTTTGCCCAAGTACAGGCAGCATGTGCAAAAGAGGCCATTATCGGTTCGTCGACCTCTGGCTTTAAGCCTTCGCAATTGCAAGAAAATGCCCTAAGGCCAGCTCAAATCATGGTGGCCCACCCATTTAATCCAGTGTACCTTTTACCCTTAGTAGAGCTTGTGCCTAGTCCAGCTAACAGCCCAAACATTATAGAGCAGGCCAAAGACCTGCTAACCAGTGTGGGTATGAAGCCGCTACATGTGCGTAAAGAAATTGATGCTCATATTGCTGATCGTTTTTTAGAAGCAGTATGGCGTGAAGGCTTGTGGATGATCAAAGATGGCATTGCCACAACCACAGAGATAGACGATGCCATTCGATATGGCTTTGGGTTGCGTTGGGCACAAATGGGTCTGTTTGAAACCTATCGCATAGCTGGTGGTGAGGCGGGTATGGCGCATTTTATTGCTCAGTTTGGACCTTGTTTAGAGTGGCCATGGACCAAGTTAATGGATGTGCCCGAACTCACGGATGAACTCATTGCTACCATTGCTCAGCAGTCTGATGAGCAATCGGGGCATCATTCTATTCGCGAGCTTGAGCGCATTCGTGATAAAAACCTTATTGGTATTATGCGTGTGCAAAAAGACAATAATTGGGGTGTGGGTGAATTATTAAATCAACATGATGAGCGCTTAAAACAGTTGGGCTAGATGAGTGCTTAAACTGGTATCATAGCCCTATATATCCGTTGTACTGGCTTATTTAATGACTCCTATTTTTCCTATTATCAGCTCTATTTTGCTGGTAATGCTATTAGGCTACGGCCTCTCTAAAAAACTGCTGACAGACTCTCTTTTTTGGCAAGGTATCTCCAAGCTATCCTACTGGGTACTATTTCCAGTGCTTATTGTGCACACGCTAGCTCATGCCACTATTGATACAGGCTTGCTCTTACCCTTGTTTACCCTCTTCACTGTGGCACTGATATTAATACTGATTTATTGCGTGCTAGTGGCTCGATTACTAGGTCAAGATGGGGTCTCGACCGCAGCCCTTACTCAAGGAGGCATACGCCACAATGGTTTTATTGGCTTGGCTGTTTTGGTGGATATATTTGGTTTGCCTGGGCAAGAATTGGGTGCTTTAATGATTGCGGTGCTGATGCCGTCTACCAATGTTTTGTCGGTACTTTCGGTCAGTTTGCTAGTGCGTAAAAACCAACCCCAAGAGCAATTCTTGTCTACTTTAATTATCAAAGAACTCTTGCATAACCCCATGCTTGTTGCTGTGGCTATTGGTCTTTTGCTTAATGTGCTCTCCATCTCTATACCCACTATACTGGATCAATCGATGGACCTTGTCAGTCGCGCAGCCCTACCTATACTGCTGCTTGGTGTGGGGGCTAGTTTGAAGATGAGTTCCTTAAGAGGGCGCTGGCCCACTTTGGCTGCGGCCCTTAGCGTCAAGTTGTTAGTTTTTCCAGCGCTGCTATTAGGTGGTGCATGGTGGTTTAATCTGAGTCCTTTAGTAACTGTGTGTTTGGTGGTGTTTGGAGCCTTACCAACGGCGGTATCGGCCTATCCATTTATTCAACAGATGGGTGGTAACGCTAAACTCATGGCTGATATTATTACTTTGCAAACTCTAGCCAGCTTGATAGGGTTAACGTTTTGGACCAGTTTGGCGATACACCTCACAGGCTTAATACTATGACTTTTTCAGTAGCTTACGACTTTATTCAAGGCTCTTCACCATTACTGGTGAGTATGCCCCACTCTGGCTTGCAACTCACCCCCACAGTCGCAGACACCTTAACGTCAGAGGCTCTGGCTTTGCCCGATACTGATTGGTATATTCCACAACTGTATGACTTTCTAGAAGCTATGGGAGTGGGCGTGATCAAGGCGAACTACTCACGTTATGTCATTGACCTTAATCGGCCAGAAGACAATAAACCACTCTATGCAGGTAAAACCATAGGCTTGTTTCCTCATATTCTGTTCAATGAAAAGTCTATGTTCAAACCCGGCACAGTCATAGATACCGACCATCAGCAGGCCTGTATCGAATACATTTGGCGCCCCTACCACCAACAATTGGCTACTGCATTGGCACGCATTAAACAAAAATTTGGCTATGCTATTTTATTCGATGCCCATTCCATTCGAGCACAAGTCCCCATGTTCTTTGAAGGGACCTTACCGGATTTCAATCTGGGCACTCATGATGGCAAGGCGTGTGCTGCCAAACTTCTACAAGCTGCGCAGCACGCAATCTCTGATATAAACTATACTCAAGTGAGTAATGGGCGTTTTAAGGGGGGCTATATTACTCGTAGCTATGGCCAGCCAAGTCACCATGTTCATGCTTTTCAGCTGGAGCTATCCCAAGCAACTTATATGCAAGATACGCCAGACTATGCCCTTGATGACAAAAAATGTGCCCAAGTTAAGCCTCAACTCAAGGCCTTAATTGAAGCCCTTGTCAGCTGCGATTTAACGCCCCAGTAAAAAGAGGTTTAGCTATGTATTTGAGTGAATCACAAGTGCAAGATTATGAGCGTGATGGTGCCATTGTTATAAAAGGTGTGTTTAAGGATTGGATTGATGGTCTCATCATGGGTTTTGATAAAGTGCTTGCTGATCCGAGTGAGCATGGCCGAGAAAATGTGGCTCAAGGTGACGGGGGGAGATTTTTTGAAGATTACTGTAACTGG
>DDCR01000052.1 GCA_002335115.1 Oceanospirillaceae bacterium UBA2001
CTTGCTGCCCAAAAAGTCGTTGCATATAATACAGCGCTTGGAGAGGCAATACCGGCAGAACTCCTCCATTTTCTCGAGAATCCGCCAAAAACCAAAAACCAAATTGGCCCGGGCGCACAATATGCGCGAAGGGATCTTTTGCTGGTCATTTTGCTAAAGTATTTGGTGACTGTTTACAAATTACCGCTGTACCCAAACCTAACGACCCTGACCAAAGCCACTAACCAATCCGAAATGGAACAAGCCACAGCAATAGGCGTTCTACAAGCTGAATTGGCGCCACTGAGCGATCTGATTGCCGCTGCTTCCCCTGCTTCGTTAGAACGAGCGACGCGTGCATTTGAAGCAAGATACCCATGGTTTTAATTGAAACCTTTTCTCCGAACATCGAGCCCTAACTAGTCGACATAATAGCGCATTCAAACTCTCAAAAGTTCATGGAGGTTTAAATGCGCTTTTTACGTATCGACGATATCATTCAGATCACTGGATTGAGCCGGGCAACTGTATACCGGCTGGTCGAAAAAGACCGATTTCCGCGACCTAGACGGATTGGGGATAGGGCCGTGGCTTGGGTGCATTCTGAAGTTGAAGAATGGGCTGACGGTCTGCCTGTTGCCAATCAGAACATCAATTGGCAGGGGATAAAAAATGATCAGCATTGAGCAGGCTACCCAGACAAGAATTGCGCTGGTGAAAGCAGGGTTTTGTCCCTTACCGTTTGCATGCAAAGAAAAACGCCCGGTAATCAGGAATTGGCAGCGGCTCGCTGGAAGCATCGATGAATCTTGCATCATTGGTTGGCAAGAAAAATATCCCAATGCAACCGGTACTGGAGTGCTGGCAGGGCATCTAACAGTTGTCGATGTAGATGTTACGAAACCCGAACTGGTAGAGCCAATCAAAGCGGCCATCCAAAAAATCACCGGTGGCACCCCTCCTGAAAGGATTGGTAGCCCGCCCAAGACTGCTTTCTTTTTTCAGTCTGAAAACCCAATGAGAAAAAAGGTAAGCAAGCGCTATGGATCAGAACTAGTTCAGGATCAGCAACTTGAAGTTTTGGGGCAAGGCCAGTGTGTCGTAACGCACAACATTCATCCAGCAACTAATCAGCTTTATCTGTGGCCCGATATTGATCTTGTGAATTGCACCCTAGAGGGTCTTCCAAAAATCAATCAGTCACAGGTGAACGAAATAATTTCAACGGCAGAGCAAATCATGTCTTCGGCGGGGCTTGTTTCAAAACAGGACATAACGACCAGAGATAAAATTGTTTTTTCCACGATGAAACGCAGTGGTTATGACGAAATTAGCACAGAGCAAATGCGAGATATTTTAAAGCATATTCCAAATCATGACCGTCACTATGATGATTGGACCAAGGTAGCTTTTGGCCTAAATGCGTGGGGCGGTGCCGGGGCGGCTGAATTGTTCGACGAATGGTCTGCTAAATCTCCAAAAAATGATAAGGCATTCACTCAAAAAAAGTTTTTAGAGTGCGCTAATCCACACTCAGTGACTGTTGGTACAATAATCCATGAAGCCATGCAGGGGGGCTACAGGTTTCCAAAACGTCATGGAAAAACTGTTGTTAATTTGGAGAACGGTAACACCGAAAATCGAGTCTTTCTTCACAGTGGCAAGTTACATTCGTCTGTGAGTGAGATTGAAAAATATATGAGTGAAAGCAGCCTGAACTTTTATCAGTTTAATGGCCAACTCACCGAGATAATTGACCCCGAAGTACAAGAGGACAACATCAGCAACCATAGGCTGTTAGTGCATGATAGGGCCTCACTGCGCGATCGGCTCGGATTGGTTGTTCAACCTATGAAATATTCCCGGAAGACTGGAGATTGGTACCCAGCAAACGCGCCAGCAGAGGTTCTGGATGCACTTTTGTCTAGAGGTGTGAATTCCAAAATACAACAGCTTAAAACTATAGCCACAACGGCATACCTGTCTCCTGAAAATGAGTTGGTTAACAAGCACGGCTATGACACAAAAAACAGGATTTACCTTGTTAAATCTGGAGCTGTGATTGCTGGAAAATCTTGCCAGCCATCCAAGCAAGCAGCACTGGAAAGTCTGAGCTATCTCAGAAGGTGGCTTGCTGACTTCCCCTTCAAATCAGAGGTTGATGAGTCAGTTGCGATGGCATGCCTAATGGCTGCAGCGGATCGAGTGAACCTCGATAACATTCCACTGACAGCTTTTAACGCCCCTACAGCTGGAACTGGAAAAAGTTTGTTAGTGGACGTCATCGGAGTTGTATCGAGCGGCAAGCCAGTATCTGTGTTGTCCCAAGGTAAGGATGAGGCTGAAATGGAAAAAAGGCTCCATTCAGCAATGTTGCGTGGTGATACATTAATCAATGTTGATAACGTTGAACAACCTCTGGGGGGTGATGTTCTATGCCAAATCCTTACTCAACCAGTATTGCGGATTAGACCGCTAGGGGTGTCAAAACTCGTTGACGTTCTGAAGACATGCCAGATTGTTGCAACGGGCAACAATCTTGAGCTTGCAGGTGATGTGGTTCGAAGAAGTTTGGTTTGCAACCTAGACGCTGGCGTTGAGCGGCCTGAGCTACGGACGTTCAAATATGATGCGCGGAAAAGAGCATTGGATCAGCGTCATGAAATTGTTGGTCATGTTCTCACAATAATCAGATCATATTTGCTTCATGGTGCGCATGAGGGTCCCTCAACGCTGGGGTCATTTGAGCGGTGGTCAACTCGTATCCGAAACCCATTGATTTGGCTTGGCATGGCTGACCCTTCCATGAGCCAAGAGCAAATTAGACAAAATGACACAAAGCTAGAGGCGCAAACTGATCTGCTTAAAATTCTCCACCAATGCTTTCCCGATGTGCCATTTAAAGCTCGTGAAATACTGTCTTTGCCAAAGCAAATAGATCAGGCCTCGCTAATTGAACATCTGAGCACACTTGGTTGTTACACAAAGGACACGATAGACATTACGCGTGTTGGCCGCATGCTTAAAAAACTGGACGGTAGAATTCTAGCTGATCTCTCACTGAAAAAAGCAGGGAGAAGCGGAGGCACTGTTACATGGGTTGTGGGTAAATCATGATGCAGAGGTGGGTTAGGTGGGTTAAGTGGGTTGGGTTTGCCGCTTAACTATTCAACTCGTCTGTTTAGCCTCTTTAAAGAAGGACAATAAAACAGATCTGCATGAGATAACCCCCCCAACCCACCTTACCCCCCTATTTACGAGGGTCATTTAACTGAGTTCTGGTGTGAGTCATTTTGTCAGCTAATTTTAAAATAAGGGGGGGCTATATACCCCCCTCATGTAATCGCTAGGAATGTGAGTGTTGGTTAGGGTACCTGCTAATCAATAACGCCTGCATATCGGAGTTGAAGTTCAATCATTTTTCGACGAGCCCAAAGCTCTTTTGTAATCATTGCTTGCCTTTTTCTTTCTGCAAGTTTGTCTTTGGTATAATGGCCGTGCTTGGTATTTGATCTAGCAATGATTGCCTTGCCTTCGTTGGTCTTGGGGCCTGAAGATGCGCCTCCGTGAAGACGGCAGCGCCCTTTTTGTTTATTAGCTGGCCGTTTGCAGGGTGATCCAGATCTTGTTTTTGCTCCACATCTCTGTCCCGGCCATTCGGCCCCAAAACGCCATTCTAGACCAATCCTGACATCGCCTTTTGCTATCATCCCAGCTACCCCGATAATGAGGTATTATTATACCGCAAAAATCTAATAAAGCATATGTGGCTGCGCACTCATCGAGCATCAGCAGAAAGAAAGGGCTATTATTTTCAATGTTGACACTAGTCACACTGCCGTCGGCCCCATGTTCAAAGGCTCCCGCATAACCCTGATCAGCTAACTGGTCAAAGGTTTGCAAAGACGGTGGGCAGGATTTTCCTTCCACAGTTAGCGGGAAAAATGTCAATCCCCCAAAGCGCTGGACTGGTCCCGGTTCAATCAAAGTGAAATGCTGTGTAATGATATTCATTGTTTCGCTCCTACAGATAATTTTCATAGGAGTAACGAGGCAAACCCATAGATCTTACAGGCAACGTTAATTTTTTCTTAATACTGGAAAAAGCCAGTAAACATCTTCAGGGCTGCTTATAATGAAGCAGTCAACCAGCAGTTAGCAGAAGGGTGCAGATGGGTCTTGACCCAGAGGCAGGCGCAGTAAGACTATCATTTGTCCATTATTCATCTACCGTGGCATGACCAAGTTGATTGCAGCGCCGGACGACACGCTCAAAAGGTAAGGGCCAGTTCCTTTGGAATTCTTTTTGATGAAGCTTGTAATGCCCGAATAGGAGAAGCATGAGCTCACTTAACAAATTAAAAGTGCTTGATCTCACAACTCACTTGTCTGGGCCTTATTGTTCGATGATCCTCGCGGATCACGGTGCGGACGTTGTTAAGGTTGAAAACCCTAATGGGGGGGACCCATTAAGGCACTCACCGCCTTTTCAAGAGGGTGAGAGCGCACCTTTTATGCTTTGGAACCGGAATAAAAGGTCAGTCGTGCTGGACCTAAAAAAACATGATGACTTGCGCATTTTAAAGCAGATGGCTGAAAAAGCTGACGTGATGATTGAGAACTTCAGGCCGGGAGTAGTTAAAAGGCTGGGTATTGATTATGACGCCGTCTCAAAAATAAACCCTACCGTAATATATTGCTCAATCTCTGGTTTTGGGCAAACAGGTCCCTACGCTGGACGCGGGGGGTTTGATCTGATCGCAAATGCCATGTCAGGACTAATGTCAATAAATGGGCCTGCAGACGGCCCTCCCTTCAGAATTCCGATGCCAGTTTCAGATGTATGCGCTGGAATGCACGCGGCCATTGGTATTTTAATGGCTTTAACTAATCGGCAAAACACTGGCGTTGGGCAATATATTGATACAAGTCTTTTTGAAGCTGGTATATCGCTGGGTGTTTATGAAGCTGCGAGCGTGTTTGCAAATGGCGAGGTGCCAGAAAGACTTGGGCAAGCGCACAGGGGGAGCGCGCCCTATCAGATGTTTGAAACCGCAGATGGGTATATCACCGTCGGTGGTGCGCAAGAGAACTTTTGGATTGCTCTATGCAAAGTACTTGGCTGTGAGCATTTTTTGAGTGACCCCAGATATCAAACAAAGAAAGATAGGGTACAGAACCATATCCAACTTGCTGGAGATTTGACCGCTTTCTTTAAAAAATATTCAACTCAAGAGATCTGGAAATTACTCAAGGATGAGGGTATTCCAGCAGGCCCAGTATTAAATCATGTTGACGTTTTTAATGATCCTCAAACGCTTGCGCGAGGTATGGTTGAATTTGTCAATCATTCAAAGGTTGGAGAAATGAAAACCCTTGGATCCCCCGTAAAACTCTCAAAAACACCTGCAAAAATTTCCAAAGGTGCGCCATTATTTGGAGAGCATAACGATGAAGTGTTTAGCGATTGGAACATATTGAAATGATGCCATTCGTCACACTCCTATAGAGTGAACTAGTGTCTGGGGCGGGATGATGATTCATCGCTATATGGGACTGTATTATGGCTAATGTCCTAGTTTCAAGTTCGTTGGTCGTGTTCCTAAAGCCGTGTGCTAGCAACACCTGCTTTTGCTGTTCGGCCAGAGTTGCTGAAGTGCTCCTCCATTTCAGAATTATTTAATTTGCACCGGGTGTGTTTTTGGCTGCG
This sequence comes from Oceanospirillaceae bacterium UBA2001, assembly GCA_002335115.1. Taxonomy (GTDB): domain Bacteria; phylum Pseudomonadota; class Gammaproteobacteria; order Pseudomonadales; family Balneatricaceae; genus Njordibacter. Next base: position 5,690 of record DDCR01000052.1, read on the forward strand.
AGGCCAACTTTCCAGTCATTTGGGTCGGAAGAGTTTAGCATTCTCTGTCGGACCTCCAGCCACCAGCCTGAATTTGGTGGCCAG
>DDCR01000092.1 GCA_002335115.1 Oceanospirillaceae bacterium UBA2001
ACCGTTGTGCCCGCCTTGAGGGACTGCTCGTTAGCTTTAACAAACAAGGGACCATCGGCACTGGGTTCTGAGAAGGGGAATTGCAGTTCCACTAAGTCAACACCAGCCTCAGCCATGATCTCTAAGGCTTCCATGTTGGCTGCAAAGCTGGGGTAGCCGCACACTACATGGGCCATCACTAGCAGGTCTTTACTTTGCTGGCGCTGTTCAATATAGGTTTGTAAACCCATTACATACCCTCCGTGCGGTATTGTTGGGCCTTACCATCAATAAAGGCCTTCCACTTGGCATCACCAAGGGCGTCGGCAATAGTAAAGATGTCCTTGTCACCACGGCCAGATTGATTGATTAAAATCACCTCATCTTTACCCATGGTGGGCGCCTCTGCAATGGCCGTCACAAAAGCATGGGTGCTTTCTAAGGCAGGAATTAAACCTTCGGTGCGCATCGTAAGCTTGAGGGCTTCTTTCACTTCAACATCCGTGGCCGCTTCAAAGCGCACCTTACCTTGCTCCCAGAGGTAGGAGAAAATGGGGTTAATGCCAATGTAATCGAGTCCCGCGGCGACCGAATGGGTTTCATTCATGTTGCCTTCGTCGTTCTGCAAGAAATAGGTCTTGTAGCCTTGGGCGACACCCACCGACGCATCGTCGTACGCTAGGCGTGCCGAGTGCATGTATGACCCCACACCCTCGCCACCGGCTTCACAGCCAACCAGTTCTACATTTTCATCATCAAAAAAGCCTTGGAATATGCCCATGGCGTTAGAACCGCCACCCACACAGGCATAAACGCGGTCAGGCAGTTTGCCGGCTTGCTTTAAAATTTGCTCTCGGGCCTCCATGCCAATAATAGATTGGAACCAACTGACCATCTCTGGGAAGGGGTGAGGCCCACAAGCGGTGCCTAAAATATAGTGGGTATCGGCCATGTTTGTAACCCAGTCACGCATACATGAGTTGACTGCATCTTTTAAGGTTTTCTGCCCATCTTCAACCGCAATCACTTCAGCACCTAGATTCTCCATCCAGAACACATTGGGCCTTTGGCGGGCCACATCCACAGAACCCATATAGATTTTGCAATCATAACCAAATTTGGCGGCCATCGTGGCGGTAGCAAAGCCATGTTGGCCCGCGCCCGTTTCTGCAATCACACGGCGTTTACCCAGTCTCTGGCAGAGAAGGCCCTGACCCATGACATTATTGATTTTGTGAGAGCCCGTGTGATTCAAGTCATCACGTTTCACATAAATTTGTGCACCACCAAGCTTACGCGATAAATTTTCTAAATGCGTAATGGGGGTCGGTCTGCCTGAATAGCTTTGAAGTAGGGCAACGTAATCTTGCCAAAACTTGGGGTCTTTCTTACACTCACGAAAACATACAAGCAACTCTTCTATGGTTGCATGCAAAATTTCGGGTAAGAAAACGCCACCATACTCTCCATAGTAGCCTTCTTTACCATTGGAGAAATCAAAGATATCCATTTATTAGCCTCAGCAGTTTTGGGCAGTGAAATTGTTACTGCCCACAGTTCAAGAAAAGATAAGCCCACATATTATCGAGTAAATTAACTAGGCACAACAGCCACAAGGGTGTCATTTGTAAAGACTAGGTAATAGTTTCCCTATGTCATCAAAGATTGCTTGATTTACACATTTTAATCGCAAGCTAGCGCCGGTAGACCAACAAATAAATCCAATGCTTCAGGATTAGCTAAGGCATCCATATTTTTCACGGCTTCACCATGAATGACCTTACGCACAGCAAGTTCAACAATTTTTCCGCTGATAGTGCGAGGAATGGCGGCCACCTGAATAACCTTTGCAGGCACATGCCTTGGAGTGGTGTTGGTGCGTATTTTTTGTTTAATTTGGGTGATAAGGGCGTCCGTTAGTAAGGCATTTTCACGCAATACCACAAATAAAATAACCCGCACGTCATCCTTCCAACTTTGCCCCACAACAATGCTCTCTAACACAGCTTCAACAGTTTCAACTTGACGATATATTTCTGCCGTACCAATGCGCACTCCACCTGGGTTCAGCACTGCATCTGAACGGCCATGAATAATAATACCCCCGTGTTGGGTTATTTCGCCATAATCACCTTGGGCCCAAGTTCGATCAAATTGGCTGAAGTAGGCCTGCTTGTATTTTTCCTGTTGAGGGTCATCCCAAAAGTAAATGGGCATGGCGGGAAAGCTACTTGCACACACTAATTCGCCTTTTAGCTGAGTGATGGATTGACCTGCATCATTAAAAATTTGCACATCCATACCCAGGCCTGCACATTGCAACTCGCCCCTGTAAACGGGCAGTATGGGGCAGCCTAGAGCAAAGCAGGATACAATGTCGGTGCCGCCAGAAATGGAACACAGCATGACGTCAGTCTTTACCTGTTGGTAAACGTAGTCAAAACTTTCATGGGACAAAGGTGAACCTGTAGACAAGATGCTTTTGAGGGCTCTTAAATCATGACTTTGTATGGGCTTTTGGCCTATTTTTTCTAATGCGGCAATGTACTTAGCACTGGTGCCAAAAATACTCACAGCCTCATTTTGAGCCATATCCATGAGAATGCTAGGGGTTTTAAAGGGTGAGCCATCATACAAAACCACACAGCAGCCTAAGGCAAGCCCACTCACAAGCCAGTTCCACATCATCCACCCACAGGTGGTGTAATAAAATAGTACGTCATCACGGCTCACATTAGTGTGCAAGAGGTGTTCTTTGTTGTGTTGCAGCAAAGTGCCACCCACACTATGAACAATGCACTTAGGTACGCCCGTTGTGCCGGACGAATACATGATGTAGAGCGGATCACTGAAGTTACAATCCACAAAATCAATTTCGCTGGCAGAGACGTCAACAAAATCGTCCCAATGTATGGCTTTGTTGGGCACCATGGCATTTAAGGCAGACAAATCGGCTTTGTTGGTAATGTGGTCACACACCACAATGGCTTCAATGCTATCTAGATGCTTGGCAATACTAGCGACCCGTTCTAAAGAATTGAGTCTTTTACCATTGTAAAGGTAGCCGTCAGTGGTAAACAAAATGCGTGGCTTGATCTGCCCAAATCGATCCAGTACCCCATTAATTCCAAAGTCAGGAGAACAAGAACTCCAAACAGCACCCAAACTGGCAGTGGCAAGCATGGCTGCTACGGCATCAATGACATTAGGCATAAAACCAGCAATGCGATCACCTGGTTTAATGTTATAGGCCTTTAGCCCCGCGGTGAGTTGTGCTACGCGGGCATACAGTTGGGCATAACTAATTTGATGTCGATGGCCGTCTTCACCACAAAAAACCAGCGCTGTTTGCTCGTCTTTATATTTTAATAAGTTGGCTGCAAAATTAAGTTTTGCTTGAGGGAACCACTGGGCTCCAGGCATAAGTTCGCCATCAGAGACAATACAATCGCCTTTTTTGCTGGCCACTATGCCCACCGCGTCCCACAAGTCACTCCAAAAATGATGCTTTTGTTGAATGCTCCACTGGTGCAAATCGGTGTAAGTTTGCAGGGTTAATCCATGTTTCGCATTGGTATGCTGCATAAACTGCCATATGTGGGTTGATTCAATATGGGCTTGACTGGGTTGCCATAAGGCAGGTTTCATGGGGTGTCCTTGGGTTAAATTAACTCATCATCGTCTATGTTAGTTGAGAAATTACCGATTTTCTAAGATTATTTTATGCCTAGCGGTTATTAGTGTGGCTATTGCACAACGCCGCTATTAAAAAGTACCGCTATTNNAAGTACCGCTATTAAAAAGTACCGTTATTGCATACCATCTAGAATTAATAGCCCTGTTGATATAAAGCAAGGCCCGCTTTGGCCCCATTAGGACGGCCTAATAGTTGGCTAATATCATGACCTACTTTCACCAGACGATCCAGATCCACATTGGTTTTAATATTAAGCCCATGCAGCAAATAAACAAGGTCTTCAGTGGCCAGGTTGCCGCTGGCTCCCTTGGCATAAGGGCAGCCACCAAGGCCAGCGACTGAACTGTCAAAGGTGCTCACCCCCGCTTGTAATAACACCATAACATTGGCTAAGGCCTGACCATAGGTATCATGGCAATGACCTGCCAGTTGCGATACGGGCACTGAGTTTTGCACGGCATCTAGCATCTGTAGCATGCGCCCAGGGGTGGCGGTGCCAATGGTGTCCCCCAAAGAAATTTCGTAGCAACCCATCTGTTGCAGTTGATGTGCGACCTGAGCCACAACTTGGGGCTTAACAGCACCTTCATAAGGGCAGTCAATGACAACAGATACATAGCCACGCACTTTAATGCCAGCTTCTAAAGCCATTTTTACAAGGGGTTCAAAACGCGCTAAGCCCTCCGCCATAGAGCAATTGGTGTTGCGCTCACTAAAGCTCTCTGTGGCAGCGGCGAACACGGCCACTTCATTAACACCAGCTTTTAATGCTCGCTCTAGACCTTTTAAATTGGGTGTTAAGGCACTGTAGGAAACGTGGGAAAGACGTTTTACTTGAGCCAATACCTCACTACTGTTAGCCATTTGTGGTACCCATTTGGGGTGCACAAAAGCGGCAGCCTCAATGTGGCGCAAGCCTGTGGCTGCAAGCTGGTTAATTAAGTTGGCTTTAACACTGGCGCTCAACATGGCCCCAGCTTCATTTTGCAACCCATCACGGGGGCCCACTTCTACAATTTTAACGTGTTTGGGTATTAATGTTAGGGACATGTTTACGGGTCAAGTATCTGTATTTAAGTCATTGTACATGATTGAGTAAAGCGGCTCACTAGTAAACACTTAAGCGCTAAGAATAGAAATAAAGCGGACCATTGGCGCGCTGTTAACTCTGGTAACAACTCCAGTTTAAAGCTTTATGTGAGTGGCTCATCGTGCGCTAATATTTATATGGGCTGAATGGAAAGTGCCTTTTTACAGCCTTGGTCAGCCTCATCAAGTTCTTTTTTCAAGGCACTAATATCCAGCATTTGTTGCTCTAAAGCGGCTTTTCTAAGTTTAATTTTGTCAATAAAGGCTAATAACTGTTGGTCATTATTGCTGGCAGATGAATCATACATGTCCAAGATTTGACGAATTTCAGCTAACGACAGCCCCAGTCGTTTGCCTCGGCAAATAAGCTTGAGCCAAGTTCTGTCAAGATTTGAGTAGATGAGTTTTTGGCCATCACGTTGCGGGGACAATAAGCCTCGGTCTTCGTAAAATCAAATACTTCGCGTCGTGATGGCAAACTCTTTCGACAATTGGCTAATTGTGAATTGATGGGTTGGCATGGACAATGCACAGTTATGTCATTGGAAAATATATTTTGATTGACGTTAACGTAAAGGTCAATCAAGATGTTGACCTTATTTTATGTGCTATATTGGAGCCCCACAAAATGAGTCAAAAAGTTTATATTGTCGCTGGAAGTCGAACACCTATGGGGGGGCTTGACGGTAGCCTTGCGAGCCAAACTGCATCACAACTTGGTGCCGTAGCGATAACGGGTGCCTTGACTCGGTCCAAAGTCCTTTCTACGCAAGTTAATGAAGTTTATATGGGCTGTGTACTGGCTGCAGGGCAAGGTCAGGCTCCAGCGCGGCAGGCCGCCCTTGGAGCGGGGCTACCCAAAAGTACGCCATGTACAACAGTCAACAAAATGTGTGGCTCAGGTATGCAGACCACCATCATGGGCTACAACACCATCAGAGCAGGGTCTGCAGATATTATGGTCTGTGGGGGTATGGAAAGTATGACTAACGCGCCCTATTTATTGCCCAAAGTGAGGCAGGGCATGCGCATGGGCCATGGGCAAATGTTAGACCATATGTTTCTAGATGGTTTAGAAGACGCCTACGAAGGCGGGTTAATGGGCAGCTTTGCTCAAACCACAGCTGATGCATTTAGTTTAAGCCGCAAAGCCATGGATAATTTTGCCATTCATTCCTTGTCAAAAGCTAACTCGGCTATCGCCGATGGGGTTTTAGAAAGTGAAATTGAAGCTGTTGAAATAACCTCCCGCAAGGGCACAGTAACGGTCACTACTGATGAACAACCGGGCCAAGCCCGCATTGATAAGATTCCACGGTTACGTGCGGCCTTTAAAAAAGATGGCACTATTACTGCAGCTAATGCCAGTTCTATTTCGGATGGAGCGTCGGCACTCGTGCTTGCCAGTGAAGCGGCAGTGGCTAAAAATAACTTAACCCCTGCAGCGCACATAGTGGGCGTGCAAAGCTTCGCTGGAGAGCCGGGTGACTTTACCCTTGCACCCATTAGCGCAGTGCAGAGTTTGTTAAAAAGCATAGACTGGCAGGTGAAAGATGTGGATCTGTTTGAAATTAATGAAGCTTTTGCCATGGTCACTATGTTGGCGATACAAGAACTGGGCTTAGACAACAGTAAAGTGAATATTTATGGGGGTGCTTGCGCGCAGGGACACCCTATTGGATCTACGGGCTCTCGTATTATTGTGACCTTAATGACTGCGTTAAAGAACCAAGGTCTGAAACGGGGTGTGGCGGCTTTATGTATTGGTGGCGGTGAAGCCACGGCAGTCGCGATAGAACTGGTTTAGTTGCTCATGTCTGGGGCTGGAGAAGTGGCGGTTTTGGTGGTTATGGCTACATAAAGGAGTACCCCATGGAACGGTATCTGCGCGACTCACGAGTCCATCGGATTTTAGAAGGCACCAATGATATTAGGCGGGTCATTATTGCAAGGCGCATGTTAGCGACGCAGGCTCTGCCAATCTTATAACGGCTTTATTAGTTAACTGTTTTTGATTAACGGATTTTATTATGCATACATGTCTGCCTTTTACCATTAAAGGTCATGTGGCTGTCATTACTATGAGCAATGCGCCAGCTAACACATGGACCCACGACAGCCTCGATGGTTTGGCTGACCTGATTCATGATTTTAATCAGGATAAAAACATATACAGCCTCATCATAACGGGTGCGGGGGAGAAGTTTTTTTCTGCTGGGGCTGATCTTAAACTGTTTGCCGACGGTGACAAACAAACGGCAGTTGTTATGGCCACTGCTTTTGGGCGTGCTTTTGAAGCGCTCAGTCAATTTAGGGGACTTAGCATAGCCGCCATCAATGGTTACGCCATGGGCGGTGGCTTAGAAGTCGCTTTAGCCTGTGACTTACGCATTGCCGAAAGCCAAGCTCATATGGCTCTGCCTGAGGCGGCTGTGGGCTTGTTACCCTGCGCGGGCGGCACGCAAAACTTAGCATGGCTAGTTGGAGAGGGCTGGGCTAAGCGTATGATTCTATGTGGCGAAAGAGTGAGTGCACAACAAGCCCTCGATATTGGTTTAGTGGAAGCCATAGTTGAATCAGGCCAAGCCTTAGAGCAGGCTCTGTTATGGGCACAAAAATCCGAACAACAAAGCCCCACAAGTGTAGCGGCCTGCAAGCGTTTAATTCAAAACGCACGCAGCCATCCCTTGGCGGTGGGTATGGTTTGCGAACGGGATGAGTTTGTTAATTTGTTCAACAGCAATGACCAAAAAGAGGGTGTGCAAGCCTTTTTAGAAAAACGTCAACCTCAATGGACTAATTCATAATGATAACAGAGATAAATTCAGGGCCATTGTTGGTGCAGGCTCACGCCACTATGGCTGGTCAGCTAGTCATTGAAGTCACACTCAACGCACCTGAGGCCCTCAATGCCCTTAATGTTGCAATGGTCGATTTATTGCTAGAGCATGTGCCTGTGTGGGAAGCCGATGACACAGTCATTGCTATTATTATGCGTGGTTCAGGCAGCAAGTCCTTTTGTGCTGGGGGTGATGTAAGGCATTTATATCATCAAATTAATCAAGGTGACTGGCATATTGGTGAAACTTTTTTTAATCATGAATATCACCTTGATTTAATGCTCCATAAATTATCTACACCGCTGTTAGTGTGGGGCAGTGGCTATGCCATTGGTGGGGGCATGGGGTTATTGCAAGCTGCAGCCATTCGCATTGGTACGCACTCAAGTCGCTTAGCCATGCCAGAGGTTACTATCGGGTTATTCCCAGATGTTGGTGCTAGCTATTTTTTACGTCAAGTGCCGGACGATCTGGGTTTGTTTTTAGGACTTACAGGGGTCATGTTAAATGGTAACGATGCTCGCCAGTTGGGGTTATTAGACGCTTTATTGGGCGATAATGATTATCAGCAGTTGATGCAAGCCTTGGTAAACTTACCTGCCCAATCGCAA